>CAYNDD010000048.1:0-16112 GCA_964395425.1 uncultured Frankiaceae bacterium
CCCGGGTGAAGTCGGCCTGGTCACCGCCGTCGCTTGCCGCCTGCACCGCCACGTCGAGCGTCTCGAGCTCGACGAGCGCGCTGTCCGGTACGTCGTACTGGCCCTCGCCGAGGATTCGCGCAATCACGACTGCTCCCCAGATTCCGGCTGCGCAGCCTGGGGCTCAGCGGGGGCGGCGGCCTCGTCGGCCGGGGCCGACTCGCCGCCGGCGATCGCGGCCGGCCCGCTGCCGGCCGGAAGTGCGCCCTTGAGCTTGGCCAGCTCCGCGTCGACGTCGGTGCCCGCCGAGAGCGCGTCCAGCTCGCGCTGGATGTCGTCGCCGCCACTGCCGGGGCCGGCGGTCACGTCGTCGAGCGCGCCTGAGGCGAGCAGCTCGTCGACGGCGCCGGCCCGCGCCTGCATCTGCTGGGTCTTGTCCTGTGCCCGCTGCATCGCGAGGCCGACGTCGCCCATCTCCTCGGAGATGCCGGAGACCGCCTCGCCGATCTTGGTCTCCGCCTCGGCCGCGGTGTAGGTCGCCTTGATCGTCTCCTTGCGGGTGCGGAAGGCGTCGACCTTGGCCTGCAGTCGCTGCGAGGCCTGGGTCAGCTTCTCCTCCTGCGCCTGCAGGTCGGCGTGCTGGGTCTGCAGGTCGGCCAGCTGGGTGTTGGCCGCGGCGCGGCGGGTCAGCGCCTCGCGGGCCAGGTCGTCGCGGCCGGCCGTCACGGCCTGCTGGGCCTGGGACTGCAGCTTGTCGGAGCTGGCCTGTAGCTGCTGCATCTGGATCTCCAGGCGCTTGCGGCTGGTCGCGACATCGGCGACTCCGCGGCGTACCTGCGTAAGCAGCTGCAACTGCTTCTCGTAGGAGTAGTCGAGGGTCTCGCGCGGATCCTCGTGCTTGTCCAGCAGCTTGTTCGCCTTCGACTTCACGATCAAGGACAGCCGCTTGCCCATGCCCATCTCGGTCCCGACCTCTCCTGCGCCCGTGCCCGGCGGCTGCGTCCAGCCTCGGTCCCGCAGGGCACGATGCCCCCGGGGGCCTTCAAGCCTAGTCACGATGCTGAACACCCCCTGATCATCCGTAGACTCAGCGCTGTGATGCTCCTTCGGCGATCGTCGGTCAAGGACGGCCAAACCGACTCGGTCGATCTCGACGGCGCGCCGGACGAACCCGCCGGCAAGGGCCGCCCGACGCCCAAACGCGCCGCGGCGCGTCAAGCCCGGCGCAATCAGACCCCCAAGAACCGCAAGGAAGCCGCGGCGCTGACCCGCGACAAGCGCCGTCAGGAGCGCATGGCCGCCCGGCAGGCGCTCGTGACCGGTGACGAGCGCAACCTGCCGGCCCGCGATGCGGGACCGGAGAAGCGGCTGGCCCGCGACGTGATCGACTCCCGCTTCACCTACGGCCAGGTCTTCTTCGGGCTGATCGCGGTCGTGTTCCTCGCGTCGCTGATCCCCGTAACCGCGGTCCACACGGCCGACAACTTCGTCGCGCTGTTCAGCCTCGCGCTGATGTTCCTCGACGGGGCCACGAACGGCCGCCGGGCCCGGAGCGCAGTGGTCGCGAAGTACGGCAAGGAAAACGCCCGCGGGATCGCGGTCTACGCCTTCATGCGCGCATTGTTCCCGCGTCGGCTGCGGCGCCCGCCACCCAAGGTCAAGCGCGGCGGCGCATTGGTCGCGACCGAGCCCCGATGACCACGGCGCGACCGTCCAGCGACTCCCTGCCGGAGCTGGCGGGAGCAGATGACGCGTCGCTGCGCCGCTTCCTGCGCGGGCTGGCTCCGGTCGACCAGGTCGGCGTCGAGCAGCGGGCCGCGATGCTCTGGTCGCGCAGCATCAAGACCGACGCGAAGCAATGGGGTCTCGACACCTCTGTGTCGATGGTCGACCTGACCACGTTGGAAGGCAACGACACCCCGGGCAAGGTGCGCAGCCTGTGCGCGAAGGCGGTCCACCCGGACCCGACCGATCCGCAGTGCCCGCGGGTGGCGGCGGTGTGCCTCTACCCGGACCTGATCGCCGAGGCGGTCGGGCACCTCGCCGGCACCGGCGTCGCGGTGGCCAGCGTCGCGACCGCGTTCCCGTCCGGTCGGGCGTCGCAAACGGTGCGGCTGGCCGACGTCCGCGAGGCGGTCAGCGCCGGCGCTGACGAGATCGACATGGTCATCGACCGCGGCGCGTTCCTCTCGGGGCGCTACGCCCAGGTGTACGACGACATCGTTGCCGTCAAGCAGGAGTGCGGCGCGGCGCACTTGAAGGTGATCCTCGAGACCGGCGAGCTGGTGACGTACGACAACGTGCATCGGGCGTCCTGGCTGGCACTGGCGGCGGGCGCCGACTTCATCAAGACGTCGACCGGCAAGATCAGCCCCTCGGCCACGCCATCGGTCGCGATCACCATGCTCGGCGCGGTCCGCGACTTCGCGGCGGTCACCGGCGACCATCGCGGTGTGAAACTGGCCGGCGGGATCCGCTCGTCGAAGGACGCGCTCCACTACCTGGTCGCGGTCAAGGAAGTAGCCGGCGACGAGTGGCTGTCCCCTCGGCTGTTCCGCTTCGGCGCCTCGAGCCTGCTCAACGATCTGCTGATGCAGCGAATGAAGCGACGGACCGGGACCTACTCCGGCCCGCATTACGTGACGGTGGACTGACCAGATGAACGAGTACCGAAGCGGAGCGATGGTGGCTCGCTCCAATGTGATCGGCGTCTCCGCATCGCTGCGCCCGGTGAGGGTGCCGCGATGAGCGACTTCGAATACTCGCCGGCGCCTGAGTCACGGGAGACTGCGCGGCTGCGCGAGTCCTACGGCATGTTCATCGACGGCCGGTTCGTCGACGGCAACGGCGGCACGTTCAAGACCGTCAATCCGGCCGACGAGTCCGTGCTCGCTTCGGTGGCACTCGCGGACTCCGCCGACATCGACACCGCGGTGGCGGCCGCCCGGCGGGCCTACGAGACGGTGTGGCGGCCGATGCCGGGCCGGGAGCGGTCGAAATACCTGTTCCGGATCGCGCGGCTGATCCAGGAGCGGGCCCGCGAGCTGGCGGTCCTTGAGAGCCTCGACAACGGAAAGCCGATCCGGGAGTCGCGCGACGTCGACGTACCGCTGGCGGCCGCGCATTTCTTCTACTACGCGGGCTGGGCCGACAAGCTCCCGTACGCCGGTTTCGGCACCGACCCGCAGCCGCTCGGTGTCGCGGCTCAGGTCGTGCCGTGGAACTTCCCGCTGCTGATGGCGGCCTGGAAGCTCGCCCCGGCCCTCGCCGCGGGCAACACCGCCGTCCTGAAGTCGGCCGAGACGACCCCGCTGTCGGCGCTCGCCCTCGCCGACATCATCGCGCAGGCCGACCTGCCCCCCGGCGTGGTCAACATCATCAACGGCGGGCCGAGCGTCGGCCAGACCCTGGTGGCGCACCCCGGCGTCGACAAGGTCGCGTTCACCGGATCGACCGATGTCGGCAAGCAGATCGCCAAGACCGTCGCGGGCACCCCGAAGCGACTCACCCTCGAGCTCGGTGGCAAGGCCGCGAACATCGTCTTCGACGACGCCCCGCTGGACCAGGCGGTCGAGGGGATCGTCAACGGAATCTTCTTCAACCAGGGCCATGTCTGCTGCGCGGGATCCCGGCTGCTCGTCCAGGAGTCGATCGCGGACGAGACGATCGACGCGCTGCAGCGCCGGCTGCTGCACCTTCGGCTCGGCGACCCGCTCGACAAGAACACGGACATCGGGGCGATCAACTCGGCCGCGCAGCTCGAGCGGATCACCGAGCTGACCGCGATCGCCGAGGCAGAAGGGGCGACCCGGTGGTCACCGCCGTGCGACCTGCCCACGACCGGCTACTGGTTCGCACCGACCGTCCTGACCGACGTGACGCCCGCCCACCGGGTGGCTCAGGAGGAAGTGTTCGGGCCGGTGCTGGCGGTGATGACCTTCCGCACCCCGGAAGAGGCGGTCGCGAAGGCCAACAACACGCCGTACGGGTTGTCCGCCGGCATCTGGACCGACAAGGGCTCGCGGATCCTCTGGATGGCGAACCGGCTGCGGGCCGGCGTGGTCTGGGCGAACACCTTCAACCGGTTCGACCCCGCCTCGCCCTTCGGCGGGTACAACGAATCCGGTTACGGCCGCGAGGGCGGCCGGCACGGGCTGGGGGCCTACCTTGACCACTGACGACCGGATCGAGGTCCGCAAGACCTACAAGCTGTTCATCGGCGGCGCGTTCCCCCGCTCGGAGTCCGGCCGCACCTACCCGATCTCCGGCCACGACGGCGAATTCATCGCCAACCTTGCGCAGGCCTCGCGCAAGGACCTCCGGGACGCCGTCGTCGCGGCCCGCAAGGCGCAGCCCGGCTGGGCCGACGCCACCGCCTACAACCGCGGCCAGATCCTCTATCGGATCGCGGAGATGCTCGAAGGCCGGCGAGCCCAGTTCGTCGCCGAGGTGGCCACGTCCGAGGGCATCGACGAGCGGTCGGCGGACGCTCAGGTCAGCGCGGCGATCGACCGCTGGGTCTGGTACGCCGGCTGGAGCGACAAGCTCAGCCAGGTGCTCGGCGCCGCCAACCCGGTGGCCGGGCCGTACTTCAACTTCTCGGTGCCCGAGCCGTCCGGGGTGATCGGCGTCATCGCGCCGCCATCGTCGTCGTTGCTCGGCTTGGTCTCGGTCGTCGCGCCGGTCATCGTCAGCGGCAACACCTGCGTGGTGATCGCGTCAACGCAGCGCCCGCTGCCGGCGATCACGTTCGCCGAGGTCCTGGCCACCTCCGACCTGCCCGGCGGAGTCGTCAACCTGCTGACCGGCGAGGTGCCGGAGCTCGCCCCGTGGCTGGCCTCGCACCACGATGTCGACGCCCTCGACCTGGCCGGCGCGGACGGCCTGGCCGACGACCTCGAGCGCTCCGCCGCCGACACGGTCAAGCGGGTGCTGCGCCGGACCGCCACCGAGCCGGACTGGTCGGCCGCGCCGGACCTGAGCCGGATGACCGCGTTCCTCGAGATCAAGACTGTCTGGCACCCCACCGGCGTCTAACCGCGGTCGCCAGCCCACGCCCGTCCAGTCCCCGTTTCAGCACACAACGGTGCCTCGCGACCCACCGTTTCATGCCGGCCCGCCACCGTCACAGCGTCGGTGGGCGATTCGGTCGACGGCGTTGTGTGCTGAAACGGGGCGAAGCGTCAGCCGCAGACTTCGGCGTACGCCGGTTTGATCACGCCGTTGATCAGCTCGAGCCGGTCGTCGAACGGCCAGAACGCGCTCTTCATCGCGTTGATCGTCAGCCAGCGCAGGTCGGACCAGCCCCAGCCGAAGGTGTCGCAACAGCGAGCCAGCTCGGAGGACAGCGTGACCCCGCTCATCAAGCGGTTGTCGGTGTTGACCGTCACCCGGAACTGAAGCCGGCGCAGCAACCCGATCGGGTGCTCGGCGAGCGACGCCACCGCACCGGTGTGGACGTTGGAGGTCGGGCAGAGCTCGAGCGGGATCCGGCGGTCGCGGACGTAGCCGGCCAGCCGGCCGAGCTCGGCGTGGCCGTCGGCGGCCACGGTGATGTCGTCGATGATCCGTACGCCGTGGCCGAGCCGCTCGGCGTTGCACCACTGCAACGCCTCCCAGATCGAGGGCAGGCCGAAGGCCTCACCGGCGTGCAGGGTGGAGTGGAAGTTGGCCCGCTGCACGAGGTGAAAGGCGTCGAGGTGCCGGGTCGGGGGGTAGCCGGCCTCCGCACCGGCGACGTCGAAACCGGCCACCCCGCGGTCGCGGTAGGCGACCGCGAGCTCCGCGATCTCCATCGACCGGGCCGCCGTGCGCATCGCGGTGAGCAGCACCCGGGCGACGATCGGGTGACCCTCCGCCCGCGCCGTCACCATCCCGGCGGCGAAGCCGTCGAGCACCGCCTCGACGACCTCCTCGAGCCGGAGGCCGGCGTCGGTGTGCAGCTCGGGGGCGAAGCGCACCTCGGCGTACACGATCCCGTCCGCGGCGAGGTCCTCGGCGCACTCCCGGGCGACCCGGCGCAGCGCGTCGGCGGTCTGCATGACCGCCACCGTGTGGGTGAAACCGGCCAGGTAGCGGACCAGGTCGCGCTTGGGCGTCTCGGCCGCGAACCAGCTCGCCAGCACCAGCGGATCACTGTCAGGCAGGCCTTTGTAGCCGATCTCGTGGGCCAGTTCGATGACGGTCGCCGGGCGCAGGCCGCCATCGAGGTGATCGTGCAGGAGGACTTTGGGGACAGCCGCGATCTGCGCGACGTCGAGGCTGGGCGCGGGCATTGGGCAGGCTACCGTGCGGCTGGTCGAGGCTCGGACATCGCTGCGCCCAGCCGCTCGAGCACGATCGGACCGGTCGCGGGTGCGGTGTCCGCGATGACGATGGCGCCCGCCAAACTCTCGCGGGCCCGGCCGAACCGAGCCGGGTCGTCGGTGTGCAGCTCGAGCAGTACGTCGCCGGTCGCGACCTGGTCGCCGGGGCGGACCCGGCAGACGACCCCGGCCCCGAAGTCGACGGCGTCCTCCTTGCGGGCCCGGCCGGCACCGAGTCGCCACGCCGCGACGCCGACACCGCGGGCATCGAGTCGTGCGACCACGCCGCTGCGGTCCGCGACGACGGTCTCGACGTTGGCCGCACTTGGCAGGACGGCATCCGGATCGCCGCCCTGCGCGGCGATCATCCGCTCCCAGACCGCGAAGGCCGACCCGTCGTCGAGCGCGGCGGCCGGATCCGCATCGATGCCGACGGCGGCAAGCATCTCGGCGGCGAGCGCCACCGTGACGTCGCGCAGGTCGCCGGGACCACCGCCGTGGAGGGTCTCGACCGCCTCACGTACCTCGAGCGCGTTGCCGACGGTCCGACCGAGCGGGGTGTCCATGGCGGTCAGCAGTGCGGTGACCGCGACCCCGTGCGCGCGCCCGAGGCCAACCATCGTCGCGGCCAGCTCGCGCGCACTGGCCAGGTCGGGCATGAACGCGCCGGTGCCGACCTTCACGTCGAGCACGAGCGCAGCGGTGCCCTCGGCGATCTTCTTGGACATGATCGACGCCGAGATCAGCGGGATGGACTCGACCGTTCCGGTCACATCGCGCAGCGCGTAGAGCTTGCGGTCGGCCGGGGCCAGGCCCGCGCCGGCCGCGCAGATCACTGCACCGACGTCCTCGAGCTGGGCGGTCATCTCGGCGACGCTGAGGCTGGCCCGCCACCCCGGGATCGACTCCAGCTTGTCGAGGGTGCCGCCGGTGTGCCCGAGGCCGCGTCCCGACAGCTGCGGGACCGCGCCGCCACAGGCGGCCACCAGCGGGGCCAGCACGAGCGACACCTTGTCGCCGACCCCGCCGGTCGAATGCTTGTCGACCGTGGGCCTGGACAGGCCGGAGAGGTCCAGCCGCTCCCCCGACGCGATCATCGCCGCGGTCCAGGTGGTGAGCTCCCGCGGCGACAACCCTCGCCAGCACACCGCCATCAACAGCGCGGACATCTGCTCGTCGGGGACCTCGCCGGCCGCGTAGGCACCGATCATCCAGTCGATCTGTGGGTCGGAGAGCTCGCCGCCGTCGCGCTTGGCCCGGATGATGTCGACCGCGTCGAACCCGGCGCTCACGATTCCTGCCTGGCGGCGAGGGTGTCGCCGTCGAATGCGCCGGGAAGCAGTTCGGCCAGCCGCGCCGGGGCGGCTCCCGGCCCGGCGTCGAGCAGCAGGTCCGGCCCGCCGCGCTCCATCAGCAGCTGCCGGCAGCGCCCGCACGGCGTCAACGGCCGGCCGTCACCGGCGACGACGCTCACCGCCAGCAGCCGCGATCCACCGGACGCCGACAGTGCCGACACCAGGCCGCACTCGGCGCACAGGGTCAGACCGTAGGAGGCGTTCTCGACGTTGCACCCGACCACGATCTCGCCGCGGTCGGTCAGGCCTGCGGCGCCGACATGCAACCGCGAGTACGGCGCATACGCCTTGGCTGCGGTCTCGATCGCGATCTCGCGCAGCGCATCCCAGTCGAGGGAAGCCTCGCCGGTTGCCATGTCGTGTCGTCTCCCCGAAATGCTCAGGTCGCCCTCGTCCCTACTCGGCGACGTACGGGACCCCGTCCGACGCCGGCGGCCGGACCCGGCCGACCAGCCCGGAGACCACCGCGATGGTGATCACGTACGGCGCCATCGACAGGATCGGTGACGGGATCCCGACGTTGAGGATGGCGAGGAAGCTCTGCAAGGACACCGCGAACCCGAACAGCAGTGCGGCGCTCAATGCGCCGAACGGGCGCCAGCGACCGAAGATCATCGCGGCCAGCGCGACGTACCCGAGGCCGGCGGTCATGTTCGAGGAGAACTCCCCGATCGACCCGATCGTGAACGACGCCCCGCCGAGCCCGGCGATCGCCCCGCCGAGGATGACGTTGCGGTAGCGCACTGACAGGACGTGGATGCCGACCGTCGCCGCGGCCCGCGGATGCTCGCCGACCGAACGCACCCGCAGGCCCCACCTGGTGTGGAACAGCGCGACATGGACGACGACGAGCAGCACCGCTGCGCCGTACACAAAAATGTTCTGGTCAAACAGGATCGGCCCGATGATCGGGATCTTCGACATGAGCGGGATGGTGATCGGGTTGAACGTGTCCGGGCTGTTCAAGGTGGCTTGATCGGGAGTGAGGACCTGGGCGGTGAGGAAGTTGGTCAGCCCGGTGCAGAACGCGACGATGACCACGCCGACGATGATCTGGTCGGCGCCGTAACGCAGCGCCAGAAAGGCAAGGAGCGCGCCGAACAAGGCCCCCGACGCGGCGCCGGCCAGCACGCCGAGCCACAGGTGGTGCGAGGCGCTGTCGATCATTGCCGCCAGGAACGCGCCGGCGAGGAACTGGCCCTCGATCGCGATGTTAACCACGCCGGAGCGCTCGCACATGACACCGGACAGCGCGCCGTAGACGAGTGGCGTGGCTGACACCAACGTGCCGGCGAGTAGCTGGACGAGGTCGAGCTGGCTGCCGCGGGCGGCCCAGACGAGGAACGCCCACACGAACACGATGACGCCGAACCCGAAGATCACGTACGTCGCCCGCCTCGGTGGCCGGGCGAACAACCACCCGCCCAGCAGCAGGCACACGATCGACAGCGCGAGGCACACGCCGCGCACCGGCATGTCGAGGGGCGAGACGTTGATCGCAGGCGGGCTGGTGAGCAGGAAGGTCGCGTGCACCCCGCTCGCGGTGCCGAGCCCGAGCCCGAAGAAGCAGATCAGCGCCAGCCCGACCAGGAAGATCCCCATCCCGCGGACGCGAGTGGTCGAGACCAGCCGGCCCTCGGGTACGGCCGACAGCGCCGTGGTCGCGACCGCCGCCTCGCTCATCCGGCCCACCCCTTGGTGAAGAGCAGGATCTTGCCGGTGCCGGCCTCGCGGAGCCGGAAGATCTCCCGGATGAGCGCGGGCGTGGCGACACAGAAGACGATGACCGCCTGGATCACGGTGGTGAGGTCGATCGGGATCCCGGTCGCGGCCTGCATGTAACGGCCACCCGTGACCAACGAGGCGAACAGCAACGACCCGAGGACGACGCCGATCGGCTTGTTGCGGCCGAGCAACGCGACCGTGATCGCGTTGAAGCCGGTGCCGCCGCCGTACCCGCTGGAGAGGAAGAAGTCGGTGCCGGCCAGGGTCGACATCCCGGCCAGGCCGACCAGGGCGCCAGAGATGGTGAGGACCAGGATGGTCGCCCGCTTGGCGTCCATGCCCGCGGTGCGCCCGGCAGTCGGGTTGGACCCGATCACTCGGAAGGTGAAGCCGAGGGTGCTTCGCCGCATGAACCACGAGGCGCCGGCCGCGACCACGAGAGCCACGATCAGTCCGGCATTGACCCGGAGTCCCGAGCCGAACAGGTGCGGCAGGGTGGCCGACGACGGGATCGTCTGCGAGATCGAGTTGCTCTGCCCGGGCTGCTGCAGGGGCTTCGTGGTGAGCAGGTAGTTGAGCAGGTCGAGGAAGATGTAGTTGAGCATGATCGTGACGATCACTTCGTGCGCGCCGGTCCGGGCCTTCAGGAATCCCGGGATGAATCCGGCGACCGCGCCACCGGCCGCACCGGCGAGGATCACCAGCGGCACGTGCAGCGGCAGCGGCAGGTGCACGCCGAAACCGACGTAGGTGGCGGCCAGCGCGCCGGCGATCAGCTGGCCCTGACCGCCGATGTTGAAGACACCAGTCGAGAACCCGAGCGCCACGCCCATCCCGGCGAGCATGAGCGGGGTCGCCGAGACCAGCGTCTCGGAGATCGGGGTGAACAGCGTGGTCCAGCCGTGGCCGGTCGAGATCGCATGGCGAAGCGACGAAGGACTGAAGATCGACCCGGTGAACAGATCGCCGTACGCGTGACCGACCGTCGTGAGGCTGGCGCCGAAGGCATGGCCCGGGTTCGAGCCGATGTTGCCCCACGCGTGCAACGTGTTGGACGACGTGACGATGATCAGGATCGCGCCGAACACCAGCCCGACGACGACCGCGAGCAATGTGGTGATGGCGACGTTCGCCTCAGTCATGCGGTGCAGCGCGCTCGACCACCTTGGTGCCGGTCCGGACGGCTGCTTGGCCGCGGGCTCCGCGCCGGCGGGTACCTCGGCCGGGGTCGCGGTCATCGTGACTCCGTTCCGGTGGCCGCGGCGGGCTCCTGGCCGCCGCCGCCCGACCGGTCGGCGCCGGCCATCATCAGCCCGATCTGCTCACGACCGACGCTCGGCGGCACCACGCCGACGATCCGGCCGCGGAACATGACCGCGACCTGGTCGGCGAGCGCAAGGATCTCGTCGAGCTCGGAGGAGACCAGCAGCACCGCGACGCCCCGGTCACGTTCCTCGACGATCCGCCGGTGGACGTACTCGATCGAGCCCACGTCGAGCCCGCGGGTCGGCTGGGCGGCGACGAGCAGCTTGACCGGCCGCGAGAGCTCACGTGCGACCACGACCTTCTGCTGGTTGCCGCCCGAGAGCGTTCCGACCGGCACCTCCACCGACGTCGCGCGGATGTCGAACTCGTGCAGCTTGGTCTCCCCGCTCTCGCGGACGACGGTCAGGTTTCGGGCGCCGTGCCGGGCATACGGCTCGATGTTGTGCATGTCGAGCACGAGGTTGTCGGCGATCGACAGGCTGAGGACCAGGCCCTCGAGCTGGCGGTCCTCCGGGATGTAGGCGATGCCGGCCCGCAGCGCCTGGCGCGGGGTGTCACCGGTGATGTCGTGCCCGCCCAGGCGAATCGCACCCGCACGGATGGTCCGCAGGCCGAGCAGCGCTTCGGCCAGCTCGTTCTGGCCGTTGCCCTGCACGCCGGCCAGGGCGACGACCTCGCCGGCCCGAACGGTCAGATCGACGTGGTCGACCGTGGTGAGCCCGCGCTCGTCGGCCAGCGTCAAGCCCTCGAGCTCCAACACCCCGGCGCCGGGCTTGGCCGGCGTCTTGTGCACGACGAGGTCGACGTTGCGGCCGACCATCATCGTCGCCAGCGCCTCCTCGTCCGACTCGGCCGGCGTCGTCGTCCCGACCACCCGGCCCTGGCGCATCACGGTGATCTGGTCCGCCACCGCCAGCACCTCCTTGAGCTTGTGGGTGATGAACAGGATCGAGCGGCCCGACGCGGCGAGCGAGCGCATGATCGTGAACAACCCCTCGATCTCCTGCGGGGTCAAGACCGCGGTCGGCTCGTCGAGGATCAGCAGGCTGACGTCGCGCAGCAGCGCCTTGAGGATCTCGACCCGCTGCTGCAAGCCGACCGGCAGCTCCTCCACGATCGCGTCCGGATCGACCTCGAGACCGAACTCGCTGGAGAGCCGGCGGATGTCCGCGCGCGCGGCCTGCCGATCGAGGAACCCGAACGCCTTCGTCGGCTCGAACCCGAGGACGACGTTCTCCGCCACGGAGAACACCGGGACGAGCATGAAGTGCTGGTGCACCATGCCGATGCCCTGCGCGATCGCGTCGCCGGGGTCGGCGAAGTCGACCACCTTGCCGTCGACCTTGATGTCGCCGGAGTCGGCCCGCAACATCCCGAACAGGACGTTCATCAAGGTGCTCTTGCCGGCGCCGTTCTCTCCCAGCAGGCAATGGATCTCACCCGGCTCGACGGTCAGGTCGACGCCGTCGTTCGCCACCAGCGAGCCGAACCGTTTGGTGATGCCTTCCAGCTCGAGCCTCATCGCGCCTCCACCCTGCGGTAAGGCGCGCCCTACCGCCGAGCGGGAGGGCGCGCCTTACCGACGATCAGCTCGCCGGGTAGGAGTTCGGGTCGACCGAGATCGTGCCGGCTTCGATCCCGGACTTGATCTTCGCGAGCTCCGTGGTCACCGAGGACGGGACCTTGCTCGAGAAGTCGTGGTAGCCCGAGAGCGCCACCCCGTTGTTCTTGAGGTTGCCGACGTACGTCCCGCCCTTGAAGGTGCCGTTGGCCGCGGCCTCGACCGCACCGGCCACCGAGGTGGCGATCCCCTTGGTCACGCTGGTCAGGAAGATCGAGCAGTACTGCGGAGCGGAGACGCACCCATCGGTGTCGACCCACTCCATGTAGTTGCTGCCACCTGCCTGCTTGACCGCGGCCGCTGCGCCGAGACCCACCGCGCCGGCGACCGGGAAGATGACGTCCGCGCCCTGAGCCATCAGGGACGAAGCGTCGGTCTTGCCGAGCGCCTGGTTGGTGAAGTCGTTGGTGAACAGTCCGTTGCCCGCGAGGCTGTTCTTCGCCCGGCCGGCCTTGGGGGTCCAGCCGAGGGTGGTCACGTGCGCGTTGTTGATCTTGTCGAAGTAGCGGACGCCTGCGACGAAGCCGTCCATGTAGATCGTCACCGGCGGGATGTCCTGGCCACCGAACGTGCCGACCTTGCCCGACTTGCTCATGGCCGCTGCGAGGTAGCCACCAAGGAACGCGTCCTGGTTGGTCTCGTAGGTCAGACCCGAGATGTTCTTCGGCGACGGCACGTAGTTGAAGTCCACGATCGCGAACTTCTGGCTGGGGTGCGCCTTGGCCGCGGCCTTGGTCGCGTTGCCCATGTCGAAGCCGACCGTGATGATGATCCCGCAGTTCTGGCCGATGAGGGTGTTGATGTTCGGCGTGTAGTCACTGGTGGAGTTCGACTGTAGGTACTTGTAAGTCAGGCCCGGCACCGCCTTGGCGGCGTCCTTCAGACCCTGGTACGCCGAGGCGTTGAAGGACCGGTCGTTGATGCCGCCGGTGTCGGTGACCTCGCAGGCGAGGAAGCTGCTCGACGGGGCGGAAGACGCTGGCGCGGCGGGGGAACTGGATCCGCCGGGAGCAGGCGTGCTGCTCGACCCGCCGCCGCTTCCGGTCGACGTACCGCCGCAAGCCGCGGCCACCATTGCCACCACCGCCATCACGCCAACCGCGCTGAGACGGATGCCTCGACGGCCGAACCGAGTGCCGAAAGCGTCATTCACCTGTGAGCCACCACTTTCCCCTGCGAAAAGCCATTCGAAGTTGCCGACCGGTTTGGTCGCAACCGACCTGGTCAGGCTCGGGTACACCGTTCCCAGGCGCCACGTGCGGTGGCTGATCGGCGACCATACACCCCGCGATGCCACGCTGGCAGGTCACGATTGGGTGAACAACCCGCCGGGTCGGATCGCTCGTCGGATCGGTTGACCGGTCGGGACCAGCCCCTCGATTGCGGTAGGTTCGCGCACCGTGAGCGGTAGCGTGCCCGACCCCTTCGCCGAAGCCGAGACCGCGGCCGCAGAGCTGGCTCGGCGGACCGGCATCGACCGGCACGACGTCGCCGTCGTGCTCGGCTCCGGCTGGCAGGACGCGGTCGACAGTCTCGGCGCGCCGACCGCCGAGGTCGCCACCGCGGATCTGCCCGGATTCGTCCCGCCGACGGTCGCCGGGCATCAGGGCCGGATGCGATCGGTCGACATCGCCGGCTACCACGTCCTGGTGCTGGTCGGCCGGGTCCACCTCTACGAGGACCGCACGCCGGCGCATGTCGTCCACGGGGTCCGTACGGCGGTCGCCGCGGGTGCCGGCGTGATCGTGCTGACCAATGCCGCCGGCGGCATCAACCCGGCCTACCAGGTCGGGCAGACCGTGCTCATCCGCGACCACCTCAACCTGACCGGCGTGTCGCCGTTGTCCGGCCCGCCACCGCCGGCCGGCTACGGCGCGCGCTTCGTCGACCTCACCGACTGCTGGTCACCGCGGCTGCGGGCCCTCGCCCACAACGTCGACCCGGGCCTGATCGAAGGCGTGTACGCCAACCTGCCCGGACCGCACTACGAGACTCCGGCCGAGGTCGCGATGTATGGCAAGGCCGGCGCTGACCTGGTCGGCATGTCGACCGTGCTCGAAGCCATCGCGGCCCGCCACCTCGGCGCTGAGGTGCTCGGGCTCTCGCTCGTGACCAACGCGGCGGCCGGTGTCACCGGTGAGCCGCTCGCGCACGAGGAGGTCCTCGCGGCCGGTGCCGCCGCCGCACCCGGGCTGGCCGCGTTGATCGCCGGCGTGATCGCCCGGCTGTGAGCACGGCGTGACGGCGTGACTGCGGACGGCGACGCGACGTCGGCCGATCTGCGGACCCGGGTCGAGGCCTGGATCGCCGCCGACCCCGACCCGCAGACCCGGGCCGAGCTGGCCGACCTCCTCGCGGCCGGCGACACCCACGAGCTCGAGGCCCGCTTCGACCACCCGCTGCAGTTCGGGACCGCGGGCCTGCGTGCCCCGCTCGGTGGCGGCCCGGCCCGGATGAACCGGGCCGTCGTGCGGCGTACCACTGCCGGGGTGGCCCGCTGGGTGGGCCGTCATGGCCCGGACGCGATGGCCGCGGGCGTGGTGGTCGGGCATGACGCGCGGCACGGCTCCCAGATCTTCGCCGCCGATGTCGCCGACGTCCTGACCTCGTTCGGCGTCACCGCCCACGTTCTGTCGCGGCCGCTGCCGACCCCGCTCACCGCGTTCGGCGTCCGTCACTTCGGTGCTGCCGCCGGGATCGTCGTCACGGCCAGTCACAACCCGGCGATCGACAACGGCTACAAGGTGTACGCCGGCGACGGGTCGCAGATCATCCCGCCGGACGACGCCGAGATCGCCGCGGCGGCCGAGGAGGGTGCCGACCCGAGCCCCGGATCGGGCCCCGCGTCGAGCGCGCCGCAGACCGTGGTCGACGACGAGATCCTGACCGCCTACCGGCACGCCGTTCTCGGCCTGCTCGACCCGGCCGGGCTGCGCACCCTGCGCGCGGTCTACACCCCGCTGCACGGCGTCGGCGGCGCGGTCATGCCCGACCTGCTGGCGGCCGCGGGCTTCGACCCGCCGCTGGTCGTCGCGGAGCAGGCGGAGCCGGACCCCGACTTCCCGACCGTGCCGTTCCCGAACCCCGAGGAGCCCGGCGCGCTCGACCTGGCGATGGCACTCGCCCGCCGGGTCGGCGCCGACGTCGTACTCGCCAACGACCCCGATGCCGACAGGTTGGCGGTCGCGGTGCCCGGCCGGGACGGCGACTGGCGGCCGTTCACCGGCGACGAACTCGGCATCCTGCTCGCCGACCGGCGGCTGCATGTGACCACGGGGTCGGACCGCCTGGTGGCGACGACGGTGGTGTCGTCATCGATGTTGTCGAAGCTCGCGGCGGACGCCGGCGTGGCGTACCAGGAGACGTTGACCGGCTTCAAGTGGATCGCGCGGGCGGCGACCCGGCAGCCCGGGAAGCGGCTGGTCTTCGGCTACGAAGAAGCACTCGGCTACACGATCGGCGACGTCGTCGCCGACAAGGACGGGATGAGCGCGGCGCTGGTCGCAGCCGAGATGGCCGCGATCGCGCGGGCGACCGGACGCAGCCTGTTGGACCGGCTCGACGAGCTGTCGGCCCGCCTCGGCGTCCACATCACCGCGCAGTGGTCCCGCCGAGCCGAGGAGCCGGGCGGGATCGAGGCGCTCGCTCTCGTCGTCGACCGCTGGCGCACCGACCCGCCGACCGAGCTCGGCGGGCTGGCCGTCACCGAGGTGGTCGACCTGGCCGTGGGCTCGGCCGAGCTGCCGCCGACCGACGCCCTCGTCGTGCGGCTCGGTGGCCGGGGCCGGGTGGTGCTGCGCCCGAGCGGCACCGAGCCCAAGCTGAAGGCCTACCTCGAGGTCACCACCGACCCGCCCGGCC
>CAYNDD010000049.1:0-13386 GCA_964395425.1 uncultured Frankiaceae bacterium
GGCCAGTGGCACACCAACCAGGGTCTCTCGGACGACGCGCTGATGGCCGCCCTCGCCGACTTCTACGGCGGGCTGTTTTCGTCGTACGCCGAGTCGCACGGCAAGCAGCGCTGGGGCGACAAGACGCCGTTCCATGTCTGGCACCTGGAGCTGGCCCGGCGGCTGTTCCCGGACTGCCAGGTGGTCGGCATCGTGCGGCATCCGGGTGCGGTGATCTCCTCGCAGCGGCGCCGGTTCCGGCGCACCTATGCCCAGGCCTGCCGGAGCTGGATCCGCTCCACGAGCCAGTTGATGTTCGAGGCGATGGACCTCGGCGACCAGTGCGTCGTCCTTCGCTACGAGGACCTCGTCGCCGAGCCGGAGAAGGTCTCACGGGCCCTGCTCGACTGGCTCGGCGAGCCCTGGTCGGACGCGGTCCTCGGCCATCACAAAGTCCAATCCCGATCGGGTGGGCCGGCCCACGCGGAGGGCTTCACCGACGTCGCCCGGCCGATCGACACCGCGCAGGTCAGCGAGTGGGAGGGCTACCTGCGGGGCGCGGAACGTCAGCAGGTGCTGGCCCCGACCCGCGCGGTGGCCACGTTCTTCGGCTATGCCTGCGAGCGCACGTTGCCGCTCGGCGAGTTCGGCACGGCCGGCTCGCCGCTGATGACCGGCACCGCACTCCGCGAGCGCCGTACGACGCACGGCGCCGGGATCGACTGGAACGACCGCCCCGAGCCCGGCTTTGCGGACCGCCAGATGAGGCCGCCACTGCCGCGCCGACCCCGCCAGCCGCCGTCGCTCGACGACGTCACGATCCGTGCACTGCTCCAGCATCGGGTCGCGCAGACCGGCCACCGTCTCCCGGACGGCATCCGCGGCCGCGCCAACGACGTGCGGCGCAAGGCGGGCTGGCTCGACCGGCTGCTCGGCCCGCGCACCTGACCTTCCCCGTTTCAGCACACAACGCTTGCCATTTCGGTGCCCAAGGCGGACACCACAGGCGATTTCACCCGCCGTATCCGACCGTTGTGTGCTGAAACGGGGAAGCCACCCGCGGTCGTCCACAGCCTCGGCGCCAAGGGTGCCACGTCCACAACGCGAGCGTTTGCCCGGCCGCAGCCGGTAGTGCACAGCGATGCTCGCGCCATGCTCGACGCGGCCGACGTCTTCACGACCCGACAGGCGCTGGCGGACGGACTGAACAACCGCCAGCTCACCGACATGGTGCGATCCGGCGTGATCTCCCGGATCGGACGTGGCGTCTATCGGCAAGGCTCGAGCCCGCAGCTACCCGACCCGGACGGCCTGAGTCGCTCGATGCGGGCCGCGATCAGCCACGCGTCGGGGGCGGCCTGGCTCGGCGCCGACCTGATCAACCCGCCGAACAGACTGCACCTGACGGCGCCACGGGATCGAGGTCGCCGCGTCGACTGCGTCGACGGTGTCAGGCTGCACCGCGCGGACGTCGGGCCCGACGAACTGTCGGTGATCCGCGGCGCACTTGTCACCACGCCGATCAGGACCGTCCTCGACGTTGCGCGCTCGATGCCGTTGACAGAGGCCGTCGCCATTGGTGACAGCCTCTGTCGCGGCGGCGGGTTCACCCTCGATCAGTTGAGACGCGCGGCAGCGGCGGTACCGGTAGGGCCCGGCCGATCCGCGATTCAAGCGGCCGCCCGGCTCGTGGATGGGCGGGCGGAGTCCGTGTTCGAGTCGATCACGCGCGTCAACCTCGCGATCGCCGGCTTGCCGACTCCGAGGACTCAGTTCGAGGTACGTGCACCTGATGGCAGGTGGGTGGCGCGGGTCGACTTCGCCTGGCCGGAAGCGCGGGTCGTGCTCGAATGCGACGGCTACGAGTTCCACAGCAGCCGAGAGGCATTCGGTCGCGACCGGCGACGGTGGAACACCCTCAGCGAGCTCGGCTGGCGGGTCGTGGTGGTGACATGGCGGGACGTCATCGACGATCCGGCGTACCTCGTCGGCCTTGTGTCCGGCGCACTGCCCCTCGCGGGCTAGAGCTGCTATCCCCCGTTTCAGCACACAACGCCCGCGATTCGAGCGACAAAAGCGGACGGGGTTCCCGAATTCGGGCGAGTTAGCCGACCGTTGTGTGCTGGAGCGGGAGGCGCAGGGCGGCGGGCGCGTCGTCGGGCACGGCGGGATGGTGTGGCGCCACCGGGGTGACTTCGGCGTACGACGAACCGAGTGGCGGGCGAGGGTCGGCGTCGCCGCGGTTGGGCCAGAAGGCCATCGCCCGCTCGGCTTGAGCCGTGATCGTCAGCGACGGGTTCACACCGAGGTTCGCGGTCACGGCCGCGCCGTCGATCACATGCAGGCCGTCATACCCGTGCAGTCGTTGCCACGGATCGACAACACCGTCGGCCGCGGTGAGTCCGATCGGGGCACCGCCGATGATGTGCGCTGTCATCGGGATGTTGCCCAGGTCGCCGACCGCACCACCGGGAATCCCGTTGATTCGCGCCGCCAGCCGGCGAGTCGCCTCGTTGCCGGCCGGGATCCAGGTCGGGTTCGGCTCGCCCTCGCCGTGCCGTGACACCAGCCGTTCGCCGAAGCGGCCCCGCCGCCGCGACACGGTCAGCGAGTTGTCGAGCGACTGCATGACGAGCACGATGATCGTCTGCTCCGACCAATGCCGCAGCCACATCAACTTGAGGAAGTCGCGCGGGTTGTTCGCGATCTCCTTCAGCGCCTTACGCCACCGTGGCGAATCATCGCCGCCGTCGGTGAGCACCGACTGAAGAAGACCCATCGAGTTCGAGCCCTTGCCATAGCGAACCGGCTCGATGTGGGTGTGTGGGTCAGGGTGGAACGACGACGTGATCGCCACCCCGGTCGAGAAGTCCGCGTTGCGGTCGCGACTGCGGGCGCCGAGGATCGACTCCGAGTTGGTGCGGGTCAGCTCGCCCAGCCGGCGCGACAGCTTCGGTAGCACGTCCTGGTCCCGCATCCGGTGCAACAGCTTCTGCGTGCCGAGCGTGCCTGCCGCGAACACCACCTGGCCGGCGGTAAAGGTCTGCCGATGGCGACGTCGAGTGGACCGGTAGGTGTCGACGGCGTACCCGCCGGAGGCGACCGGGCGGACCGTCTCCGCGGTGGTCTCGGGCAGGATCCGGGCGCCGAGACCTTCGGCGAGATGGAGGTAGTTGAGGTCCAGCCGGTTCTTCGCGTTGTTGCGGCAGCCGATCATGCAATTGCCGCACTGGATGCATCCGGTCCGCTGCGGGCCGGCGCCGCCGAAGTACGGGTCGTCGACCGTCTTGCCCGCCTCGCCGAAGAAGACGCCGACCGGGGTGTGGTGGTAGGTGTCGCCGACCCCCATCTCCTCCGCGACCGCGCGCATCTCGACATCCGCGGCGGTCTCGGTCGGGTTCTCGGTCACGCCGAGCATCCGCGACGCCTGGTCGTAGTACGGCGCGAGCTCGCTCTTCCAGTCCGTGATGTGCGCCCACTGCTTGTCGGTGAAGAAGTCGTCGAGCGGCGTGTACAGCGTGTTCGCGTACACCAGCGAGCCGCCGCCGACGCCGGCCCCGGACAGGCAGACCACGTCGGTCAGCATGGTGATCCGTTGGATGCCCATCCAGCCGAGCGCCGGCGCCCACAGGAAGTCCTTGAGCGCCCAGCTCGTCTCGGGCAGCGTGTCGTTGGTGAATCGCCGGCCTGCCTCGAGTACGCCGACCCGGTAGCCCTTCTCCGCGGCCCGCAGCGCCGCGACGCTGCCGCCGAAGCCGCTGCCGATCACGATGACGTCGAAATCCCGGTCCGCCACACCCGAAGGCTACTCACCGGTAGCACCGGCAGATCGTCGTGTCCCGACTAAATCCGGCCGAGCGGCCGCAAGAGCCGATTTGGCTGCGAAGATCTCTGCGTGAGCATGGCCGCGACCCCGAGGCTGCGCGCGCGAGGAGCTCGACTCACCGCGATCGCGCTGCCGGCCGCCGAACTCCGCCGCCTGCTGCAGCTCGGCCTGGCCGGCCTCTGGCTCTTCGACGGCATCCTGCAGCTCCAGCCGTACATGTTCACCACCGGATTCGCCCGCCAGGTCCTCGCCCCGGCTGCGAGCGGCAACCCGTCGGCCGTCGCCGCACCGATGTCCGCGATCGCCCGGCTGGTTTCCCACCACCCGGTGCCGGCAAACGCCGGCTTCGCGGCGTTCCAGGTCGGGTTGGGTCTCGCCATCGCCTGGCGGCCGACCGTGCGGGCAGCACTTGCCGCGTCGATCGTCTGGGCGCTTGCAGTGTGGTGGCTCGGCGAAGGGCTCGGCGGCGTACTCACCGGATCCGCCGGACCGCTCGCCGGCGGACCCGGAGCCGCCCTGCTGTACGCCGTCCTCGCGGTGCTGGTCTGGCCGCTTGGCCCGGCCGAGGAGCGATCGCGCGCCGGCGACCGAGCCTTCATCGGTGCCGGGCGGATCGGCGTACCGGCCGCTCGGCTGACCTGGCTCGGGTTGTGGGCGGCGCTGGCCGGACTTGCCCTCACCCGCTCGAGCCGGTCCGCGCAGGGCGTCCACGACCTGCTGGTCGGCATGGCCGGCGGCGCACCCTCCTGGCTCGCAGCGATCGACGACCGGGCCGCCGCCCTTGCCGCACATCGCGGCCTCGCGATTGCGGTCGCGGTCGCGTTCACCTGCACCGGCATCGCGATATCGGCCTTCGGGTCACGCGCGGCCGTGCGCGCCGGAGTCGTGGCCGCGGCGACGCTCGGCGCCGTCATCTGGGTCGTCGCGCAGGCATTCGGCGGCATCGCCGGCGGGCAGAGCACGGATCCCGGCTCCGGCCCGTTGCTGATGCTGATTGCGATCGCCTACTGGCCACTTGCGGGCGGCGGCCAATGGTGATGCCGATCTGGCTGAGCGACGGCCTGGCCGTCGCAATGCTCACCGTGGCCGCCTACTGCGCGAGCCGGTTGGTCGTCGCGCGACTCACGCACCGATCGACTAGCTACTCGATCGACGCAGTCCATACCGCGATGGGCGTCGCGATGGCCGGCATGCTCACCGCCCGACTCGTCAGCACGACTACCTGGGTGGTCGTGTTCGCGATGGCGGCCGGATGGTTCGGGTTCCGGACGGTGCGCGGCCTGGTCGGCGTACCCAGTGGCGCAGTCGGCCCACATATGCGACACCTCGTGACCAGCGGTGCGATGGTCTACATGCTCGTCGCCGCACCGGTCGCGGCAAGCGCAAGCCCGTCTGCAGTCGTTGCAACGCAAGGGATGGGGGCCGCGGGCACTCCGGGGGTGCAGTTCCCGACCGTCGCGCTGTTGCTCGTCGCTTTCATGGTCGGCTACACCGTCATGGTCACCGATCGGACCTCCCGACGAGCGACGGAGCAGTGCGCGACGGAGCAGATCATCGCGCCGCGCAGCGTCGCGTGTTGCCAGGTCGCGATGAACCTGACGATGGGCTACATGCTGCTCACGATGTTGTAGGCGCGGTCGCCTTAGTCGCGGCGGTGGATCGGTCCTTCGGTCGTGCCCAGCGGACGTACGTCGGTGAGTCCGTTGCGCAATGCGATGATCTCCGCGCAGACCGAGACCGCCGTCTCTTCCGGCGTTCGCGCGCCGAGGTCGAGCCCGACCGGCGCATGCAACCGTGACAACGCGGGATCCTCGACGCCGGCCTCGCGCAGCCGCGCCATCCGCTCCTGATGAGTACGCCGGCTTCCCATCGCGCCGATGTAGCCGGCCTCGGTCGCAAGCCCCGCAACAATCGCCGGTACGTCGAACTTGATGTCGTGGGTCAGCACGCAGATCGCATCACGCGCGGTCAGGGACGGGCCAATCCGCTCCAGCAGCCGGTTCGGCCAGTCGACGACGATCTCGTCCGCGAGCGGGAAGCGGGCGCGGGTTGCGAAGACCGGCCGCGCGTCGCAGACCGTCACGCGGTATCCGAGCACCTTTGCGATCCGCACGAGTGCAGCAGTGAAGTCGACCGCGCCGAAGATGATCATCTGCGGTGACGGCACGAACGACTCGATGAACACCGAGACGTCGTGCTGTCGAGCCTCGCCGTGCGGACCATACCGGCGGACCCGGCTCAGCCCAGCAGCCAGCTCGCCTTCGGCGTCGCGGGCGACGACGCGGTCGAGGTCAGGATCACCGAGCGACCCGACCGGCACGCTGTCGGGTGAGACGAGCAGCTTTGCGCCGGCGCCGGGACCCTCGATCACGGTGGCAAGGGCGACCGGCTGCTCGGCCCGCATCGCTGCGGCAACGTCGTCGTAGAGCGCCACGCGCTACCAGTCGAGAGGCTCGACGAAAACGTGGATCGTGCCGCCACAGGTCAGGCCGACCGCAAAGGCGTCGTCGTCCGAGTAGCCGAAGGTGTGGACCCGGCGCTCGCCGGTCGCCAACGACTCGAGGGCCGCCTCGACGACCGCGCCTTCGACGCAGCCGCCCGACACCGAGCCGGCCACGACGCCGTCCTCGGTCACCGCCATTGCCGCGCCGGGCTCGCGCGGGCCGGAGCCTTCGATGTCGACGACGCGCGCGATCGCGACCCGCTTGCCCTGCCGCCGCCAGCGGTCGAGATCGTCGATCAACTCGCGCACAACCGACTCCTCCCACCCGCTCGGCTCACATCCCAGGGTAGCCCCGTGATCATCACGCTGAGGCGCCTCGATCGAACCGGGAGCGCGGCAGGAGCGTGGTCAGGAATGGCCCGCCTCGAACCGACGTTGACACCTGTTACGGCGTGGGGTGCGATTGATCCGTACCTCAAGGCCGTCGACCTGAGCAGGAGCGCGATCGTGGCTCAACGGATGACGGTTCGGATGACCGAGTTGGCGGCGCTGCGCGTGCCGTTCGTGCACGCCACCGTCGTACGCGCTGAGCAACCCACCTCGGCCCGGCCCGGCGACGACGCGGTCATCCTGCCCGACGGCACGATGGAGGGCTTCGTCGGCGGCCAGTGCGCCGAGGAGTCGGTCCGCACGGCCGCGCTGAACGCGCTCGACCGCGGCGAAGCGGTGCTGCTTCGCGTCCTGCCGGGCGGCGAGGCGTCATTCCCGGAGGCGCCCGGTGCCTCTGTCACGGTGAATCCCTGCCTGTCCGGCGGCGCATTGGAGATCTTCTTGGAGCCAGAGTTCCCGCCCGACGTCCTCAGCATCGTCGGGACGACGCCGATCGCCGAGGCGGTCGCCGAGCTTGCCGGGCCGCTGGGGTTCATGGTCGCGCGCCCCGGGCCGGACGAGTCGCCACAAGGCGCGATCGCCAGCGTCATCTGCAGCCTCGGCCACGACGAGGAGAAGGCGATCAGGGCAGCGCTCGACGCCCAGATCGGGCTGATCGCGGTCGTGGCCAGCCACCGTCGCGGCGACGCGCTGCTCGAAGCGATGGGCCTTGGTCCGGCCGAGCGGTCCCGGATCAAGACGCCGGCGGGTATCGACATCGGCGCGCACACCCCGGCCGAGATCGCGCTGTCGATCCTCGCCCAGATCGTTCAGGCGATGCGGGTCGACGGGCTGAAGGCGCAGGGTCCCGAGATGCCCGCCCTCACCAAGCAGGCAATCGATCCGATCTGCGGCATGACCGTCGTCGTACGCCAGGAC
Source organism: uncultured Frankiaceae bacterium (assembly GCA_964395425.1). GTDB lineage: Bacteria > Actinomycetota > Actinomycetes > JAFAQI01 > JAFAQI01 > DATAUK01. The sequence goes on from CAYNDD010000049.1 coordinate 7,557, forward strand.
ACGCCGCACCTGCGAGTCGGGGCCGTCGACTACTGGTTCTGCAACCCGGGGTGTCGCGAGCGGTACGCCGAACAGACCGCGCGCTGACTGTGTTCGTCACCGGCCTGGTGCTTGCCGCCGGATCGTCCTCCCGGCTCGGGCAGCCGAAGCAGCTGCTGCCCTATCGGGGCACGACCTTGCTCGACGCGACCCTCGGGGTCGCGCGAGCCTGCGGCTTCGACCAGCTGCTCGTCACGATCGGTGGCGCCTCGGAGGAGGTGCGACGCAGAGTCGACTTCAGCGGCACTCAGGTGGTCGAAAACCTGAACTTCACCGCCGGCTGCTCGTCGTCGATCAGCGCCGCAATCGCCGAGGTCGACGAGCGGTCCACCGGTCTCGTGCTGATGCTCGGCGACCAGCCGGGCGTCTCGCCGGTCGTCGTACACGATCTGATCGAGCACGCGGCGGACGCCCCACTCGGGGTCTGCCGCTATTCGAACGGTCGCGGGCATCCGTTCTGGTTCCATCGCGACGTGTTCGACGACCTGCTCGCGCTCCACGGTGACAAGGCGGTATGGAAGCTGCTGGAGTCCGGGCGCTACCCGGTGACCGACGTCGAGATCGACGGGCCGGTCCCGCCCGACGTCGACACCTGGGAGGACTACCAGACCCTGATCGGCTGACCACTGTCGATCGACTGCGACCGCCGGCGGCGCAATGCGAGACTGCGGATACGTTTCGTGGTTGACAGTCCCCGATCAGTCGCCGTCCTCCGCCGGACGAGCGCGCCCGAGAGAGGCAATGTTGATGGCTGAGTTGCAGGCCGTGACTGCACCCGCACGAGCCCGCCACCGCGGACGACGCACGCTGGCGATCGGGTCGGTTGCGATTGCGGTGCTGGGCGTCCTCGTCGCAGGCGGCTCGGTGGCACGTGGGGCGCCCGCTGGGATGGCGGCCAGGGCCAAGCCCCCAGCCGCGAGCGCAGGAGAGCTGACCGCGGTGACCGCGGTTCCGCATTCCCCCGACGTCTGGGCGGTCGGCTCCAACGGCACGGTCGACAACGCACGCTTCTTCGTCGGACAACGCCACCAAGGGCACTGGCGGGCGGTAAAGGCACCCGCACTCGCGGGAAGGTACGGCTCGTTCACCACCGTCGCAGCGGGGTCCGCACGATCGATCTGGCTGGGCGGAGCAAAGCAACAGAAGGCGGGCCCCCAGACCATGCCGGCGATCTGGCGCTTGGCGGGAAAGAAGTTCGTCGCCCAGAAGCTCCCCGCGCTGACCGACCTCTCCGATTCGGTGCGCTCGATCTCCGCAAGCTCGGCCACGAACGCGTGGGCGGTCGGAGGCTTCTACCCAGGTCAGACCGCCGCGCAGGTTGCCTTCCACTGGAACGGCAAGAAGTGGTCCGCCGTGACGGTGCCGTCGGGCTACTCGCAGACGCTGTACGACGTGAGCACCTCGGGTCCGAACAACGCATGGGCATTGAGATCGGACTACGCCCTGAGCCAGAGCACCCTGGTTCATTGGAACGGCAAGGCCTGGACGCTCAGCACCGCTGCACCCGCCGGGGTGACGTTGACCTCGGTCGCGACGAGCTCGGCCAAGCTGGCGTACGCCACCGGGTTCAGCACCACCACCGGCGGGGGGTATCGGTCGGTGCTGATGATGTTCAACGGCACGAAGTGGTCGACCGTTCAGTTGGCCAAGAGTCTCGGCCATGCCGAACTCCTGGCCGTCACGATGCACGGAACGTCGGCCTGGGTGATCGGCGTGACGGCCACGCGACCGGAGATCCTGCACTCGGCCGGCGGCGGCTGGAAAGCTGAGGACTCACCAGGCAAGGACTACCGACTGTTTGCGATCAGCGCCGGTTCGGCCTCCCGGGCCAGCGCGGTCGGGTACTACGACGTCCCTGGCAGCGGCAAGCCGTCCAAGACGTTCTTCGAGTCATGCAGTGCCCGCTCGTGCACGGGCGAGCCCTCAAAGCTCTGACCCGGCTCCCGCTTAGCTTCGCCGTCACGACCAGTTCTCCGGCGTGTCGCGCCAATTCCGGTCGCGGGCGCGAAGATCAGTGCCGAGCTGTGGACTGCTCGCGCGCGCCGCGGTCACTTCGGCGGATCCTGATCGGATGGATCACGGCTCGGACCTCACTCGCTGTCTTGGCTTCACGCCGGTGATGCGGCAGGGAGACGCCGCGCAGAGTCTGGGCGTCAGCCGCCGTAAGTTCCAGTCGCTGCTCGCCGACGGCGTCATCGTCCGAGCGCAGCGAGGCGTCGTCGTCCGATCCTGCATCGTGACGCGAGCAAGGGCCGATCGCGACATGGCGCACGCTGTCGCGCTCCGAACGTTGCTGCTCGTGTACGAGGACTGCGTTGCCAGCCACGAGTCAGCGGCGTTCCTGCTCAGGCTTCCGTTGCTCAGAGTCCCGCCGCACGGGATCGTCACCCGCGAGCGCGGCGCCTGGCGCAGCGGGCCGACGTCCAGGGTGCGAATCGCACCGCTACCGCCCCACCACGTCCTGTCCGAGGGCGACACCCGCAGCACAACCGTCGCGCGGGCCTTCGTCGACATCGCTCGCTCCGCGCCGTTCCGCGAGGCGGTGGTCGTCGGCGATGCGACGTTGCGACTTGGCTGGGAGTGTGCCGAGCTACAAGGCGTCCTTGACGAGTGCGCGACGCGGGGGACGTCGGGAAGGCCCGCACCGCGCTGGGCTTCCTCGACCACCGAGCCGAGTCCGCGCTCGAGTCGGTGTCGCGAGCGATCATGCGCGAGCGCGAAGTGCCGCCGCCTGAGCTACAGGTGTCGATCGACGCCGGGGCGGCGCACTACCGGCTCGACTTCTTCTGGCGCGCCCAAGGTGTCGTCGGCGAGCCCGACGGCCTGGCCAAGTACGACGACATCGCCACCCTGCGCGCAGAGAAGGTTCGCCAGGAGCGGCTGGAGCGGCTCGGGCTGCGCGTCGTGCGTTGGACGTTTCGCGAGATGATGGTCGACACAGACGAGACGATCGCCCGCATCCGCGCGGCCCTGCTCCGCTGATCTTCGCCGTGACGACCAGTTCTCCCGCGTGTCGCGCCAATTCCGGTCACGACCGCGACGATCAACCAACGTGAGGGCTAGGGGCGGACGACAAGCTCGACCCGCTGGAACTCCTTGAGGTCGCTGTAGCCGGCCTTCGCGATCGAGCGCCGCAAGCCGCCGAAGAGGTTCAGCACACCGTCCGGGTTGGTCGCGGACCCGAGGAGTACGTCGGCCAGCGAGCCGACCGGCCAGTGTCCGCTGGGCGGGCCGTAACGGCCCCGCGGCAGGTGCGGGTGCGAGGCCGATGCATGCCACCACGCGCCACGTCCGGGCGCCTCGGCCGCCATCGACAACGGCTCGCCCAGCATCACGGCGTCGGCGCCGCAGGCGAGCGCCTTCGCGATGTCGCCACTGGTCTGCATGCCGCCGGCCGCGATCACGTGGACGTAGCGGCCACCGGTCTCGTCGAGGTAGTCCCGGCGGGCACTTGCCGCATCGACGATCGCGGTGGCCATCGGCACCTCGATGCCCAGCACCGACCCGGTCGTCGACCACTCGTCAGCCGCGGTGCCGACGATCACGCCGGCCGCACCGGTGCGCATCAGGTGCAGCGCGGTCTGATAGTTGGTGCACCCGCCGACGATCACTGGTACGTCCAGGTCGGCGATGAAGGTCTTTAGGTTCAGCGGCGGCTGGGTGGCCGATGCGGACACGTGCTCGGCCGACACAATCGTGCCCTGGATCACCAGCAGATCGACGCCGGCCGACAGGATCGTCGGCGCGTACCGCACCGTGTGCTGCGGCGACACCCGCACGGCCGTGATCGCACCGGTGTCACGAATCTCCTTGATCCGCTGGCTGATCATCTCGTCACGCACCGGCTCTGCGTAGAGCCTTTGCAGTGCGGCGGTCGACTCGGCCAGATCGACCGACGCAAGCTCGGCCAACAACGGCAGCGGGTCGTCGTACCTGGTCCACAGTCCTTCAGCGTCGAGTACGCCGAGCCCGCCGGCGCGCCCGACCTCACCGATCGTCTCCGGCGACATGGTCGCGTCCGACGGCTGACCGACCAGCGGGAGATCGAAGCGATAGGCGTCGATCTGCCACGTCAAAGACACCACGTCCGCGTCGCGAGTACGCCGCGACGGCACGATCCCGATGTCGTTGAGGGTGTAGCCGCGACGGGCGGAGCGGCCGAGACCGATCTCGACGCTGTCGGACATCATCGGGCGGTGTAGTTCGGCGCCTCGGTGGTCAGCGCGATGTCGTGCGGGTGGCTCTCCTTGAGCCCGGCCGCGGTGATCCGCATGAGCTGGGCTTCCTGCAGCTCGGCGATCGTGCGCGCACCCACGAAACCCATTCCGGCTTGCAGGCCGCCGATCAGCTGGTGCGCGACGGCGGCGAGGGGCCCGCGATACGGCACCTGACCCTCGATGCCTTGCGGCACCAGCTTGTCGTCGGAGAGCACGTCGTCCTGGAAGTAGCGGTCCTTCGAGAACGACCGAGCCTGGCCGCGAGACTGCATCGCGCCGAGCGAGCCCATCCCGCGGTAGGACTTGAACTGCTTGCCGTTGACGAACAACAACTCACCGGGCGACTCCTCGCAGCCGGCGAGGAGCGAGCCGAGCATCACCGTGTCGGCGCCGGCCGCGATCGCCTTGGCGATGTCGCCGGAATACTGCATGCCGCCGTCCGCGATCACCGGCACACCGGCCGGGCGCGCAACCGCGGCCACGTCGTAGATCGCGGTGATCTGCGGTACGCCGACACCGGCCACGACCCGGGTCGTGCAGATCGAGCCCGGCCCGACGCCGGCCTTGACCGCGTCCGCACCGGCGTCGATCAGCGCCTGGGCGCCCGCCGACGTTGCGACGTTGCCGCCGATGACGTCGACGCCCACCGACGCCTTGAGGCGCGCCACGGTCTCGAGCACGGCACGGGCGTGACCGTGCGCGGTGTCGACGATCAAGAAGTCCACGCCACCGTCGACGAGCGCCATCGCCCGCTTGAAGCCGTCGTCACCGACGCCGACCGCGGCACCCACCACGAGCCGGCCGGCACCGTCCTTGGTCGCGCGGGGGTACTCCTCGCTCTTGGCGAAGTCCTTGACCGTGATCAGGCCGCGCAGCCGGTTGGCCTCGTCAACGATGGGTAGCTTCTCGACCTTGTGCCGCTGCAACAGGGCGAGGGCGTCGTCGCGCCCCACCCCCACCAGTGCGGTCGTCAGCGGCATCGGCGTCATGACGTCACGAACCAGGCGCGACAGGTCGCGCTCGAACCGGATGTCACGGTTGGTCACGATCCCCAGCAGCACCCCGTCACGGTCGGTGACCGGCACGCCGGAGATCCGGTAGCGACCCATCAACGCGTTGGCGGCGGCAATCGTGTCGTCGGCCGAGCAGGTCACCGGCGAGGTGATCATCCCGGCCTCGGACCGCTTGACGATGTCGACCTGCACGACCTGGTCCTCGACCGAGAGGTTGCGATGCAGCACCCCGACGCCACCCTGGCGGGCCATCGCGATCGCCATCCGGGCCTCGGTGACGGTGTCCATCGGGCTCGACAGCAGCGGCGTGTGGAGCGTGAGCGACCTCGACAGCCGGGTCGCCGTATCGGCGTCACTTGGCAACAGGTCGGAGGCGGCGGGCAACAGCAGTACGTCGTCGAACGTCAACCCCAGCGGAGCGAATTTCGCCGGCATTGTCGGGTCCATGACCACCAGTTTCTTCGCCAGGTGCGGACGAGACCGCCAAGTTTAGCGGCGCGCGAGGCATTAGCGTGGACGTGTGCGAGACGACGCCCCTCCCGACCCGTTCGCGGGTGACCC
>CAYNDD010000049.1:13486-15821 GCA_964395425.1 uncultured Frankiaceae bacterium
GACAGGGCGGTCACGGTCAGCACGTTGGCGAGCGTCGCGCAGAGCTCCTCGCGGGAGACGTCCTTGTGCAGGAAGCCGCGCGCGCCGCCGGCGATCGCGGCCGCGGCAGCCTCGCGATCCGAGGCGACGGTGAGCATGACGATGTTGGCTTCGGGGTGGTCGCGAACCAAGCGCCGGGTCGCCTCAACTCCGCCCAAACCGGGCATTTGGACGTCCATCAGCACGAGATCGTGGCGTTCCTTGGGCCAGCGTGCGAGCACTTCCTCGCCCGTTCCGGCGGTGTCGACCCGGTCGATCCCAGGCAAGGACTCCACCGCGCGGCGCAGCCCGTCGCGCACCGCGCGCAGGTCGTCACAGATCAGCACGCTTGTCACAACCGAGTACATCGGCAGAAACCCCCACCGACTTCACCGCTGTGCGCAGAGTTGCCTGAGCGTGTCCGACGACGCTCGTACGCTCAGCCCTCGAGCAACGCGCTCACATTGGGCCGGGCCAGCCACTCGTCGCGCAGGTCATCGGGAAGATCGGCGGCGATCGTGAGCACGGCCGATCGGGCCGTCGCGAGCGAGCGGGCGCCCTCCGAGGACTCGTCGCCGGCCAGCAGTGCGCCGACCAGCGCCGTGGCCTGCCAGACCAGTGGCAGGGCCGCGAGGCCCTCGGCCAGGCCGGCGGCCCGCCGCAGCGTCGCGATCGCGTCGTCGGAGCCGGCGTGCAGCTCGGCGACCCCTTGGAACAGCAGGCCCTTCGCGACGTGCCGCGGCGCGCGAGCCGCCTCCGCGCCGCTGACCGCCCCGCCCGCGGCGAGGATCGCCTCGTGCGGCTTCTCGGCGAGCACCGCGATGTCGGCCCTGGCCCAGTCCAGCCGAACCCGCTGCCGCCACCAGTCGCCGCCGTGCGCGTCGACGACGGCCTTGGCCCGCTCGAACCGAACCTGTGCCTCGGCCAGGTCACCGGACCCGACCGCGTCCGCAGCCAGCCCGACGACGCTGTCGAAGACGGCTTCGTCGGAGTCGTCGCTGAGCGCGAGGCCGCGCAGATCGAGCTCGCGGGCAGCGTCGTGGCGACCAAGCCCGCGGTGCACGCTGGCCGCGGTGGACGCGGCCAGGGAGCCGAACAGCCGTAGCTCAGGGGCCAGATCGTCCGATCCGCCCCCCTCGCCGGCCTCGATCAGCGGCACCAGCACCCGCAGCGCCCCGCCGTACCGTCCGGAGGCCGACAGGGCCACGCCGAGCAGCCAGGCCGCGGCAGCTACCTCGGCCCGACGACCATCACGCTGGGCGACTCCGACGGCACGCTCGAGATCGCTGACCGCCGACCCGGGTGGCCCGTGGAACGTGGCCCGCTCACCGGAGGCGAGCAGGGTCGCAAGATCGGGTTCCACCCGCCGAAGGCTAGCGACCCGCGCGCTGCGCGCGCGGGACCGAAGCCGTGTCGGTCAGCCTGAGGTTGCGGCTCAGTGGCTGTGGCCACCGGGGCCGTGCGAGTGACCGTGGCCGTGTCCGGCCTCGGCCGAGGACTCCTCGGGCTTCTCGACGACGAGCGTCTCGGTGGTCAGCAGCATTCCGGCGATGCTGGCGGCGTTCTGGACGGCCGACCGGGTCACCTTGACCGGGTCGACGATGTCGGCAGCGATCAGGTCGACGTACTCGCCGGTGGCGGCGTTGAGGCCATGCCCGGCCGGCAGGTCGCGGACCTTCGCGACCGCGACATACCCCTCGACCCCGGCGTTCTGGGCGATCCAGCGCAGCGGCTCGACGAGCGCCTTGCGGACCACGGAGACACCGGTCGCTTCGTCGCCGGTGAGGCCGAGGTCCTTGTCGAGCGACTTCACGACCGAGACCAGCGCAGCGCCGCCACCGGCGACGATGCCTTCCTCGATCGCGGCCCGGGTCGCCGAGATTGCGTCCTCCAGCCGGTGCTTCTTCTCCTTGAGCTCGACCTCGGTGTGCGCACCGACCCGGATCACGCCGACGCCACCGGAGAGCTTCGCGAGCCGCTCCTGGAGCTTCTCGCGGTCCCAGTCGGAGTCGGTCTCGTCGATCTCGTGCCGGATCTGGCGGATCCGGCCCTCGATCTCCTTCGCCGCGCCCGCACCGTCGACGATCGTGGTGTTGTCCTTGGTGACCGTCACCCGTCGGGCCTTGCCCAGCACCTCGAGGCCGACCGAGTCGAGCTTGAGCCCGATCTCCTCGGAAACGAGCTGGGCGCCGGTCAAGACGGCGAGGTCGGCGAGCATCGCCTTGCGGCGGTCGCCGAAGCCAGGCGCCTTCACCGCTACTGCGGCGAACGTGCCACGAATCTTGTTGACCACCAGGGTCGACAGCGCCTCGCCCTC
>CAYNDD010000050.1:0-11188 GCA_964395425.1 uncultured Frankiaceae bacterium
GATCCAGATCAATGCCCACCGAGGTCCAAGGCGTCATCGCGCGAAGCAAGGGTGACCCGGTCGAGGTCACGACGATCGTGGTTCCGGACCCCGGACCGGGCGAGGCGCTGGTCGACGTCAAGGCGTGCGGCGTCTGCCACACCGACCTGCACTATCGCGAGGGTGGGATCAATGACGAGTTTCCCTTCCTGCTCGGGCACGAAGCGGCCGGACTGGTTTCGGCGGTGGGCGAGGGCGTCACCGATGTCGCACCGGGCGACTTCGTGATCCTCAACTGGCGGGCCGTGTGTGGCCAGTGCCGGGCCTGCTCGAGAGGCGAGCCCTGGTATTGCTTCGCGACCCACAACGCCACACAGCGAATGACCCTGACCGACGGCACGCCGCTGTCCCCCGCGCTCGGGATCGGTGCCTTTGCGACCAAGACCTTGGTCGCGGCCGGCCAGTGCACGAAGGTCAATGCGGCGGCGCGACCGGAGGTGGCCGGATTGCTCGGGTGCGGCGTGATGGCCGGGCTCGGGGCCGCGCTCAACACGGCCGCGGTTCGCCGCGGCGAGACCGTGACCGTGATCGGGTGCGGCGGCGTCGGTGACGCGGCGATCCTTGGTGCATCGATCGCCGGTGCCCGCACGGTCATCGCGGTCGACATCGACGACCGAAAGCTCGAGTGGGCGAAGGGCTTCGGCGCGACCCACACGGTCAACTCGCGCGACACCGACATCGTCGACGGGGTCCACGCGATCACCGATGGGCTCGGCACCGACGTCGTGATCGAGGCGGTCGGGCGCCCCGACACCTACAAGGCCGCGTTCTACGCCCGCGACCTGGCCGGACGCGTCGTACTCGTCGGCGTACCGACGCCGGACATGACGATCGAGCTGCCGCTGATCGACGTCTTCGGCCGCGGCGGGTCGCAGAAGTCCTCCTGGTACGGCGACTGCCTCCCGAGCCGCGACTTCCCGATGTTGGTCGACCTGCACCTGTCCGGCCGGTTGCCGCTGGAGAAGTTCGTGTCGGAGACCATCGGCATCAACGACGTCGAGGCCGCCTTCGACAAGATGCACAAAGGTGACGTGCTGCGCTCCGTGGTGGTCTTCTAGCGCCCGGGTCGGGCCGACGTTCGTTACGGTCGCGTCATGCGACACGACCTCCGCGACTCCCAGGCGCTCGCTCGCTTCGAGCTGTTCCTCGGGACCGCGGTCGCGACCGTCCTCGTCGTACGCTCTGCCCTTGCCGCCACCGGCTATCCGCAGGTCGGCGGCAACGGGCTGCACGTCGCGCACGTCTTGTACGGCGGGCTGCTGATGGGCGCCGCGATCGTGACCGTCGAGATCGCGCCGGGCACCAGGGCCCGGCTGCACGCGGCGTTCATCGGTGGCATCGGCTTCGGGTTGTTCATCGACGAGGTCGGCAAGTTCCTGACCAAGGACGTCAATTACTTCTTCCGGCCCGCCGTGGCGATCATCTACGCGGTGTTCGTGCTGTTCTACGTGGTCGTTCGCGAGCTGGTGCTCCGACGGCCGATGACCGATCCGCGCCGGCTGGCGATCGCCGCGGCTGCCGCCGGGGACCTCGCGCTCGGTCAGCTCGACAGCGCCGGCCAGCAGTACGCCCTCGGTCTCCTCGACGATGCCGCCCCGAGCTCGCTTGCCTCCGGTATCCGCAGCTGCCTCACCGGCGCCGACAGTGCCAATGTCCGGCCGCTGACCCGGGCTACCCGGGCGCGCGAGCGCGCGCTCGACCTCGCTCGCAAGACGGTCGACCATCCGGCATTCGTTCCCGGGCTTCGGGTGCTCGTCGTGCTGCAGGTGATCGGGATGGCCGCCCAGCTGCTTCTGGTCATACTGCGACCGGACATCGGCCTCGGCCGCGGGTCGCATGTGACCGACCTCGGCGCAGAGATCTCGACCGCAGTGTCCGGCGCATACGCCGCGGTCGGCATCTGGCTGATGCATCGCGGGCGGATCCAGGAAGCGATGCGGGTGCTGTACCGCTCGGCGTTGGTGACCTTGTTGTTCACCCAGGTCTTCGTCTTCGTCCGTTATCAATGGAGTGGCCTGCTCGGCTTCGCCGCGCAGGCGTTGGTGCTCGGCGCACTTCGGCTCGCGATCCACGCCGGCGCCCACCGGACCGGCACCGACTCGAGCTCGTGAGCCCCGCGCGGTAGCGGCATGCCGTAGCGAGAGGCGGCCAAGGGCGCACGAACCGCACGGCAGTAGCACGCGCCGGTCACAATCCCGTCACGGTCCGGGCCGGGCAGCGGGCTAGCGTGCCAAGGTCGGTGAATCGTGCGAGGGTCGCTGCGGAGCGCCCGGGCGAGGAGAGGATGGCAATGCAGGGTCGACGCCGCATCGGCGCGGTCCTTCGCCTCCTGATCCGCGGCGTCCTCTACCGGCGCGGAATCGCCCTGCTCATCGTCGTGGTCGCGATGGCTGCATGCGCGGCCGCTGCGGTCGCACCGACCTATCGATCGGCCGCCGCGATCTCGGCGCTGCGCGCGCGGATGACCGGTGCGCCGGTCGATGCCTCAGGTGTCGAGGTGTCCGGCGCGTCCTGGCCGGGAGACTCACCGGACGAGATCCTCGAGAAGCAGGTGCCGCGCCTGCCGCTGGCGAGTGCGGTGATCCGTGGCTTGTCGGTCGGCGGCACGAGCACTCAGCTGCAGGTGCCGGGCAAGTTCGTCGAGTACGCCTCCCTCGAGTGGCGGCAGGACGACTGTGCCCACGTCATCTTCACCACCGGACGGTGCCCGACCGGACCGGATGAGATCGCGCTGCCGCTCAGCGCCGCGCAGGTGCTGTCCGCGAAGGTCGGCGGGCCGATCGTCGCGTCAGGTCTCGATCGACCGGTGTTCGGCGAGGTCACCACTATCAATGACGAAGTTGTCCCGGCGAAGCCGGGTTTCGACGCCTCCAGCTACGAACTGCACGAACGGGTGGTCGGCTTTTTCACCGTCCCGCCGAGCCAGCTGACGTATTGGTTCGGCCAGAACATCAGCGCACCGATCATCAGCGGTGACGGCACCCAGGTCTCGACCGTCACCGCCCTCGTCCCGCGCGCGACGCTGGTCGGTCTCCCGCCGCCGTTCCGCGCGAACGTGACGATCGACCAGCCGTTCGACTGGAGTCATGCCACCCCGGCGGAGCTGGCCGGGGTGAAGCGTGCGATCGCCAACCTGAACGCCAACCGGCGAGAGAACATCTCGATCTTCACCTCGATCCCGGCCCTGCTGCGCGCCGACGCGGCTGATCGGGTCCAGCTCGACCACCTTGTGACACTTGCTCAGCTGCAGCTGCTCCTGCTGGTCGGACTCGTGCTGATCGCGATCCTGGCAGCGAGCATGGACCGGCGCCGGCCCGAGCTCGTCATCGCCACCCTGCAAGGCCGGCGGCCGATCTCGACCGCGTTCTCGATCGCAGCGGAACCGGTGCTGCTGCTCGTCGTCGGCGTCGTACCGGGGCTCTTGGTCAGCGCGCCGCTCGCCGTGGTCGCCTCGCACCTGTGGCTGCGACCCGGTACGCCGGTGCACCTCACCGGCAGCTCGGTGGCGGAGGCGCTCGTCGTGACCGCGATCTCCGCCCTGGTGACCGTGGCGGTCGGATTCGTCGTGGCATCGCGCCCACTGTCCGAACAGCTCGCCGAGGACGCCCGGTCCGCCGGTGGCCGCGGGGGCGCCTGGATCGACGTCATCGCGATCACGCTCGCCGCAGCCGGCCTGATCGAGCTGTTCTCGACCCACTCGGGCAGCTCGTCGACTCCGTGGTCGCTGCTCGCCCCGTCGCTGACCGGCCTTGCCGCCGGACTTGCGCTCGGCCGGGTGGTCCCTGCCCTGCTGCGCTCCGCGGTTCGATCGACCGCCGAGTCGCGCGACCTCGCCCGGTTCCTCGCGATTCGGGAGCTACGGCGGGACCGGGCGGCCTGGCGGGTGACGGCGATGGTCGCGCTCGCGCTGAGCCTGCTCGCGTTCGCAGTCACGGTCAGCCGCGGTGCGGCCAGCGACCGCACCGACCGGGCCGGCCTGATCGTCGGGGCGCCGACCGTGGCCACGGTGTCGGTGCCTCCCGGCACGTCGCTACTCGCCGCGGTCGACGCGGCCGACCCGCACGGGCGTTGGGCGATGGCCGCCGAGCTACTCGCACCGCTCGGGTCCGAGGCGCAGCGCACCCTCGCCCTCGACACGACCAGGCTGGCCGCGGTGGCGGGTTGGCACCGGCGGATCGACGGATACGGCCCGCGGGGCCTGGAGCGCCTGCTGCACGTGCCGGGCGGCGTCGCCCGGCTCGCCCTGCCGTTGTTGACGGCCGGCCCCGTGGACGGCTCGACCTTCGGCCTCAACAACGAACCATTGCCCCGCGTGCAGGTGCGTCAGACGTCGGTACTGCCCGAGCTCCTCGACCAGGGTGCGCTCGCAGATCTCAGCTCGATCATCGCGGTCGCGACGCCGATCCCCGAAACCCGGCTTGGCACCACTCAGTTGTCCAACCAAGTGTGGCTTGGCGCAAAGGCGCCGCCGAACGCACTCGCCCGGCTGCGCGCGCAAGGCTTGATCGTGACCGGAATCACCACCCGCACGCAGGTGGCTCAGGTCCTCGAGCGCAGTGCCGAGACGGCCGGGCTGTCGGGCTACCTCGCGGTCGCGGTCATCGCGGCGATCCTGGCGATCGCCCTTCTGATCGGCACCAGTGTCGCGGCCGCGAGCCGGCAGCGCACTGAGGCGCTCGCGCTCACCTCGGCCGGAGTCTCCCGGAGCACGATCGTCCGCGGTCGCACCAGCGCGGCAGCGGCCCGACTCGGCGCGGCTGCGGTCGCGGCGCTCGGGTGCGGAATCGCCACCGCCCACCTGTCCGCGCGGCTCATTCCGCAGACCGCCGCCGGCGCCGTACCGTCGGCGTTGCTGCCGCTGCCGATCTCGCCGGCCCTCATCGCGGTGATCATCGCGCTGATACCTGCGCTGGTCGCCGAGATCGCGATCTGCTCCTACGCCGCGAAACGCACCGACGCGGCGAGCCTGCGGGCGGCCCTGCCATGACGACCGAGATGGTCACCTCTGCGCACGGCGTCACGGTCGTGTGCGAGCGGATCACCCACCTCTACCAAACCGGCGACGAGCAGGTCGTCGCGCTCCGCGACGTCGATCTGACCATCCCGGCCGGTACGTCGATCGCCCTGCTCGGACCGTCCGGCTGCGGCAAGTCGACCCTGATGAGCCTGCTGGCCGGCCTGCAACGGCCATCGACCGGCCGGCTCGTCGTCGGCGACCACGACCTGACCGCCGACCCACTCGCCGGCCGGCGGCTGCGCGCCGAGACCGTCGCACTCCTGCTGCAGGAGCCGAGCCGCGCATTGCTCCCGTATGCCAGCCCGCGCCTGGCCCTCGAGAACGCCGGCGCGCCCGACCCGGCAGCGACGCTGTCGGACTTCGCGCTCGCCGAGGTAGCCGACCGGCCGGCCCGCGAGCTCTCGGCCGGCCAGTTGCAGCGGCTCGCCCTTGCGGTCGTCATGGCGCGTCGCCCGGGGCTGCTGCTCGTGGACGAGCCGACCAGCCGGCTCGACCCGGCCGAACGGGACGTCGTGATTACGACGCTGCATGCGGCGGCTGCCCGCACCGGCAGCACGCTGGTCGTGGTCACCCACGATCCGGTCGTTGCGGGCAGCTTCGAGCGAACCCTCTCGATGCGGGACGGGCGGGTGGGTGCCGAAGGACGCGACGGCACCGAGCTCGCCGTCGTCGGCGCGGACGGGTCGATCGCGCTGTCCGGCGAGGCCCTCGAAGTCCTGCCGCCCGGCCACTACGCCCGGGTGGAGATCACCAGCGAAGGGATCCTGCTGCGACCCTACGACGACGATCGCGGGCGCCTGTGACCCTGACCTGTCGTGCCCTTTTCGTCGCGGTCGGCGAGCGCACCCTGTTGCCACCGACCGACCTCGACCTGCCGCCCGGGGCGACGCTGGCGGTGGTCGGGCCGAGCGGCGCCGGCAAGACCTCGGTGTTGATGGCAGTGGCCGGCCTGGTCGCACCGACCGGCGGGGTCATCGCGCTCGACGGCAACGACGTACGCCGAATCGGCCGCGGCGAGATCGGGGTCGTCACCGAGCCGGTGTTGCTTGCCTCGACCCTCACCGTCGCGGAGAACATCGGCCTGCCGCTCCAGGCGCTCGGCTGGGAGGTCGAGGACATCCGCGAGCGGGTCGCGGAGCTGATGGCCGAGCTGTCACTGGTCGGAATCGCCGACCGTGAGTCGACGAGACTGTCCGGCGGGCAGCGCCAGCGCGTCGCGGTCGCCCGAGCCGTCGCTCCGCGTCCGGCACTCATCGTCGCCGACGAGCCCACCAGCGAGCTCGACCACGACAGCCGCGAACACGCCGTACAGGTACTGCACGAAGCGACCCGCTCGGGCAGCATCGTCGTACTCTCGACTCACGACGACTCGGTTGCCGAGACCTGCGACCAGATCATCCGACTGGGAGAGTAGCGATGCGTGCACCATGGCAATCGATGGTGGTCGCCGGTGTCGCGATCGCCGCAATGGTCGGCTCCGCCCCGGTCGGCAGCTCGGCCACGACCCGACCGGCAAGCGCGCACAAGGTGCGCCTGCCGCCCGCTAACGGCCGGTTCGACTACCAGCTCGGCGGGTCGTACAAACCGCTGCCGTCGGTGCGGATCGTCGATCGTGACCGCACCTCGAGACCAGCCCCAGGGGTCTACAACATCTGCTACATCAACGCCTTCCAGACCCAGCCGGAGAACGACGGGTGGTGGAAACGGCATCACCCGAAGCTGTTGCTCCGCAACGCCAAGGGCGCATTGATCGAGGATCCGGGCTGGCCGGGCGAGATCATCCTCAAAACGTCAACGAGTGCCGACCGGCGCGCCCTGCTCAAGATCGAGGCCGAATGGTTGCACGGCTGCAAGGCCAAGGGGTTTGACGCGGTGGAGTCCGACAACCTCGACTCCAACACCCGCTCGCACGGCCTGCTCAGCCAGGCCGATGACTTCGCGTTTGCCAAGCTGCTCGTCGCCCAGGGGCATGCCGACGGCCTGGCGATGGCACAGAAGAACGACGCCGAGCAGAGCAGCCATCTGCGCCGTACCGTCCACTTCGACTTCGCGATCGCCGAGGAGTGCCAGGTCTATGACGAGTGCAGCTTCTACCTGAAGACCTACGGCGACGAGGTCTACGAGATCGAATACACCGACAACGGCCGGGCCGCCTATCAGACCGCGTGTGCGAAACGCGGATCACAGATCTCGGTCATCCTGCGCGACCGCGACGTCGTGCCGCGCGGGGCGAAGGGGTATGTGTACGAGGCCTGCTAGTGCCGCGACTGGGGATTGAGCTGGTAGCGGGGGTTGGCCATCGCCAGCGTGCCATGGTGGCTGAGCGTCCGGCCGGTGGCCGTGATGGTGGCGCCGGCGACCATGCCGGCGATCGAGCGTCGGCCGTAGAACAACAGCTCCAACCCGCCGGTCGAGTCAACCACTTCACACACCAGCATCGGCGTGTCGGCAACCGACCGCATCCGGACGCTTCGGATCCGCCCGTGGATGGTCGCGGGCTGGCGCGAAGCAAGGCTTCCGATCGAGTCCGGGCCGGGCGAAAGATCGCTGCCGAGCAGTCGGTTGATATCGAGCTGCGGCGCGGGCCCGGAGTCGCCCTTTCGCTGGTGCGCCGCGCCGTTGGCCCGCGCCGGGCCCCGGCCCGAGACCCGAGCCGCGACCCGGGCCGACCTTGACTGGCGGCCGACGGCCAAGCCGCCGACGGCCATCATCGCCTGCTCGGGCTTCGAAGTGTCGAAGGGCACGATCGTGGCGGCCGCGTTCGGGATCCGGCTGATCACCGCCGCGATCTTGTCGGCCGTGCGGTCGTGGAGCAGCCGGCCGAGTGCCGGCGCGAAGCCGCGGCGAGGCAGCAAGACGGTGACATGCGTGCCCGGCACTGACGTCTCGCGCATCACCAGCTCGAGGGCGGCGCGCCCGAGCCGCCGGTCGGGAACATCGACGATCTCAAGCACAACGCTCTGGGCGGTCTGCTCCCACTGCCGATCGAGTGCGGTCGCGGCTGCCGTGTCTAGCGCGAAGTGCACGGCCCGCAGCTCGGTCGCCTTCAACGTCTGCCCGTAGCGCAGTGCACCGATCACCGCGAGGTCGAGTTCGTTGACGAAGATCAGCACGACGTGTCGGGAGAAGTTCGGCGGGCACGACAGCACCTCGGGCGTGATCGAGCCGAGTGCCTCCGCCTCCTCGCGATACTCGCGGTTCAGCCGGATCAGCAGGAACACCAGTGCCGGGAAGACGATGACTACGACCCAGGCGCCCTCGGTGAACTTCGCGATCGCGAAGATCCCGACCACAATCGTCGAGACGATCCCGGACGCCATGTTGATGGCGATGCTTCGCCGCCATCTGCCCTCGTGGGTACGCGAATAATGCTTGGCCATCCCGTACCCGGCCATCGCGAAGCCGGTGAACACTCCGATCGCGTAAAACGGCACCAGGTTGTTGACCTTCGCTCCAGTCACAATCAGCAAGACACCCGAGACCAGAGTCAGCACGATGATGGCGTTGCTGAACACGAGCCGGTGGCCGCGACGGGTCAGCTGGCGTGGCAGAAACCGGTCATCGGCGACAAAGCTGGCCAGGAACGGGAAGCCGTTGAAGCTGGTATTGGCGCCGGTATACAGGATCAGCGCTGTCGC
Source organism: uncultured Frankiaceae bacterium (assembly GCA_964395425.1). GTDB lineage: Bacteria > Actinomycetota > Actinomycetes > JAFAQI01 > JAFAQI01 > DATAUK01. The sequence goes on from CAYNDD010000050.1 coordinate 8,695, forward strand.
CGCCTGCATCACATAGAACAGGAACCGGCCAACCGGGTCGGTCCCGAACGCCTGCTGCGCTTCCTGGCTGATGACGGTCGGGAATCCGCTGACGTACGGCGTCGCGTGACCGACGTGCGCCACCCACGAGACACCGCCGACCAGGAAGCCGAGGGTGCACGCCATGATGAGGAGGACCTTGCGCGCGTTGCGACTCTCCGGCGGCCGAAATGCGCCTACACCATTGCTGATCGCCTCGAAGCCAGTGAGGGATGACCCGCCGTTCGCAAAGGCTCGCAACAAAGCGAGCAAGGTGGCGCCCTCGATGAAGCCGTTGCCCTTCTTGATCTCGTAGATCGGGTTCTTCGGATCGTGCAGGCTGTGCGGATTGATGATCGTGAGGTGGCCGGTCAGCTCCCGTGCCACGCACACCACGATGACGACGCTCGTCATGACGATGAAGAAGTAGAGCGGAAACGCGAAGGCTCGGCCGGCCTCACGGATGCCACGCAAGTTGCCGTAGAACAAGAGCACGACGACCGCAAGGGTCAGGACAAGGCTGCCCTTCTTGTCGAACAGGTGACCCACCGAGGGAAAGGCCGACACCACGGCGGCTGACCCCGCCGCGGTCTGCACGGCCACCGTGACGACGTAGTCGATCAGCAATGCGACGGCCGCGATCTGCGCGATCCGCGGACCGAAGTTGTCGCGAGCGACCACATACGAGCCGCCGGCCTTCGTGTAGACCGCCAAGACCTGGCGGTAGCTGAACAACAGCAGGAGCAGGATCCCGATGATGACGCCGGTGATCGGAAGGACGAGGGAGAATGCGGCCAACCCGGCAAATGGCAAGAGGCCGATCAGCATCTCCTCGGTGCCGTACGCCGAGGACGAGATGCAGTCCGGTGACAAGACCCCGAACGCGACCGGGTTGGACAGCCGCTGCTCGCCGAGCTGATCGGTCACCAAAGGCATGCCGAGCAGGCGTCGCTTGATCCGGTAGCTGAGGCGTTCCGGCAAGTCGATGTCGATCGGCAACGGCCGAGCCGCGTCATCCACGCCTCGACGGTAGAGCGACCGAGGGCTTCCCGCGTCAAGGCGGCGTCAAGACCCGCTGGATAGGCGTGAAAAAGGTGTGAAGATCCTGGCTTTGAGTGGGTTCGGGGCGTGTCCTCAATGTCATGGACACCGAGCGGGCACTGCTAAGGCGCGCTCCCGCCCACTTCGCGCTGCCGCTCGCGTCCGCGGCCCTGCTGGTCCTCGGCGCCCTCGCGGCCGGCCTGCACGGCGGTCTGCCGAGCAATGGCGTCCTCGCCGGCTGCGCGGTCATCGTGGCAGCGACCGGAGCGGTTTCGCAGCTCTCAGCGACCGCGGCGGTCACCGGAATCGCCTGGATGACCGCCATCGCGTTCAGCAAGGCGCCGTACGCCGTCCTCACGGCACACCATCGTCCGGTCGCGCTCGGCGCGATCGTGCTGGTGACCGCCGCAGCGATCGGCCTGGGTGCCGGCGCGACGTCGAGGGGTTTTGGGATCACACTGGAGGACGTGGTCCCGCCAACCGACGTGGTGAGCGAGCCGCGCCGACCGTCCCTCACGGACTTCGTCGCGGCCGTCGACGGCCGCCGTCGCCGGCTCGGTATCGCGGTCGGCGTTGTCGTGCTGAGCCTGCTCACGCTGCTCCTGTCGTTGATCCAGAGCGACCTCAATCTCGCCGACGACCTGCTGATCTACCTGCTCGCCGTCGTCGCGGTCGCGGTGATCGGCGGATTTGGACCGGCGGTGCTCGCCGCCGCGGCCGCCAGCCTCTGCCTGAACTGGTTCTTCACTCCCCCGGTGCACACGCTGACCATCGAGGAGCCCCGCAACCTGCTGGCGCTCCTGCTGTTCATCCTCGTCGCGATGAGCGTGTCCAGCGTCGTCCACGTGGCCGCCCGCCGGGCCACGCTGGCCAGCCAGAGCGCCGGAGAGGCCCAGGCGCTGCTCGGCCTCGCCCGCACCGTGCTCGGCGCCAACGACACCCCGACCTCGGTTCTGCAGCACCTGCACGACAACCTCGGTGTCACCGCCGAGCTGCAGGAACGGGTCGGCGAACGGTGGGTGCGGATCGCCGAAACCGGCGACGTCAACGCTGACACCGCTCGCACCTTCACGGTCCGAAGCGATCTGCGCCTGATCGTCGGAGACAACGTCGGCGAGGTTGCGCCCGCGCTGCTCGAAGCCGCCGCCCGCCTCGCGGCCGCCGCGCTCGACCGCGATCGGCTGCGGACGCAGGCGTCCCAGGCCGAGGCGCTCGAGGCCGGCAACCGGATGCGGACCGCATTGCTCGCGGCAGTCAGCCACGACTTGCGGACGCCGCTCGCATCGATCAAGGCCAGCGTCAGCAGCCTGCGCCAGCCCGACGTCGCATATTCGGAGGACGACGAGCGCGAGCTGCTCGCCACCGTGGAGGACTCCACCGACCGGCTCGACGTACTGATCGCCAACCTGCTCGACATGAGCCGGCTGCAGACCGG
>CAYNDD010000050.1:11288-15810 GCA_964395425.1 uncultured Frankiaceae bacterium
ACCGGCTCGACGTACTGATCGCCAACCTGCTCGACATGAGCCGGCTGCAGACCGGCGCCCTACAGCCGTTCGTGCAGCCGGTCGCGGTCGAGGAGGTGGCCCCGCTGGCTCTGCACGGCCTGCCCGGCGCCAATTCGGTCCGACTCGATATTCCGGAGGGCCTGCCACTGCTGCGCGCCGACGCGGGGCTGCTCGAGCGCGCGGTGGCCAACCTGCTCAGCAACGCGTTGCGCTACTCCCCGCCGCAGCGCCCACCGATGCTGCGGGCCCGGTCCGGACCGGATGGTGTCCTCATCACGGTCGTCGACCACGGCCCGGGCGTCATCGCCGCGCAGCGCCAGACCATGTTCGAGCCGTTCCAGCGGCTCGGCGACCACGACACGGCGACCGGCATCGGCCTCGGCCTCGCCGTCGCGCGCGGATTCGTCGAGGTGATGGGCGGCACGCTGGAGGCCGCCGAGACGCCGGGCGGCGGGCTCACGATGACGATCACCCTGCCGGCCGCCGCCACGGTCGCCAACGCCGAGGCGCCCCGGTCACAGTCGTGACCAAGGTGGTGGTGATCGACGACGACGCCGCGATCTGCCGCGCCCTCCGGATCAACCTCACCGCCCGGTCGTACGACGTGAAGACCGCCAGCGACGGGATCAGCGGGCTGGCCACGGTCGCCCGCGAGCGGCCGGACGTCGTGATCGTCGATCTCGGGCTGCCCGACATGGACGGGGCCGAGGTGATTCGCGGCATTCGTGGCTGGTCGAGTGCACCGATCCTCGTGCTGTCGGCCCGCGAGAACGAGGTGACCAAGGTCGCCGCCCTGGACGCCGGCGCCGACGACTACGTCACGAAGCCGTTCGGGATGGACGAGCTGCTGGCACGGCTGCGCGCGGCGGTCCGGCGGGCCGCGCCGGCCCAGGACGCGCCCGTGATCACCACCGACGACTTCACCATCGACCTCGCCGCGAAGCGGGTCCGGACCCGCTCGGACGGCGAGATCAAGCTCACGCCCACGCAGTGGCAACTGCTCGAGGTGCTGGTCCGCAATCCCGGCAAGCTCGTCACCCAGCGCCAGCTGCTGCACGACGTCTGGGGTCCGGCGTACTCCACCGAGGTCAACTACCTGCGGGTGTACGTCGCGCAGCTGCGGCGCAAGCTGGAGCCCGACCCCTCGCGCCCGCGGTACCTACTGACCGAGACCGGCATGGGCTACCGCTTCGAGACCGAAGCGGTCACGGAGTCGCACTGATGCGATCCGGGCTCCGGTGCTCATCCCAGGCCCGCAACCGATCAGAACGGCAGCATCACCTATTCGCCGTCAGGTTGCCAGTAGACGGAGGCCGACCACCAAGGACCGTCCTCAGTGATCTCCGACTCGAATGTCAGATCGAGAATCTCCATCGGCTTGATCCCAGCGGCCTCCACATGGTCCGCCACTCGTCGTAGCAAACGTGGAAGGTCTTCGGCGCCGTCTTCTCGCGGGTTAGCAAGAGAGAAGTGACGACAAGTCCATGACTCGGTTTCCTCATCCACGGGATCGATCATCGCTCAGACAAGCGCGAACGGCACCTGGGTTTGGTGCTCTCGCCCGCCACCTATACAAGGCGCGGCGATTCGCTCATCTCGTGCGCGGCAAGCTCAGTGAGATCGGGTCACAAAATCGTACGAACGATTGCGCCCGAGATGCGAACCGTCCGCGCTCCCTACGCGCACACCCAATGCGATGCCAGAAACGACTAGGACCAAGCAGATGCACGCCAAGGTCAACACTCCGCATCTCTTCACCCCTTGAGATTACCGTCGCCGGCCGCGGATCGAGAACGCCGGATCGAGTGGGCGCGAACGGCACCTTTGTAGGCTTCGTCGCTCTCTGGTCTTGGCCCGGGCCCAACGCGACCATCCCGTTGCGCGTCGTGTAGTTGTGAGGTGGCGGTGGATTGTCGTGTCCTGCGTGGTTGTCGCATCGTGTAGTCCCGCGAGTAACTCGGAGAGTGTCCAGCACGGATCGACGCCGACAGCAGTGGATACCTCGAGCCCGCCGCCAAACAAGGAGATCACCTCAATGCTGCCGGGCCACCAGCCGGTGGCGAACCCGCTGCCACCCGGCAGGGTTCAGCCGCGGGGATGCGGCGCCTGGACGGCGCCGAGGTCGCCGCTGACCCGCAGCCTGGCACCGCGGTGGGGTGCGATGCGCTCTTGCGCCCGGACCGGTCAGTACCTGGTCGTTACGACCGATGGAACCGGTTCAGCTCACCGGGGCTCGATATCGGTGCTCGCCTGCATCGCCCACGAATGCCAACGGCCCACTGGCGACACCACCCACGGGTGGCGCATATCTCCCGCGCGGCACCGTGGCGGGGTCACGATCCTGGCAGTCCCCAACCCCAGCACCGTCGTGATCGACGTCGCCGGTTACCAGCTCGACTTCGACCCGGCAACCATGCTGTTTAGACCTTCGTGATCGCGCGCACTGCACGGTAGCGGGTCCCCTCTGATCGGGCCCGTGGTGGAATCCATTGGTGGTTAGGGTGCGAATGCCGGTGGAGTACAGCCAGTACTGGGTGTGCGCCGACGACGTGTTCGAGGACGACACGAACGCGGTGGAGTTCGCACCGGGTTTGGCACAGTGGCAACCGGGCGAGCTGATGGTACAACGGCGGATGACGACCGGAGCGTCGACGTTGAGGTGGTGCCGTTGGATGCAGCGCCAGCAGCCGACCTGGATGCGTCGTGGCAGGACGTCGCCGAGTGCAGCCTGCACACCGATAACGGCCGGATCTTCCTGAACTCGCTGATGGACGGTGCACGTGGACCAAATCTCGCCTCGACGGGGCCGGGAACCTACCGACTGCGGCTCGCCGCCACCGACCGCGACGAGACCGAGGGCCGGCGTCCTCGTGAACGACACCTGCTGCAGGTCTGGCCGGCGCCTGACGCAGCGCCGACCCCGGTCAGGCTGACCAGCGAGTTCGCGGCCGTCTGGGCCGCGCCACCACCGGCGCGGCCGGAGCAAGACTGGGCGGCACTCGCTGCCACGCCCGGGGTACGGCTGATCGTCGACTGGTTCACTCTCACCCCGCCGCCCGGCCCACACGAGATGCGTACGGTCAAGGTCGAGAACGTGACCACACGCTCCCCGGCGGCTGCGTTCCGACCGTTCTCCCACACCAACCCCGGCTACCTCGGCACTGGAGGCGGCGGAGGACGCATGCAGATCGTCGGTCACTTTTGGCACCCAGACCCCGCAGACGAGCCATGGCGATCGCACATCGGCGCTCTTGACCAGGTCGTCACCGACTTCGACTGCACCCGATTCAGCCACGCAAGCTTCCGGTGGGGTTTCCAGGAGAGCCCCGTCGAGTGCATCGGCGGCGAACACGTCAGAGGAATCCCGCGACCGCATCCGATCGCTCCAAACTCTGTATCGGTCGATATTCGGTTCACCAAGCACGCACAAGGACGACTAGTCACGGCCACCCTCGACGGTGTCCCAGACTGGCTCACCGATGACACCGCCGCTCTCTGGCTACTGCTCTTGAAGGCCAACGGCGATACCGACGACGGACCGAGCTGGCCCTGGAGCATGTGGCGTTAGTGCGCACCGCCCCCCGCAGAACGACACCGATCGAGAGCGCGGGTTCCGAAGTGCGCGAGAGCGGCACTTCGCGCACGGGCATATCGGAATCAGTCGCGGCTGCCAGCCGTCATCCTGATTGCGGCTACGTCGCGGCTCCGGTGCAGCCAGCGATAGCAACCGCCTTCGCGTCGTAGCCATCCGGGCCGCCGTCGTTCATCAATTCTTCGACCAGGCTTCGCAGCGCAGGCGGGTAGATGACTGCTTCACCGTTGATGCCCCGTCGATCGTCCGCGTCATCAAATCTGGCGCTTTCCACGCGGTCACCGGAAAGGTCGGCAACGACTCCGTCTGCACCGTCGTAGCTTCCACTACAGTTCTGGGCCCCCGTCCAACAGTGGACGACGGTATAGACAGTGACCTCGGCCCCACTCCGCCGAGCCCCAAGCACGTCGACCGGGCAGCCGACTCGCGCGAACGAGGTGCCGGTCAGATCGTGATGCACGAAGTAACTCGCGATCGCTGCCTTCTGAACGTCCGTCACGCGCGCCGTCGACGCAAATGACGCCGCGTGAGAGGGCCGAGACAGAACGTGCCATCCCACCAACGAACCCGCCACCACCACGCCGACGGCAACCGCACCAACCGCCCGCCGCACGCGCCGCTGTCGCCTTGCCCGCCGTGCCGCCGCATCCACCGACCGCGACTATGCCCGCCAGGAAGCGCCCAGTGCTGCCAAACGCCACCGGACTGACCGTAGGCCGACGCTAACGATCGAGAACGCGGGATCGGTATGCGCGAGCGGCACTTCGCGTCCGACAAGCGTTGGCCGTTATCGGGCCCTCTCGCGAGGTGTCGGGCCGACCCACACCGGCAAGGTTCGGAGTGATCTAGATAGGTTGCGACCCTTCACTTGCAGGTCTTCTGTCCCCCAGTCAGTAGCCATGCTCCATT
>CAYNDD010000051.1:0-12663 GCA_964395425.1 uncultured Frankiaceae bacterium
TCGGCCCGTATCAGATGGAGCACGAATACAACCTGATCGGCGGCAACATCTTCCACGGCGAGCTGTCGTCCGCGCAGCTGTTCCACACCAGGCCGGCCGCCGGTTACGCGGACCTGCACACTCCGGTGCGCGGGCTCTACCAAGCCGGGTCGGCGACCCACGGCGGCGGTGGCGTGACCGGCATCCCCGGCCACAACGTGGTCCGGCAGATCCGCAAGGATCGACGCCGCGCCAACACCCGCGAGAAGCTCCACCTCGGATAGCCGCGGGACACTGAAGTCATGGCCAGTTTGCAACCCGCGCTGCCCAAGGAGCACTACGTCGACCCGGCGACGTACCGGGTCGAGGTCGACCGGGTGCTCGCGCGCGAATGGAGCTGTGTCGGGCGCGTCGATGAGCTCGGGGTCGACCAGCCCGGCCGAGTCGCCGTGATCGATGCACTCGGCGAGAGCGTGCTCGTCGCGCGGACCTCGCAGGGGCGGTTGGCCGGGCACTACAACGTGTGCCGTCATCGCGGGTCCCAGCTGTTCCCGGCCGGCCCCGACGACCCGGTGCCGTCGACTCGGGAGGCGAAGGCGATCCGCTGCCCGTACCACTCGTGGACCTATGACCTCGACGGCCGGCTGTTGCGCGCTCCGCACACCGACGGCGTCGACGACTTCGCCCCGGACGAGTTCGGGTTGCGCCCGGTCGGGGTCGAGGTGTGGGGCGGTTTCGTCTTCGTCCATCTGACGCCGGCCGAGGCGATCCCGCTCGCGGAGCAGATCGGCCCGATGGCGCAGCGGCTGGCGCGCTACCCGCTCGCCGAGCTGAGGCTCGGCCGTCGCTTGCAGTACGACGTCGCGGCCAACTGGAAGCTGATCTGCGAGAACTACAACGAGTGCTACCACTGCGCGGGCGTGCATCCGGAGCTGTGCCGGCTGGTGCCGGCGTTCGCGCACGGCGGGCAGAACCTGGAGTGGGAGAACGGCATCCCGCATCGAGAAGGTGCGTGGACGTTCACCTCGACGGGTACGTCGGACCGGGCCCCGTTCGCCGGCCTCGACGACGACGAGCGGGTGCGTCACAAGGGCGAGCTGCTCTATCCGAATCTGATGTTGTCGCTGTCCGCGGACCATGTTGCGGCGTTCACGCTGCGGCCGGTCGCCGCTGATCGGACCCGGATCGACTGCGACCTGCTCTTTGCCCCGGATGAGGTCGCGAAGCCGAGCTTCGACCCGTCGGACGCGGCCGACTTCTGGGATGTCGTCAACCGGCAGGACTGGACCGTGTGCGAGTCGGTGCAGCGCGGCATGTCGTCGCGTGGCTACGTGCAGGGCTGGTTCGCCCCGATGGAGGACGAGAGTCTGGACATCAGGCGCTGGTTGCTCTCGCGCCTCGACCCATCGGCGCCCGCGGAGTGAGCCCGACCGAGCACGACGTCGACTTCGCGGTGATCGGCCTCGGCGCCCTCGGCAGCGCGACCGCGTACGAGCTCGCCGCGCGCGGGCAGCAGGTGGTCGGATTCGAGCAGTTCGAGCTCGGCCACCATCGGGGTGCGTCGCACGACACATCGCGGATCCTGCGCCGCAGCTACCACACCCCGGCCTACGTGCAGCTCGCCGGCGAGGCGTACGACGACTGGGACCTGCTGTCCGCGGCCGCGGGCGAGCCGCTGGTCACGATCACCGGCGGCGTGGACCTGTTCCCGCCGGATCCGGCGATCCCGATGGCCGACTACGTCGACAGCATGGATGCCTGCGGCGTTCCGTACGACGTGCTCACCCCGGCACAGGTTGCGGACCGCTGGCCGCGGGTGCGGCTGCCGGACGGCGGTCAGGCGATCTACCAGGCCGACACCGGCATGGTGCATGCCGCGCGGACCGTGTCGGCCCTGCAGCGGCTCGCGTCCCGGCACGGCGCCGAGCTGCGGCCCGGGGTCTCGGCGCGGGTGGTCGGGGCCGGTCCCGACGGCGTCGAGCTCGACACCGGGTCGGGTCCATTGCGATGCCGCCGGGTCATCGTCACCGCCGATGCGTGGACTGACGACGTCATCGCCGGCCTCGGCGTACACCTTCCGCTGACCGTCACCCAGGAGCAGGTCACCTACTTCGAGCCCGACGACGCAGAGGCGTTCGAGCCCGGCCGGTTCCCGGTGTGGATCTGGATGGACGAGCCGAGCTTCTACGGCTTCCCGACGTACGGCGCGGCCGAGATCAAGGCCGGTCAGGACGTCGGCGGCGCGATCACGACCGCGGCCGAGCGCAGCTTCGAGCCGGAGCCGGCCAACCTGAGGCAGCTGACCGACTTCATGGCTCGGACCTTTCCCGGCAGCGCCGAACGGGTGGGGCGGACGGTGACCTGCCTCTACACCCTTACCCCGGATCGCGACTTCGTGATGAGCCCGCTCACCGACCATCCGGAGGTGATTGTCGGTCTCGGTGCCGGGCACGGCTTCAAGTTCACGCCGACGTTGGGGCGGATCCTCGCCGACCTCGCGGTCGATGGCACGACGACGAGTGACATCGGCGCGTTCGGTCTCGACCGGGCCGCGATGACCGATCCCGACTTCCCGCCGAGCTGGCTGGTTTAGCGGCGCTTCGGATTTCACCGGGGTGTGGTCGCGCTAGGCGTAGGGCTTCGTGCTCAGGTACCGAAGCCCCGAATCGACCGCGATGGTGACGACGGTCGCGGTGGCATCGAGCGTCTCCGCGACTCGGAGCGCGGCAACGACGTTCGCGCCGGTGGAGGTGCCGGCGAACACGCCCTCCTCGCGTGCGAGGCGCCTGGCCATGGCCTGGGCTTCGCTGCTCGACACCGTCTCGATGCCGTCGACGAGGTCAGGACGCCACAGTGGCGGCACGAACCCGATCCCGATGCCTTCGATGGAGTGCGCACCGGTTGGCTGGCCCGACAGGACGGCGGACTCCGCCGGTTCGACCGCGACAACACTGATCGACGGGTCATGCGCGTGAAGGCCCGCGGTCACGCCGTGGATGGAGTGGGCCGTGCTCACGGCCTGGACGAAGGTCGCCATCGATCCACCCACCTGGTCCCACAGCTCGTCGCCGAGAGGGACGTAACCACGCACGGCATCCTCGTTGTTGAGCTGGTCAGCCCACCAGCACCCCGGCGCACTGCTGATGTCGCCGGCGGTAGCGATCATGCGCTTAATGAGATCCTCGGTGATCGCGCCGTGATCGCTGGGGACATCGGTGATCGTGGCACCTAACGCCTGCATCGTCTGTCGCTTCTCGCGGCTGAACGCATCCGAGAACACCACGTGCAGGCCCAGGCCTAGCGCCGCGCACACGAACGCGAGTGACACGCCGGTCGTGCCCGCCGTGTACTCGACGACGGTGTCGCCAGGAGAAAGGCGGCCATCGTCGAGCGCGGTCCGGATTACCTCGACCGCCATCCGATCCTTCATGGACCCGGTCGGATTCGCCGGCTCCCACTTCACCACAATCGCCGCGCCGGAACGGGGAACGACCTTCTGCAGCCGAAAGATCGGCGTGTGGCCCACCGCCGCCAGCACACCCTCGGACAGATCACCGGACAAGGCGTGGCACCTCCGTGACGAACGCGTTCCGGCCCATGATTGTCGCTCGAACCACCCGTGGCTAGCGATCGGGCGGCCTTCGCCCCGTCGATCTGGGACCGGTCGAAGTATCGCTCTGCGCGCTCCCTGTTTGCCGTCACGCTCCGACCGGACAATCGGGTGGGCTGATGACGCCGCGCTCTACCGTGACTGGGTGGCGTTCGAAGTGAAGCGAACGACACACCCGATACGGTCGCCGAAACGTCGCTCTGGACCACCGAGAATCAGTGCAGGGTTTCCTCGGCGATCCCGAGCTCGGCCGCCGCGACCTGGCGGATCCAGCGCATCATCGTCGGGCGGGCGATCAGGCCGGCGTGCACGGTCGACTGGATCGCCAGCCCGTCGACCACCGCGATGATCCGCCAGGCGGCACCCACCGGATCTTCGCAGGTGAACTCGCCGGACTCGGCGCCTTCAGCGATCACCGCGGCGACGATGTCCTTCCAATGCACGTCGAGCCGCCGCGACACGACCTGCAGCTCGGGCACCCGCAACGCCGCGGCCCAGGCATCGATCCACAGCGGCCAGGCCTGGGTCGGCGCGCTCCCCGGTCCGTACAACCCGAGAATCCGGCTCAGTCGTCGGACCGCAGAGGTCCGTGACGACCGGATCCGGTCGAGCTGCTCGAGGTCGCGCTCGGCGGCATAGCTGAAGGCCTCTGAGAGCAAGCGGTCCTTCGACTCGAAGTGGTAGAAGACGAGCGCCGTGCTGACGTTCAGCGCTTTGGCGACATCGACCACTCGGGTGTTGCTGAAGCCGCGCTCGGTGATCTGCTCGACCGCCGCGCGCAGGATCTCTTCGCGGCGGACGCTGACCGCCTGCCTCACCGCCACGGCGGAGTCACCGCCTGGCTCACCCGAGATCCCGGGGGATCAGGCGCTGCCACTGGCGCTTCGCGGCGATGTCGTCGCCGTCGAAACAGGTCAGCGTGAGATCGACGTCGAAGTCGGTCGCGGTCGCGGTGACCCGCAGCTCGGCCCGGCTGCTCACGGTCGCCTCGGGCCAGACCAGCCGGAAGCTCGCGGTCGCCTCGACCTGCTGCGCGAAGGTCCGGGTGTTGACCCCGACCCGGCCGGTGTAGCGCTCCGTGCAGGTCACCCCGGCTTCGTCGTACGTGGATCCGTGGTCGACGACGCACGCGGTTTCACGGCGAAGAACGTCGTGCTGCACCGACCAGAGGACGTCGGCCGGCTCATGGGGTTCGTCGGTGCTGGCGACGAGCCGGGGGGCCGGACACGGCGACGGGCCGTCGATCCGCGGCAGGTGCAGCGCGCAGCCGTCCAGGTCCAGGGTGAGCGTGACCGGCGCGGGTGGCGCGCTGGTGTTGGGCCAGTCGGTGCCGCTGACCGCGAGCCGCAGGCGATGCCCGGGATCGAAGGTCCACGACGTCGCTTCCAGCTCGACCTCGACATCGACGAGCTTGCCGTTCGGCAACGGTTGCGGATGCTCGAGGCTGTCGCGTCGGGTCAGGTTCAGCACCCCGCGGGTGATCAGGGTCGAGCGGCCGTCCGGGAAGACGTCGCAGAGCCGGACCGCGAGGGTTGCCACCGGAGTATCGGCGCCGACCCGCGCGGCGAGGCGGGGGTGGCCGAGGATTTCGAGGTCGCCGGCCGGCCATTCCCAGGTCAGGGACTGCGCGTCGTCGCGGCGCTGGTCGCCGGGCTGACCCCAGGGCAGATGCCCGGCGCACGAGATCCAGGCGGCGGTGCCGGTGTCCGGGATCACCCGGTGGGTGGCCAGGCCGGTGCCCAGCGGGCGCACGTCGTCGCGCGCGCGTTCGAGCGGCCAGCCCGGTTCGTTGCGCCACTGTCCGGCTACCTCGTCGAGGTCGGGCTCGGGCGGGCTCGATCGCCGGGCGAAGACGGTGATTGGCGGTTCGTGGTCAATGCCGTTGTCGACGTCGCGGAGCCAGCGGTCCCACCAGCGGACCATCTCCGGCACCAGGTCGATCCGCGGGCCGGGCAGCGCGGTGCTCGTCGCGGCGTGGCTCCACGGGCCGAGCAGCAGCCGGTGCGGAACACCGGCCGCCGCGAGCGCCTCGACGGTCCGGAAGGTGTTGTTGCGATAGCCGTCGGCCCAGCCGCCGACCAGCATCGTCGCTGCCTGGATCTGGTCGTACGCCGGCCGGACCGAGCCCTGCCGCCAGTAGGGGCCGTCGCGCTGCTCGTCCAGCCAGCGCAGCAGCCAGGGCTCGGTTCGCTCGATCCGCTCGCGCCACTCGTCCCGCCAAGCGTCGCCGGCCGTCGCAGGCACCGGCGGCAGCGCGTTCATCGCGACCATGTAGGTCGGATAGTCGACCAGGTCGAGCACCCGAACAAGACCGCCCATGTAATGGACGTCGTCGGTGTAGCGGTCGTCGCTCGCGTAGATCGCGATGATCGCCTTGAGCGCCGGCGGGCGAACCGCGGCCAGGTGCAGCGAGTTGAAGCCGCTGTAGGACGTGCCGTACATCCCGACCGCACCCGAGCACCATGGTTGGTCGGCGATCCACGCGATCGCCTCGGACAGATCGTGCTGCTCCTGTGCCGGGTATTCGTCGGTGGCGATCCCGCTCGACGACCCGGTGCCGCGCACGTCGATGCGCACGACGGCGTACCCGTACTCGTCGCGCAGCCGGACGTACTCCGGCCGGTATCCGGCGGTGAGGTCGTCTTTGCGGTAGGGCAGCGCCTCGAGGATCGCCGCCGTCGGCGCGTCGCCGGCCGGCAGGTAGAGGGTCGCGGCCAGCCGGGCGCCGTCGGCCATCGGGATCCAGGCCGGCCTGGTGCGACCTTCAGGCATGCGGGCCCAGCTGGGCGTCGGCGACGAGGCGGCGTAGGTCGTCGAACGGCAGCGCGTGCGAGGTGTTGCCGTCCCGCCCGACGACCGTCGTGGCCGCGAGCAGGCTGTTGAGCGCGGCCTCCTCCGTGGTGTCGACCACCGCTTCGAAATACGGGTCCAGGGCGGGGCCGGTTAACGGGATCCCGGCCGGCGGTGCGCCGCGCGGAGCACGGAGGCCGGTCGCGACCGCGAGGAAGATCTCGCCCGAACCGTTGGAGGCGGTGCTGCCGACCCGGGCCAGCCCGAGACCGGCGCGGCGCGCCAGCCGTTCGCAGCCGACGGGATCGATCGGAGCGTCGGTGACGACTACCACGATGCACGAGCCCGCGGGCCGAGGCGGCCCGCTGTCGCCCGGCTCGGGAAGCAACCGACCGACCGGTACGCCACCGACCGTCAACCGATGCCGATCGCCGAAGTTCGTCATCGTGAGCACGCCGACCGTGTGGCCAGCCGGCAACAACCGCGAGGCGGTCCCAATACCGCCCTTGTAGCCGAGCGCGCTCATCCCGGTGCCGGAGCCGACCGCGCCCTCGGCGAACTCCGTGCCACCGGTGGAGGCCCGAGCCCGAGTGAGCGCCGCGCGGACGTCGTCGACCGTGACCCGCACCCGGCGGGGGTCGGACAGGAAGCTGTCGTCGCACTCGGCGACGACCGGGATGGTGACGTCGTTGACGCCGATCTCAGGCTCCTCGCCGACCAGGATCTCGATCGCCGCGTCGTACACGCGACCCAGCTGCATCGTCGAGGTGAGGAAGATCGGGGTCTCGATCGCGCCGCACTCGCGGATCGGCGTGATCCCGGTGCACTCTCCGCAGCCGTTCAAGACCGCCGCCCCGGCCGGGATCGGTGCGGTGAACGCGTTGCCGCCGAGATCCACCACGGTCACGCCGGTGCGGGCAGTGCCGTCGCCGCCCGGTGGATCAGGGTCGTCGCGCCAGATCGTGGTGTGACCGAACCCGACGTTCGGCACATCCAGCACCGAGTTGGTCGGGCCGGTCGGGAGCTGGCCGATACTGATTCCCAAGTCAGCAACACGCACGCCGCCCAGCATGCCGTCAGAAGGGGTCGTTGGCCATGACCTTGCGGGTTCCGGTCGTCAGCAGCGACGAGTGCCTGCGGCACGTGCCGGACGCCGAGATCTGGGTCGGCGTGCGGACGCCGGGCACCGAGCTGCCCGAGCGGGTCGAGGTGGTGCGAGCGGCGACGGTCGCCGCGGGCGCCGAGCAGGTCGTCGCCGAGCGGTGTGACGACCGGTTGTTGCAGCAGGTGCACAGCGCGGAACTGCTCGACTATCTCGCGAGCGCGTGGGATCGCTGGGTCGCGGCCGGCTTCCCCGAGGATCCGGGGCAGAACCGGGTGGTTCCCTACGTCTTCCCGACGTCGGCGATGCTCGACGGCCTGCCGGCCCGCGAGCCGGCCGCGACGCATGCCCGCGCCGGGCGCTACTGCTACGACACGATGACGCTGATCGGCCCGGGCACCTGGGAAGCGGCCCGGGCCGCGGTCGATGTCGCAACGACCGCGGCCCGACTCGTCATGGCCGGCGCCGATGCGGCGTACGCGCTGTGTCGCCCGCCGGGACATCACGCGACCCGGGACGGGTTCGGCGGGTCGTGTTACTTGAACAATGCAGCGATCGCGGTCGAGGCGATGCTCGAGGGCGGCGCGACCCGGGTCGCGGTCATCGACATCGATGCCCACCACGGCAACGGCACGCAGTCGGTGTTCTACGACCGAGCCGATGTCCACTACGCGTCGCTGCACGTCGATCCCGGCGCCGGCTGGTTCCCGCACTATCTGGGCTTTGCCGATGAGCGCGGGCGGGGCAACGGCGAGGGTACGACGATGAACGTGCCGCTCGCGCCCGGCACCGGCGACGACGGTTGGCTGGCCGGGTTGGCCGGGATCCGCGGCGCGGTGGAGCGGTTCGGGCCGGATGCGATCGTGGTCTCGCTCGGCGTGGATGCAGCCGCAGTCGACCCGGAGAGCCCGCTGCAGGTGACCCTCGACGGCTTCCGCCGCGCCGGTGCGTTGCTCGCAGGCGTTGCGCCCTGCGTCGCAGTCCAGGAAGGTGGTTATGACTTGACCGCGCTGGGCGGCCTGGTCTGTGCAGTGCTGGAAGGGCTGGTCGGATGACGTCACGACGGCTGGTGCTGATCCGGCACTCCAAGGCGGTCGCCGGCGAGATGGACCACGGCCGGCCGCTGTCCGATCGCGGGTTGTCCGACGCGGCGGCCGCGGCGCGCTGGCTGGCTGCGGCCGCGGTGATTCCGGATCGGGTCGTCGTGTCGACCTCGACCCGCACCCGGCAGACCTGGGACGTCATTAGCGGCGAGCTCGGGGTGACGCCGGAGCTGGTCGCCGACCACCGGATCTACGTCAACACGGTCGGCGGACTGCTCGCGATCGTGCACGAGACCCCGGACGAGGTCGGCACCCTCGCGCTGATCGGGCACAACCCGTCGATGGGCGAGTTCGCGCGGGGTCTTGACGACGGCGAGGGCGATGAGGCGGCCAGCCATGCGGTCGCCCGCGCGTTTCAGACCAGCGGGATCGCCTGCTTCGACGTACCGGTGCCGTGGTCGGAGCTGGCGATCGGCGGCGCCAGGCTGACTACCTTTGCCGTCCCCCGCGGCTAACCGTCGTTCAAAGCAATGTCACATTGCCCCCCACTTCGTGGGGGCAATGTCACATCACCCCACAGAATGCGGGGGCAATGTGACATTGCTTAGGGAGTGGCGAGGGCGACGGCTCGGTGTACGGCGGCCTCGCCCGAGTCGCCGCCGAGCTTGAGCCGTGCGACGTTGCTCGTCAGCGACCGGATCCCGTAACCCCGGAGCGGCCGCAACCCCATGACGCGCGCGCTGCCCCGCCGGACCAGCCCGCCGATCAAGGCAGTCGCGTCCTGGTGGTGGCGACTTCGCTGCGTCATCGCCGAGGCGAGGCCGGGCGCGAGCTTGTTGAGGTGGGCGCGCATCGGCGGCGAGACCCGGCTCGACGGGGACAGTCGCTCCTCCGGGGCCCGGGCGAGCAGGGCGAGGACATGGGTGGCACCGCCATCGACGGCGCGGGCAACCGGGAGCGGGTCGGTGACGAACCCGTCGACCCAGCGTCGCCCGTGCAGCTCGATCGGTGGGCCGGCCCAGTACGGAATCCGGGCCGACGCGAGCAGCGCCTGCCGCCAGTCGTCCGCGGTGAGCAGGTCGCCGAGCACGCTCGCCGACAGCGTGTCGAGCGCGGTTGCCACCGGATGAAGCGGCAGGTCGCTCTCGAGCAGTGGGGCCCATTCGAAGCCGTGCTTGTCGATCATCACGGTGTCGAGCAGGAAGTCGAGCGAGACCAGCGGTCCGCGACCAGCCAGCATGCGCCCGAAGTCGACGAACGCGCCGACGGCGAGGTCGTCGTAGTAGGCCCTGGCCAGGTGGTCGGTGCGCCGGCAGACCAGGCCGGTGCCGGTGAAGGCGCCGGCCGAGACCGCGAAGATCTCGTCGAGACTGTCGCGCAGGCCCAGCGCGCCGATCGCGCGGGCCATCCCGCCGACGTAGACGCCGCGCATGCCGCCGCCTTCGATGACGAGGGCCACCCGGTTTCCGTCGTCATGGCACCCGGGTTTGGTACCGGCCCGGCGTCGCTCGAGCATGACCGCCATCACGTCGCGGTCGCCGACCGTGAAGGCGGCGCTGCTCGGCGACGGGCTGCTCATGCGCGGTGAGCGTACTTGGCGATCTTCTGAGCGGGCCGGATTGGTCAACCCAGCGGCTTGGCCAGCACCTCAAAGACGAGATCCGTACGCCGTGGCAGACCGAACCGTTCGTCAGAGTGGGGAAACGGCCGACTCTCCCCGGTCACCGTGTAGCCACGGCGCTCGTACCACGCGATCAGCTCCCTGCGCTGCGTGATGACGGTCATCTCCATGGTGTGGGCGCCGAGCTCGTCGGCGGCGATCCGTTCGGCCTCGGCGAGCATTTCGCGGCCGATTCCGCCGGCTTGGCGGGTGGGCGAGACCGCGAACATGCCGAAATGGCATGAACCGCCCGGTTTGCGTTCCAGCTGGCAGCAGACCACGAGGCCGGCGGCGTCGTCGTGCCCGAGCCGGATCCTCGAGTCCGGCGATTCGATGATCTCGCGGACGTCGTCGGGGTCGGTGCGCTGACCGTCGAGCAGGTCCGCCTCGGTCGTCCAGCCGGCCCGGCTCGCCTCGCCGCGGTAGGCGGACTGCACCAGCGCGACGACCGCGGCCACGTCGTCGAGGGTCGCGTCGCGGTAGGTCAGGGTCACCGGCCCGGTCCCGTCGTCACGGGCAATGACGGTACGACACCGCAGGCCGGGTCCCGAGCGCGGTGTAACAGATCGGCGGGCCGATCCGCTGTCAGAGGTGATGCACGATCCAGCCCTTCGGGGCATGTCCAAGAGAGGGAACCCGATGACGATGAATCGTCCTCGTCGAACGGCGGCAGTAACGGCACTCGCCGTAGCCGCCTTCAGTGGTGTGGTGCTGGTTGCGGGGGCAGCATCCGCTTCGCCCAAGGCTCATACCTCGCTGTCCATTCGAGTCGCCCACGCCAGCATCAATCCGGGTGGCGGCGACTTGATCACCGGCGTGCTCCAGGCCAGCGACGGACACGTCGCCGACCACCGCATCGTCCTGCTCGACAAGCCACAGGGCAGCACCACCTGGACGAAGGAGAAGGTCCACCGCACCGGAGCCAACGGCGGCGTCGGCTTCCAGGTCAGCCCGTCGGTGACCACCCGCTACGTCCTGGCCTTCGCCGGCAACCCGTTCCAGCAGGCCTCGCGCAGCGCGGTCGCCGTCGTACGGGTGCGTAACACGACGTCCCTGACGATCGCGTTGAGCGCCGGCTCGATCCAGCCGGGCGACTCGGACACGGTCTCCGGGGTGTTGAGCCTCAACGGCACCGCGCTCGCCGGCCAGACCGTCGGCCTGCTCGGCCGGCACGGAAACCACGGGTGGACGCAGCTCGGCACCGGGATCACCGCCGCCGACGGCAGTGTCGGCTTCATCGTCACGCCCGCCGTGACGACGCACTACTCGCTGGTGTTCAAGAAGACCGAGACCGACAACGGCGCCCGCAGCGCGATCGCGACCGTGCACGTGCTGCTCCCGAGCTCACTGTCGATCCGCGCTCGGGTGGTCCGCAAGACCGGTGACGAGCTCATCAGCGGTGACTTGCGCGGTGGTGGGCAAGGTCTCGCGCACCGCAAGGTGACCTTGCAGGAACGGCCCAGCGGTACGACGACCTGGACCGCGGTGGCAAGCGAGCGCGCCGACAAGAACGGCGCGGTCGCCTTCGACGAGCCGGCGCCGAGCGTGTCCGAGGACTACCAACTGGTCTTTGCGGGTGGTCCGATCTACGACGGTTGCCAGAGCGGCATCGTTACTGTCACCGTTTCCTAAGAGAGGCAAATGGTCCGGCTCGACGAGGTCATGGGAAGGGGACGGTTCGAATCGAATCGGACCTCACGTCGCGCGCCCGTCGACCTGGCTCACCTCCGAGCCAGGTCGACGGGGTGCTGGACGATGCCCTTGCGCGGGCCCGGGCCGGCGACGAGTCGGGCTTCCTGGAGTTGTGGCGGACCTTGCAGCCGCGCTTGCTGCGCTACCTGCGGGTGCACAGCGGCGACGGCTGCGAGGACGTCGCGGCGGAGACCTGGCTTCAGATCGTGCGGGACCTGCCCAGCTTCATCGGGACCGCCGACGGCTTCCGGGCCTGGCTGTTCACGGTTGCGCGCAACCGGGCGATCGATGCGGCTCGGTCGAAGGCGGCTCGACCGGTCGTCCCGATCGCGGACGTCAGCAGCGCCGCCAGGCCGCAGCTCGTCGCGTCGGCCGAGTCCGTCGCGATGGATCGGATCTCAACCGACCAGGCGCTTGCCCTGGTCGCCTCGTTGCCGTCGGAGCAGGCCGAGCTGGTCGCGCTCCGGGTCATCGCCGGGCTCGACGTCGCGACCGTCGCAGACATCGTGGGGAAGTCACCAGGCGCGGTCCGGGTCAGTGTTCACCGAGGGTTGCGGGCACTGTCCCGCGATCCGCGAGTCCAACCGGCGGAGGTGGTCTGAGTGCGTCGTCGCAAGGATGACCTGACCGCCTGGCAGGACGACCCGGTCGTTCAGGCCCTGACCGCGCCCGGCACCGCCGACGAGCTGGCCGGTGAGGCGGGGGCGCTGGCCGCGTTCCGCGCGGCGGTCCCGACCCGGTCCCGGCGCCGCTTCGCCGGTCGCCTCGGCGTGGGTGGCTCGACCCT
>CAYNDD010000051.1:12763-15445 GCA_964395425.1 uncultured Frankiaceae bacterium
CGACCCGGTCCCGGCGCCGCTTCGCCGGTCGCCTCGGCGTGGGTGGCTCGACCCTGGCGATCGCGATCGCGTTCTCCGGCGGGGTGGCCGCGGCATACACCGCCGCGCTGCCGTCGCAGGTTCAGCGGGTCTTCAACGACGTCGGAGGCTGGGCCGGGATCCCGGCGCCGACCGCGGTCCATCACAAGCACAGCGCCCGAGGGCATCACGGCGGCACGCCGTCCCCAGGCGTCCAGCAGGCTCTCGGTCAGCTGAGCACACCGCCGGTCGCCGGCGCGCCGACGCCGGCGCCGACACCGACCCCGACGTCCACCCCGACCCCGAAGGCGAAGCCGTCCGGCAAGCAGAGCGGCGGCGGCAGGCCGAGTACGTCGCCGAGCAGTTCGCCGACGACCGTGGCCTCCTCGCCACCGCCGTCGACCAGCCCGACGCCGACCACTACCCCCACGCCGACTCCGACCCTGACGCCGCCGGTGCTGGGCTCCATCACGATCACGCTGTCGGCGTCGAGCGTGCCGGTCGACGGTTCGGTCACCGTGTTGGGGCGGTTGGCGACCTCGACCGGCGAGCCGATTGCCGGGCACCGGATCTGGCTGATGGAGCGGCTGACCGGGCAGAGCACGCTGAGCCAGGTCGACATGGGTCTCACCGGCTCCGACGGCTCGGTCGACCTGACCGCCGGGGACCTGACCCACTCAGTGCGGTTGCGGCTGGTGTCCGGGCAAGGCGTTCGCAGCGCGCCGGTCCTCGTCGTCGTGATGCCGACGGTGTCGGCGACGCTGTCGGTGCAGGGCTCGTCGTACGACGCGTCGATCACGACGGACGGAGCGCAGCAGGGCGACGTGGTGATGCTTCAGCGACGGGCCCGAACCGGCTGGGTGGGTGTGGCCACCATGCAGCTCGACGCGTCGGGCGATGCGTTGTTTGCCGTGCCGGTGCCGGCTCAGCGCCCGGTCCGCTATCGCGTGGTCTTGCCGCGGACCCAGGCGCACGGGTATGCGGCCACCCGATTCGTGACACCCCCGACCTGATCGCGAGGCAGTCCGACCCGGACGTGTAAACAGGTCGAGTGACGAAAACGGACTGGACCACCCCGGGCGTCTACGAGGTCGCGCCCGGCGTGCACCGGATTCCGTTGCCGCTCCCGAACGACGGTCTGCGCGCGGTCAACGTCTACGCCATTGCCGGAGCCGGCGGCCCGACCCTGATCGACTCCGGGTGGGCGATCCCGGCCGGGAAGGAACAGTTGCGGGCCGGTCTTCGCGAGCTCGGCACCGACTTTGCCGACGTCCGGCGTTTCCTCGTCACGCACATGCATCGCGACCACTACAGCCAAGCGGTCCACCTTCGCCGCGAGTTCGGCACCCGCGTCACGCTCGGCGCGGAGGAACGCTGGTCCCTCGAGACGACCATGCGCCCGGGCCGGGCGATCGCCCAGGAGCAGATCGCCTATCTTCGCGAGCTCGGTGCGGGTGACGTTGCCGACCGGATGGCGCAGCACCACGGCCGGATCGACCTGAGCGACTGGGAGCTGCCCGACGACTGGTTCACCCCGAACGAAGTCGTGATCGCGGGCACCCGGTCGCTGGAGGTGGTGGAGACGCCCGGGCACACCCGAGGGCACGTGGTGTTCTTCGACACCCCCGGTGCCCTCCTGTTCGCCGGCGACCACGTGCTGCCGACGATCACCCCGTCGATCGGCTTCGAGCCGGCGCTGGCCGACAACCCGCTCGGGGCGTTCTTGGCCTCACTCGCGATCGTCCGTGCCCGCCCGGATGCGATGCTCCTGCCCGCGCACGGGCCGGTCACCTCGAGCGTCCATGACCGGGTGGACGAGCTGGTCGAGCATCACCGGCTGCGCCTCGACGCGATGGCCGCCGCGCTCGGGTGGGGTGCCGACACCGCCGCCGCCGTGGCGGCGGTGGTCACCTGGACGCGGCACGCCCGTGCGTTTGCCGATCTCGACGTGTTCAACCAGTTCCTCGCGGTGTGCGAGAGCGGTGCGCACCTGGACCTGTTGGTGGCCCAGGGTCGAGCGACCCGCTCGGTTCGCGACGGCGTTCGCCACTACGTGTTGACGGGGCACTAGGTCGTAACGGTTGCCGCGGGCCTTGCGCTCGGCGCGACCCGTAGGACGCGGGCGAAGGAGTCCGGCAGCCACCAGTTCCAGCGGCCCATCAGTGCCATCAACGCCGGCACGAGCAATGCGCGCACGATGGTCGCGTCGAGCAGGATGCCGACCCCGAGGCCGGTCGCCAGGACCTTGATGTCGGTGTCCGGCCCTGAGGCGAGCGACGCAAATGCCAGGAACAGGATCAGCGCCGCGCTGGTCACCAGCCGTCCGGTCCGTCCGAGCCCCCGGACCACCGCGGCTTGGGTGCCGTTCGCGGGCGCCCCGTCGTACTCCTCGCGGATCCGGCTCAGGATGAAGACCTCGTAGTCCATCGAAAGGCCGAACAGGAACGCGAAGACCATCAGCGGGATCCAGAAGGTGATCGCGCCCGTTGCCGGTACACCGAACAGCGCGGTCGAGCCGTGGCCTTCCTGCCAGAAGAACGTCAGCAAACCGAACGTCGCTCCCATCGACACCAGGTTGAGGATGACCGCCTTCACGGCGAGCACGAACTAGCGGAACGCGCGCATGAGCAGGATCAACGTGGCGAGCGCGATCAACGTGAACAT
>CAYNDD010000052.1:0-15431 GCA_964395425.1 uncultured Frankiaceae bacterium
CGCGACCGAGGCACCCGGATCGCCAGCGGGAGTGCGGCGGCGATCGCGACGTCGATGATGGCGGCGCCCACGGTCAGCGGGGTCGCTCCGGCGGCGATCAGGATGCTGACGACGGCAATGGCCACGAAGCCGCCCGCGAGGACCGTCGAGGCGGCCGGCCCGAGCCGTTGGGGCAAGCCGAGTACGCCGGTCATCGCGTCCTCGGCGGTGTCGCCGACGGTGTTGGCGAAGTGGGCCGCCGCGCCGCAACAGCCGCCGGCGACGACCAGGGCGAGCCTGGGCCACGGGGCGCCCGGGAGCATCGCGGCCACGACCACCGGAACCAGACCGAACGCGATCGTGTACGGCAGCACGCTCAAGACCGTGCGCTTGAGTCCGGCGTTGTAGGACCAGGCGAGCGCGACTGCGGCGAGGTGGGCCAGCCCGGCGCGCCAGCCGAGGGCGAGCGACAAGGGGACGTCGGCCGCGAGGGCAACCGCGGCACACCAGCCGACCGTGCGGCGCGAGATCGCGGCCGTGGCGATCGGCTTGTCGGCCCGACCGGCGCGCAGATCCAGCGGGGCGTCGATGGCGTCGTTGGACCAGCCGACCGACACCTGCCCGCAGAGCACCGCCAGCGCGAGCAGGGCGCTGCGGCCGTGGATCCCGGCGGCGATCGCCAACGCGGTCGCAAACGCCGTCACGGCCACGCAGGGCAGCGGGTGGGTCGCCCGGATGAGCGCGACCAATCGCTGCCGGGCGCCGGTCGGGGCGGCCGCGGACCGGCTCACCGCAACAGACCCGGCCGCGGGTGGTTCGGGGCTCAGCCGTCGGCCGGTGGGCTTTGCGCCAGCATCTGGTGAAGCACGCCGGTCAGCGGTGATTGCGTACTCGGTTTCAGCTTCATGACGCTGAAGATCGTTCCGTCCCGGTCCAGCAGGACGACGGTCAGGCCGGAGGCATGCACGCCGGTCGCCAGCGCGTCCGAGCGGTCGTAGAGGACCCGGGTGGTGTCCTGGTCGAGCCGCCCCGGCAACGCACCGGCCTCCGCGTCGTGCAACGTCGGTGCCACCACGATCAGCGGCAGGCTCTGGCTGGCGGCCTCGTCGGCGAGGCGGTTGAGCAGCGCCACACACTGGCACTGCAGCGGGATCAGCGCGAGCACGCTGGGCCGCAGCGCTCGCGAGTCGACCGTTGTGCCGTCCGCCGCCTGCAGGGTCACGCTCGGGAGCAGGCCTCGCGGGTCCCCGACTGCCACGCTCGAGCGCGCGAGCGGGAGCGCTGCCGGGTTCTTGCTCGACGTGGCCGAGCCGACCACCGAGATCAGCGTGGCCGCGATCGCGACGACCGCGAGCATCCCCGCGATCGCGGTCAACGACGGCAGCCCGGGTCGAGCCAGGGCTCGGTGCAGCCGGGCGCGGAGCCGGGCGCGCTGCCGCTCCCGTCGCAGGGCTCGGATGTCGCCGGTCAGCGAGCTGATGTCGTCCGGCACGATGACGGTGCTCCAGTCGACCGCTTCAACGGTGGGATCGCGGTCGAGCGGGTCCGACCAGCCGCCACCCGCGGCGCTCGAGGCGTCGCGCGGACGGTCATCGTCGTCCGGCACCGCGTCAGTATGCGCCCGTTCTCCGAATGACGAAAGCCCGCCCCGCGATCTTCGCGCGATGCACGTCTGGGGGTCTTCTGTCAAGCCCCTAAATCAGCCGCGACAGGCCTCTGACCTGCGGTTTCGTCGTACTTCGTCGGTTCGGGGGGCGCAGTCTGCGTGCTATCCTCGAAGCATCGGAAGGGGAACCACGCGCATGACTTTTATGGTCGGTGAGACGGTCGTCTACCCCCATCACGGGGCTGCACTCATTGAAGCCATTGAGACCCGAACCATCAAAGGCGAGGACCGGATCTATCTGGTTCTCAAGGTCGCGCAAGGCGACCTGACAGTGCGGGTTCCAGCGGACAACGCCGAATATGTCGGGGTTCGCGACGTGGTTGGTGCGGACGGTCTCGAGCGCGTTTTCGAGATTCTCAAGGCTCCCCACACCGAGGAGCCGACTAACTGGTCGCGGCGCTACAAGGCGAACGTCGAGAAGATCGCGTCCGGCGACGTCAACAAGGTCTCCGAGGTCGTCCGCGACCTCTGGCGGCGTGACCGCGAGCGCGGGTTGTCGGCCGGCGAGAAGCGGATGTTGGCCAAGGCCCGCCAGATCCTGGTCAGCGAGCTGGCGCTCGCCGAACACACCAACGAGGACAAGGCCGAGGCGCTGCTCGACGAGGTCCTCAGCGGCTGAGCCGGATCGACCGCAGGTCCGGCCCGAATCGGCCGATTGGGTGAAGTCACCCGGGTGATCCGCCGAGACATCTAAGCGTGAACCTCCATCGGCCCTTGCGTGCCCGCAACCGGGCGCCATCCAGCCTGATCGAGGTCCTGCGCCTGCTCACGGTGGTCTTCTTCGCCGGCCTTGGCTACGAGGCGGGTCACCTGCTCGCGGCACACGGCCACGGCTCGGTTCTCGGGCCGTTCGGCGCGGTCGGCGTGGCGATCATCCTCGGATCGGGGATCGGGTACGTCGTCGGCGGCATCTTCGGTCGCACCGCGGCGTCAACCGCGGACCGGACCGAGGCGGCGCTGCGCGACGTCTCCGCCGACACTCTGATCGCGGGTGGTTTCGGCGCGGTCGGCGGTGCGGTGCTCGGTGCCGCATTCGGCTGGCCGCTGTTCTTCATCCGGCCGGCGCTCGTCGCGGTGGCGTTGTTCGGGATCGTGGTCGTGCTGATCAGCTACACCGGCTTCCGGGTCGGCGCCGGCAAGCGGGACGACGTACTGGCGATCATCGGCGGCCGGACCGGGGTGTCGCCCCGCCGCGAGGCCGCCTCCGCGGTCGACAAGCTGATCGACACCTCAGTGGCGATCGACGCCCGGATCATCGATGTCGTGCGGGCCGGCTTCTTGCACGGGCGGATGATCGTCATCCAGCCGGTGCTCGACGAGCTGCAACATCTGGCGGACTCCGCCGACCCGCTGCGCCGCGCACGCGGCCGTCGTGGACTCGACGTCCTCGAGACGCTGCGACGCGAGCCGCACGTCGACATCGTGGTAGCCCCGGACAGCCAGCCTGACGTCGCCGAGGTCGACGCGAAGCTGGTCCGCACCTGCCACGAGCAGGACTACGCGCTGCTCACCCTGGACAGCAATCTCGCCAAGGTCGCGGGGGTGACCGGCGTCCGGGTGCTCAACCTGCACGCCCTGTCGCTGGCTCTGCGGCCGCCGGTCATCGTCGGCGAGGACGTGGTGGTGCAGCTCATCAAGCCCGGCCGCGAGGCCGGCCAGGCGGTCGGGTATCTCGACGACGGCACGATGGTCGTGGTCGAGCGCGCAAGGCCGTTGGTAGGGAAAGATGTCACCGTGCGGGTGACGAGTGTCGTGATCACGGCCAACGGGCGGCTGGTGTTCGCCCACGTCACTGGCTCTTCGGTTGCGACTGCGCCTGCCAGCGCATGATGGCCGACGACGTCGTCCCGCTGACGAGTGCGCTGCCGGCGGTGCCGCGGATCGGCATCGGCCTCGACGTGCACCCTTTCGCGGCCGGCCGGACCTTGATGCTCTGCTGCCTGATGTGGCCCGGCGAGCACGGCCTGGCCGGGCACTCCGACGGCGATGTGGTCGCGCACGCGGTCTGCGACGCGTTGCTGTCGGCGGCCGGCCTGGGCGATCTTGGCAGCCAGTACGGCACCGACGATCCGCGGTGGGCCAACGCCCCCGGCGCCGATCTGCTCGCCGAGACCGCGCGCCGGCTCGGCGCCGAGGGCTGGGCGATCGGCAACGTCGCCGTACAGCTGATCGGTGAACGGCCCCGGATCGGCGAGCGGCGGGTGGAAGCGGAGACCGCGCTCTCGCGGTCGGTCGGGGCGCCGGTGTCACTGGCCGCGACCAGCACCGACGGGCTCGGCCTGACCGGGCGCGGCGAGGGCCTCGCGGCGATCGCGACCGCGCTCGTCATGACCCGCTGAGCCACACTGCACGAATGAGCGAGTACAGAGCGGCGTACCTCGTCGGTGGGGTGCGAACCCCGATGGGCCGGTACGGCGGGGTGCTGTCGTCGGTCCGTCCGGATGACCTGGCCGCACTGGTCGTGCGCGAGGCGCTGTCGCGCTCGCAGGTGCCCGCCGAGGCCGTCGAGGAGGTCGTCCTCGGGGCGGCGAACCAGGCCGGCGAGGACAACCGCAACGTGGCCCGGATGGCGGCGCTGCTGGCCGGGCTGCCCGACGCGACCCCCGGATACACGGTGAACCGGCTGTGCGCCAGCGGGCTGCAGGCCGTGATCGCTGCAGCTCAGACGATCCGGGCGGGCGAGGCCGACCTGATCGTGGCCGGCGGGGTCGAGTCGATGACCCGGGCGCCCTGGGTGATGGCCAAGCCCGGCACGCCGTGGGCGCGGCCGGGCGAGATATTCGACACGTCGCTCGGCTGGCGCTTCGCCAACCCGCGGATGCGCGAGCTCGACGGCGGCAAGGCGACCATGTCGATGGGCGAGACCGCCGAGGAGGTGGCCGCGCTCGACGCGGTCACCCGCGAGGACTCGGACGCATTTGCTTTGCGCTCGCACGAGCGCGCGGTCGCCGCGGCGAAGGCCGGCCGGTTCCACGCCGAGCTCTGCGCGGTCGAGACCAAGACCGGGCCGGTGACGGCGGACGAGGGTCCACGTGCCGACACCAGCCTCGAACAGCTGGCCCGGCTGAAGCCGGCGTTCCGTGCGGGCGGGGTCGTTACGGCCGGGTCTTCGTCGCCGCTGTCGGATGGCGCGGCGGCACTGATCGTGGCGAGCGAGGCGGCGCTCGAGCGCTATGGACTGACTCCGCGGGCCCGGGTGGTCGCGAGCGCAAGCGGCGCGGTGCCTCCCTCGACCATGGGGCTCGGACCCGTGGTCGCAACCTCGAAGGCGCTGGCCCGGTCCGGCTGGTCGGTTGACGAGATCGACGCGGTCGAGATCAACGAGGCGTTCGCCGTACAGGTACTGGCCTGCGTCCGCCGGCTCGGTCTCGACCTCGAGCGGGTCAACCTCGACGGCGGCGCGATCGCGCTGGGCCACCCGCTCGGGTGCTCGGGCGCTCGGGTGACGGTCACCCTGCTCGGCCGGATGGAACGCGAAGACGCCCGCCGCGGACTGGCCACCCTCTGCGTCGGCGTCGGCCAGGGCCTGGCTCTGCTCATAGAGCGTCCGTAACTCGGCTTGGTGGCGGACACGGGCCCGCTCAGGGCTACGGCGTGACTTGGTACGAGTGCTGGACGATCGGCTCGTCGATCGCGCCGAGCACTTTGTCGAGGTGGCCGGTCTTGATGATGCGCTCGGCGAAAGCGCGGTCGTGCGCCTCATGTGACGCCCAGATCTGGATGAAGATCATCGCGCCGGAGTCGCTCTCTTCCTGAAGCAGCTCGAACGACGTGCATCCGTCGGCGGTCCGCATCCGGTTACGGCCGGCGGTCACCAATGTCCTCAGGTCGTCCTCGCGACCGGCCGCCGCATGGAAGCGCGTGATCGTGGTGATGGCCATCAGAACGGGACCTCGGTGGCGAGCAGGCCCGAGCCGGGTTCGCGCGATCCGACCGTCCAGCAGAAGTCGAGGGCATCCATCTCGATCGGGTCGCCGCCACCTCCGGCGTACCAACTTCCACCGGCGATGCCGGTGAGCCTCAGGGTGAACGGCTTGCCGTGCCGGCGGGCCCAGTCCGCGACGACGTCGGCGACAAGGCGTCCGTCGTGGTCGGCCGAGAGCACCATCTCCTGGCCGGTCGCGCGGCTGATGTCGAGCCGGTGCAGCCAGGTGTCGCGGGTGAAGATCGTGTCGACCAGATAGCCGTATCGCCATCGCTCGGCGTCGAAGGGCGGATCCTGCTTCATCCGGACTGCCCAGCGCGCGAGGGCCGGGGTTCGCCGCCGCGCCCGCACTGCTTTCGGCGCGATGACGGCGAGCGCGTCGGCGATCTCGACTCCGGTCATGGCCAATCGTTCGCGGACCTGCGTCCCGGTCAGTGCGTCGATCATCTTGCCGGTGGTGCGCTTCTGAGCCGCCCGATAGTCGTGGGCGAACTGCCGAATCGAGGCCTGTGCTTCGGCCATGCCCAACACGTGCGACGCCATTGCGCGCACGTCCCACCCCGAGCACACCGTGTCGCGGCTCCAGTCCGGAGCAGACAGGTGGCGCAGTCCGGTCACCATGCGGCCGAGTTCGGTCTCCGCCAGCCTCATGGCCTCGTCGTGGCGCAGTGGCCTGAGCCCGGTCGCGTCGACGGCTGTCGTCTGAGTGGAGGTCACGGCAATCCTTATGTCGATCATCATTCGGAAATCCGAATGTCATTAGGATGATCGTACGGGGATCGGCTAAAGTCAATCCGTGCCTGCGAGTGCCGCGGTCGGATCAGGCCGACGTGACCGGCGCCGGATGCGACATGAGACCACCAAGCAGGAGATCGTCGACGCCGCCTGGGCGATTGTCCGGGCCCAAGGGCTCAACGCGCTGTCACTACGGGCCTTGGCGAACGCGGTCGACATGGAGCCGCCGTCCCTCTACACCTACTTCGCGTCGAAACACGCGGTCTACGACCGGCTGTTCGCCGACGCCAACCGTGAGCTGCTGGCGAGATTCGAGCTCCTCGACCTCAGCGACGATCCCCGCGAGCTGCTGCGCTCGACCGCCCGCCTCTTCGTGACCTTCGCCGCCGAGGACCAGGCTCGCTACGAGCTGCTCTTCATGCGCACCATCCCCGATTTCGAGCCGACGCCGGAGTCGTACGCCACCGCGGTCGAGGTCTTCACCCGGGGACGGACGGCGCTGCGCAAGGCCGGGCTTCGCAGCGACGCCGATTTCGACCTGTGGACCGCAGTCGTTGCAGGGTTGGCGGGTCAGCAGCTTGCCAACCAACCCGGAGGCGACCGCTACCTCCGGCTGATCGACCGTGCCGTCGAGATGTTTTCGGAGTACGTGCTGAGCCCGAAGGCTCGCTGAGCGGTCGTCCCGATCGGCCCTCCGGATCGCTCGCCACGCGGTGATGTGCGTGCGGTTGCGCGAACCGCCTTAGGCTGCACGCGTGGCGCTGCGGCTGTACGACACCCGACGCCGGGCGATTGCCGACTTCGAGCCGGTGCTCCCCGGCACGGTGACGATGTATGTCTGCGGCCCCACCGTGCAGTCCGCGCCGCACATCGGGCACATGCGGTCGGCGGTCGCCTCCGACATCGTCCGCCGGTGGCTGGCCGCCAGCGGGTACGACGTGGTGCACCTGCGCAATGTCACCGATATCGACGACAAGGTGCTCGTCAACGCCGCGGCTCAGGGCGTGCCGTGGTGGGCGCTCGGGACCGAGATCACCCGGCAGTTCCAGGCCGGATATCGCGGGCTCAACAACCTGGAGCCGAGCGGCGAGCCACGGGCGACCGGGCACATCCCCGAGATCATCGAGCTGATCCAGCGGTTGATCGATGCCGATCATGCGTACGCCGCCGGTGGCGACGTCTACTTCGACGTGCGGTCGCACCCGGCGTACGGCGAACTGTCCGGGCAGCGACCGGACGCGATGCAGCCGTCCGAGGATGCCGGCGCCAAGCGCGATCCGCGCGACTTCGCGTTGTGGAAGGGGGCGAAGCCGGGCGAGCCGTTCTGGGAGACGCCGTGGGGTCCGGGTCGGCCCGGCTGGCACATCGAGTGCTCCGCGATGGCGACCAAATACCTGGGGCCGGTGTTCGACATTCACGGCGGTGGCCTCGACCTGGTGTTCCCGCACCACGAGAACGAGCTCGCGCAGTCGAGGTCGGTCGGTGACGGGTTCGCGCGATTCTGGCTGCACAACGGCATGCTCAACACCTCCGGTACGAAGATGAGCAAGTCACTCGGCAACTCGCTTTTCGTGGCCGACTTGCTGGTGGCCGCTCGCGCGCCGGCGCTGCGCTATGCGCTCGCCGCGCCGCATTACCGCTCGGACACCGAGTGGAGTGACGCGGGTCTCGTCGAGGCCGATGCGGCGTACTCCCGGATCGAAGGCTTCATCCAGCGGGCGTCCGATCGGTACGGCGCCGCGCCCGTCGATGCGGTGCCACCGCAGGTGTTTGTCGACGCGATGGACGACGACCTGGCCGTGCCGGCCGCCCTGGGCGCAGTGCACGAGGCGGTGCGGGTCGGCAACAGCGCGCTGGCCGATGGCGACGAGGTGGCCGGTCGGCGGGCGCTCGCTGACGTAGCCGCGATGACTCGCGTGTTGGGCCTGTGGCCGGGCGATTTTGCCAATGATTCCAACGATTCTGCGTTGCGGCAGGTTGTCGAGGCGATCGTTCCTGCGTTGCTCGACGCACGGCAGACCGCACGCGAGCGCAAGGACTTCGCCGAAAGCGATCGGATTCGCGACGCCTTGACCGATGCCGGCGTGGTGGTCGAGGACACCCCACAAGGCCCGCGCTGGTACGTCGGCTGATGGCCGGCAAGAAGGGTCCGATCAAGGGCACCGGCGGCCACGGCCGGCGGCGACTCGAAGGACGCGGACCGACCCCGCCGGCGCACGAGCGGCCGAAGCATCCGGCCGCACGGGCGGCGCGAAGCGCGGCCAAGCGTGCGCAGGCGAGTCGCGGCAGCTCGGGCGGATCCGGCGGCTCGCGGTCGCGGCGGCGCCCACCCGGCATGGACGAGCTCGTCGCCGGACGGAACGCGGTCGTCGAGGCGCTGCGGGCATCGGTGCCGGCGACCACGCTCTACGTCGCGGCCGGGCTGGCGCACGACGAGCGGATCACCGAAGCGCGAAAGCTCGCCGCCGCTCGCGACGTTGCGGTGCAGGACGTGACCCGGCTCGACCTCGATCGGATCGCCGGCGACGCTCCGCATCAGGGCGTTGCGCTGCTGGTGCGGCCGTTCGAGTACATCGATGCGTCCGACCTGCTTCGGCGGGTGCTCGAGGAGCCGGACCCGCCGCTGATCGTCGCCCTCGACGGCGTCACGGATCCGCACAACCTCGGTGCCATCGCCCGATCGGCGAGTGCATTCGGAGCGCACGGCCTGCTGCTTCCGGAACGGCGTGCGGTCGGGGTGACACCGGCCGCCTGGAAGGCGAGCGCCGGCACCCTGGCGCACTTGCCGGTCGCCCGGGTGACCAACCTGGTCCGGACCCTGAAGTCCTACGCCGAGGCAGGCCTGATGCTGGCCGGGCTCGACGGCCGTGGCGAGATCGACCTCGACGGGCTGGAGCTCGCGACCGGCCCGTTGGTTCTCGTGGTCGGCGCCGAGGGTAAGGGCCTGTCGCGGCTGGTCGCCGAGACCTGCGACCTGACCGTACGGATCCCGCTGCACTCCGCGGTGGAGTCGCTCAACGCCTCGGTCGCCACCGGGATCGCACTCGCCGAGATCGCCCGCCGCCGCCGCTCGCTCTGAGCAAGCCACACGCCATCCGTGTGGTCATAGCCCCCGCACCGACGGGCCATGCGTGTGGCTCAGCGGAGGGGGACGCCTTGCGGCTGCGTGAACACGCCGTGCGGGTCATAGGTCCGGCGTACGTCGATCAGGCGCGGCAGGTTGGCCCCGTAGTAGGCCTGTTGCGGGTTGGCGAGGGTCTCGTCCGCGTAGTTCTGGTAGGCCTGCCCGGACGCATACGGGCGGAGCGCGGCATGGATCGCGGCCAGCGAATGCTGGTTGCGGGCGAGCGGGCCGTTGCCCGGTGTGGTGCCCCAGGACGCCGTGTATTGGGCGTCGAAGAGCGCGCCGCGGTGGACCCAGGCGGTCGCGCTCGGCGCCAGGTCGTTCACCGCACCGCCGAGGATGTCCAGCGACGCGCCCCCGGCCCCGAGCCTCGGGTCGCCCTGCCGCTGCTCGACCGCGGCCACGAGCGCGGCGATGCCGGCGGCCGGGATCGGGTGGGTGAAGAAGTCCGAGCCGGCGACGAACGCGTCCCGAGGGAGCGAGCCGCCGGGAGTCTCGTCCGCGACGTGGCAGGACTGCACCGACAGCGTGGCGCAACCGATCTCGAGCATCATCGTCGCCTCGTAGCTCTCGCTCGCCACGAAGTTCACCGTGGGCGGAGTACGGATCGAGTGCACGAGGGTGCCGATCTGCTGCTGCAGTGCCGCCTCGCTCGCCACCATCACCGCGGCTACCGAGATCGTCGCGTTGCCGCTTCCGTTCGTGGCGAGGACGTGGGCGCTCGACCAGAGCGACCGCGGCGCGGCGATCGCCCACGGCTGCCAACCGGCCACGACCTCGGCGGCCGCTGACCACGGCCAGGTCACGAAGGCGTGCGCGAGCGGGTCCGCGCGGTGGGTCCCGAGCGTCAGCGAGGTGACCACGCCGAAGCTGCCGCCACCGCCACGGAGCGCCCAGTAGAGATCGGCGTGACTGGTCGGGCTGCAGACCAGGACGTTGCCGTCGGCGGTGACGATCCGGGCCTGCAGCAGCCGGTCGCAGGTCAGGCCGTAGCGGCGGGCGACCACGCCGATGCCGCCGCCGAGGGTGAGTCCGGACAGCCCGACCGACGGGCAGGAGCCGGCCGGGATGGAGACTCCGTGCGCGGCCAGCTCGGAGTAGACGTCGACGAGCGCGGCTCCCGCGCCGACCGTCGCGGTGCCGGCCGATTCGTCGATCACGAGGGCGGTGATCGCCCGCAGGTCGATCACGAGCCCCGGGCCGATCGACTGCCCGACATAGGAGTGGCCGCCGGACCGAATCCGGATCGGCAGCCCGAAGCGCCGCGCAAACGCGAGGGACGCCGCGACATCTGCCTCGCTCGCCACCTGCACCACCGCGGCCGGCATCACGCCGTCGTAGCGCCGGTCGAACAGGATCCGCGCCTTGTCGTAGCCCACGCTGCCAGGGCGGCGCAGGTCGCCGCTGATCGATCGGCGCAGCGCGTGCCAGTCGGCCGGCCGTACGCCGGTCGCCGAGGCGTTCGGCGTCGGCGACAGCGCGGGCGAGGCACTGGTCGAGGGCGAGCCCGGCGGCGGCTTGGTCGCTGACGTCGACGAGGAGTGGCAGCCGGCCAGCGCGGTGGAAGCGGTGGCGCCGGCGATCAGGCCGAGGGCATGTCGGCGGGTCAGACTCCGGCTGTTGCGCACCGCGTCAGTGTCCCGGTTTTTGCGCCTGACTAGCTATCGTCAGGCCTGGCAAGTCTGGTTTGTCCGAACTGGGGAGTGGACATGGACGTGCGCAAGCTCGCTGCCGAATTCCTTGGTACGGCCCTGCTGGTGATCTTCGCGGTCGGTGTCGCCACGCTGAGCTTCGGGTTCAAACTGGCCGGCGCGAGCCTGTCGGCCGGGGTGGTGGCGACCGCGCTGGCCTTCGGCCTCACCCTGCTGGCCCTGGCCTACACGATCGGCCCGATCTCGGGCTGCCACGTCAACCCGGCCGTCACCATGGGCTTCCTCGCGTCGGGGCGGATGTCGCTCGAGGAGGCGGTCGGCTACTGGTTCGCGCAGTTCCTCGGTGGGATCGCCGGTGCGCTGGTGCTGTGGGGCGTCTTCTCGACCTCGCCGGCCTACACCCGCGCTGGCGTCGGCCTCGGTACCGACGGCTACGGCAACAACTCGATGATCGGCATCAACGCCGGTGGAGCGTTCCTCGCCGAGGCGATCCTGACCTTCCTGTTCGTCTTCGTCGTGCTCGGCGCGACCAGCCGGCTCGGCTCGCCGGGCTTCGCCGGGCTCGCGATCGGCCTTTCCCTCACCGTGGTCCACCTCGTCGGCATCCCCTTGACCGGGACGTCGGTGAACCCCGCGCGCAGTCTCGGCCCGGCGCTGATCATCGGTCACGATGCGATCAAACAGGTCTGGGTGTTCATCCTCGCGCCGCTGGTCGGCGGCATCCTCGCGGCCGCAGCGCACCGCTACTTCTTCGCAGGTGCAGAGGGTGACCAGCCCGAGCCGGACGAGGCGGCCGCGGCTGCTTCGGCGGCGGCGTAGCCGCAAGCCCGCGGATACCCTGAACCATCGTTCGCCCCGTTGGCTCAGTGGTAGAGCAGCCGCCTTGTAAGCGGCAGGTCGTCCGTTCGATCCGGACACGGGGCTCGTGCAGGTCCGTGCGCGTCACCACGCCGAGTTAGCGACCGACGCCGAGCGCACATCCGGATCCGAACCCGGGAAGGCCGACAATCGTCGGCTACTTCGCGGGGTGCCGACCGCGATTGCGCTGGCCACGGTGGCGCTCGGTGTCATCGACGTGCTCGACGCCCTTGCGCCCGAGCGGTCGGCCCGGCTGCACAACCTGACCAAGGTCGTGCCGCTCGGCGTGGCGCAGGGCGCAAGCGCCGCCACTGTCGTTGCCGGCGTGCTGCTGATCATGCTGGGCCTGAGCCTGCGCCGCCGGAAGCGCCGCGCGTGGCGAGCCGCGCTTGCGCTCACCCTGCTGACCGCGGGTCTGCACGTCGTGAAGGGGCTCGACCTCGGCCCGGCCGCGCTCAGCCTTCTGCTCGTCGTCCTGCTGGTCGCGCTGTCCGCGCAGTTCTACGCCGCCGGCGATCCGCGGACCCGGTTGTGGGCGCCGGTGGTCTTCGTCGGGATGTTGGTCGCATCGTTCGGCCTCGGCTACCTGCTCCTGGAATTCCGGGCCAATTCGGTGATCGGCGAGCCGTCCGTGGGTGCCCGCTTCCAGGAGATTGCGCTTGGCCTGGTCGGGGTGTCCGGGCCGCTGCGGTTCGTGTCCGACGGCACGTCCGATCTGGTCTATTTCGTACTGATCGCGCTCGGTACGGCGACCGTGCTGACCTCGGCGTACCTCGCGCTTCGTCCGGCCGAGCCGATCGCCACGCTGTCGGCGAGCGATGAGAACCAGCTGCGCGGGTTGCTGGCAAAGCACGGCGAGCGTGACTCGCTCGGCTACTTCTCGCTCCGTCGCGACAAGGCGGTTGTCTTCTCGCCGACCGGCAAGGCGGCGGTGTCGTACCGCGTGGTGTCCGGGGTACTGCTGGCGTCGGGTGACCCGATCGGGGACCCCGAGGCGTGGCCGGGGGCGATCGCGGCCTTCGTCGAGCTGGCCCGCAACCACGCCTGGGTGCCGGCTGTGGTCGGGTGCAGCGAGCGCGGCGGCGAGGTGTGGGTCCGCGAGGCGTGCCTGCGTGCCCTCGAGCTGGGCGACGAGGCGGTGATCGAGATCGAGGACTTCAGCCTCGACGGCCGGGCGATGCGCAACGTGCGGCAGATGGTCAGCCGGGTCGAGCGGGCCGGCTATGTCACCGAGGTGTCGCGGGTCGGCGACCTGAGCGCGACCGAGATATCCGCGATCCGCCAGCAGGCGGCGTCCTGGCGAGGTGCCGAGGTCGAGCGCGGGTTCTCGATGGCGCTCGGGCGGTTCGGGGATCCACGCGACGGCGACTGTGTCGCGGTCACCGCGCATCACGACGGCCGGCTGGCCGCGGTCCTGCACTTCGTGCCATGGGGTCCGGACGGACTCAGCCTCGAGCTCATGCGGCGGGATCGCGACGCCGATCCCGGGCTCAACGAGCTGATGATCGTCGCCGCGATCCGCGCGGCGCCTGAGCTCGGCATCGCCAGGCTCTCGCTGAACTTCTCGGCGTTCCGGTCCGCGCTCGAGCGCGGCGCCCGGCTGGGCGCCGGTCCGATCCTGCGGGTGTGGCGGGCGACCCTGCTCGGGGTCTCGCGGTGGTTCCAGATCGAGTCGCTCTACCGCTTCAACGCGAAGTTCCGACCGATCTGGGAGCCGCGGTTCATCTGTTATCCGGGGGCCGGCGACATCCCGCGGATCGCACTGGCCGCGCTCGAGGCCGAGGCCTTCATCGTCTGGCCGCGGCAGTGGCTGGCGATCCGGAAGGCCCGGCGGCTGCGCTTGGGTTGAGGCCGGGCCGAGCCGAAAACCTTTCAGAGCGGCCGAGTTTCGGCACGCAATCGTCCTTCACCTATGCGGTGGTGGCAGGATGTTCCGTCGTACACCGCGATGGTCAACGGCGATCACGCGGCGTGGAGGTGGAAAAGCAAGTGGCTGCACGCCAGTCGGCATGGGAGTCCGCGCGCACGCAACTCGCCGAGGCGGTGAGACAACTCGGCCTGGACGACGGCATGCACCAGTTGCTGGCCACCCCTCGTCGCGAGATGACCGTCAGTATCCCGTTGCGTCGCGACGACGGAAACATCGAGGTGCTGCGCGGTTATCGGGTGCAGCACAACCTGTCCCGCGGCCCGGCCAAGGGCGGCATCCGCTACCACCCGTCGACCGACATCGACGAGGTTCGCGCGCTGGCGATGTGGATGACCTGGAAGTGCGCGCTGATCGGCATTCCGTACGGCGGCGCCAAGGGCGGCGTGACGATCGATCCGCGGCTCTACAGCCAGACCGAGCTCGAGCGCGTGACCCGGCGCTACGCCAGTGAGATCGGCCCGATCGTCGGGCCGGAGAAGGACATCCCCGCGCCCGATGTCGGCACCGACGAGCAGACGATGGCGTGGTTCATGGACACCTATTCGGTGAACCAGGGCTACACCGTGACCGGCGTCGTCACCGGCAAGCCGGTCAGCATCGGCGGCTCCGAAGGGCGGGCCGGCGCGACCAGCCGGGGCGTGATGATCACCGCCTTCGCGGCGCTCCAGGAGGCCGGCGTCGACCCCAGCGACGTCTCGGTCGCGGTGCAGGGCTTCGGCAAGGTCGGCGGCCTCACCGCGCAGTACCTCCATGACGCTGGCTGCAAGATCGTCGCGGTCTCCGACGTGAAGGGCGGCGCCTACAACTCGCTCGGCATGAACCCGGCCAAGATGCTGCGGGAGATGCGCGGCGGCATGGAGTCGGTGGTCGGCTACCCCGGCACCGACACGATCTCCAACGAGGAGCTGCTTGAGCTCGACGTCGACATCCTCGTGCCGGCTGCGCTCGAGAGCGTGATCCACGACGGCAACGCCGACCGGGTCAAGGCCCGCTTCGTGGTCGAGGGTGCGAACGGCCCGACCACACCGGACGCGGACGCAGTGCTCGAGAGCAAGGGAGTGGTCGTCGTACCGGACATCCTGGCCAACTCCGGCGGCGTCGCAGTCTCCTACTTCGAGTGGGTGCAGGACCTCCAGGCCTACTGGTGGACCGAGCACGAAGTGTCCGACCGGATGCGCGCGATCCTCGAGTCGTCCTACGCGGATGTGTCGGCGTTGGCGCAGGAGCGCGGTACGTCGCTGCGGACGGCGGCCCAGATGATCGGCGTCGGCCGGGTCGCGGAAGCGCACCGGACCCGTGGCTTGTACCCCTGATCGAGCCTGATCCGGCGGTTTGACTGCGTGACGTTGCGGGCGCGGCGTGTCAGAATGACACCGCTGTAGTTTTCGAGGTCCAGATCGAGTCGCGGGAGTCCGTCATGAGCGCTGAAGGAGCACTGTCCGGCCGCGACTCGGCGACCGGGGAGCTGACCGAGCGCGACCGAGAGATTCTCGCCTTCGAGCGGCACTGGTGGAAGTACGCCGGCGCAAAGGAGCAGGCGGTCCGCGACCTGTTCGACATGT
>CAYNDD010000053.1:0-15412 GCA_964395425.1 uncultured Frankiaceae bacterium
CTCGAACTAACTCCGCCCTCCGCACCGAGCCGGCGTTCCGTCTGGCGGCTGCGGGAGCACGATCATGGCGACATGGGGTCATAGGGACGACTAACCCACCATGGCCGTCTGGCCTGGCTAGAACGTGGTCAACTGGCCGAACACGGACTTCATCCGCCTGAAGTTCGTACGTGCCGCTACCGTCTGCGCGCGAGCCGGGGGTCAAGTTCAGCTGGCGATCTCCTCGATGGTGACGCCGTTGCCGACGGGCGCAGCGATCATGATGTCCCCGTTCGGGCCGGAGAGGACATCTGCCGGAATAGCCTCTTGGTTGTTGTCCAGCTCGGGGAATCGGAGCCTGACGACTCCGTGGTGACCGAAGCCGGGGACGGTGGATCCGTCCTTTTCGAGGTCCTGCAGGTAGAGATACGGGTCGTCCCCGCTCCCGTATCCCTGCAGTACCAGATGCCCTTCTCCTGTTTGCGTCGCCGAGAAGTCGAAATTGGCGCTGTTCGTCGTGGCGATGCGCAGCATGCCGTCGTGGCCGAAGTGTCGGTCAGGCGATCCGTCGGGGTTGAGTTCTTCGATAGCCTCGTAGGGCCTCGCCGAGCGGTGAATCCTGTCGCAGTCGGGGGTGACCTCACCGATCACGCCGACGCCGCCGGCGGGATCGACGAAGTTCGTGGCGGAGGACGCCAGCTTCGAGGGGAACGAGTGCGCCGCGATGTAGTTGGCGTCGGCCTGGGTTTCGGGGACACCGTCAGCGGTGAGCCACTCGATCGGCATGGTGTAGCACCCGCCGCCGCCGAGCGAGCCGGTCAGGGCGATGGAGCCGTCGGGCTCGTCCAGGACCTGCCACGCGTATGTCATGCGCGGAAAGACACTGAGATGACCCTCGTCACCGAATCCGCGATCGACCGTTCCATCGGCATGAAGGTCAAATATGTACGCCCGGGTTTCGTAGTGCGCCTCGGCGTTGTTAGCGAACGCGAGGTTGCCGTCGGGTTCCTGGATCATGTCGGCCACATATGCCCCGTAGTGGGCGACCCCGCCGGGGGCCACGAACGACGCCCAGCCTCGAACTCCAAATGAGGTGTCGATCGAGCCGTTCCGATCGAACTCGCCGATCAGCGTCATCCGTCGGCGGCCTGAGAGGACGAAGAACTTCCCGTCGCGACCGGACGCGAGACCGAAACCTGTCGACGCAGCCACACCCGGAATGCTCGGACTGACGCTGCCGTCGCTGCCGAACGATCGGTCGATGGTGCACCGGGCAGTAATGGCGTAGATGAGGGCTCGTCCGATCGGACTGTCTCCTGAGGTCATGGTGTCGAACGCAACCAAGGTCAACCCGCGGGACGTTTCAACAGTCACGATCTGATCGACGTAACCCTGGTCCGCTTCGAGATGGATGCCCCGGCCACCGTTACACGCCGGGTCAACCTTCCCCAGCTCGCGGCGCGTCGATCCGCGCGCAATCGTTGCCGGAGCCGCAGCCGTATCCGCCGCGGCCGCCGCGGGCGGTCTCGTGACGCGCGCCGACGGCCGACCGGAACCCGCGCAGGCAGCTGCCAGCGTGAACAGGCAAAGGCCGCCGACCATGGCGAGGTGCCGATGCCGCATCTCATCCTCCCGACGGTCACTACTAGGACGATCGGACCCAATACTTCGTTGGGTACGTCATCCTCTCCGGCCTCGCAATGCCCGTGCATGGTTGCCCACCCAGACGCCGTCCGGCAACGACGGCCGATAGGTGCCGTTGTTCGATACCTGACCATCCTCATTCGAACGATGAATAACGCACTTCGGTGCTACCTGCCGGCCAGTTGCAGGCCGCACCATGGGCAGTGGGTGATGAGGACCATCGACTTGCCACCGTCGTGGATCCGGATCCCATATCCACCGACACCGAGCCTCGTCACCAGCGAGTCGGGACAGTCGGAGAGATCCTCGTGCTCGGGGCACCTGTACTCAACCTGCGTCTGCATCTTGAAACAGCAGTAGTCGATCACGTCGTTGTTGGCCCCGGTGAACGAGGCAAGCCGGTACCCCCGGCCCATTGGCTTGCAGCTGTGCCAACCATTTCGCCTCGCACGGTAAGCAGCGGTCACATCACCGCCGTTCAGCGCCACATCCTCAAGGGCGAGCCGGTGGCAGTTCCCGCAGCCACCGAAGTCATCGTCATATCCGTCGTAGTGGTCGTCGTAGTCGCTCATGTTGACACCTTGGTGGACACGGAGCACCCAGACCGCATCAGCGCTAGAAGACCGTAGGCACTATCGGCTGGATCTTCCTCGCTAAACCGCCGAGATGATCAGGTCAGTCGCGGGTTGTGTGGCTTCGGGGCCAAGCGCGGCAGCTGCATCGGGATCGAATCCTTTGATGATCAGCCAGACGCCGAGCGAGAACTCGAAGACCGCGACTGGGAATGCGGACAGCCCAGCCAGACCGCCGTGTTGGTCGATCGCGTTGAACAGTACGGCGAGATAGCCGACGACGAGCAGTGGTCCTCCGACGATGCCGATCATGGCCAGACGTCGCGGCACCAGGCGTGACTTGTACAGCATGAAACCGAGCAACACGTCGCACACCGCTGGCATGAAGCTCTGTCCGAGCAGGAAGATCCGGTTGTAAAGGATGACGAGGGCGTGACTGGTGACCAGTGCTCCGGCGCCTGCTCCATTTTGCTTCAAGGTCACGATCGACAACAGGAAGGCCACGCCGACGAAGATCGTGGCGGACTCCAAGATCCGAGCAGCCACGAGGCCGAGCGCGAAGGTTTCGTTCTGCTTCTTGAGGATCGGAAACAGCACCACCGCAGTGGCGATGCCGGCGAGGGCGACTGTGATCTCCAAGATGCCACCGACAACGGCCGAGGTGTTCGAGCCTGAACCGAGAATGTAGTTAGCGCCCTTCACCGGCCGGTAAAGCGCCAACGTGGGGATCGAGACGAAGGTGAGCACGTACAGGACGCCCGCCGCTCGCGAGACCTTTCGGTGCGACGACGTACCGATGTCGGTCATGCCGTTGTCGGCACTAGTGGGCTGCTGAGGGAGACGGCAGCGGTCTGGTGCTCGGTCATCAGCGCGTATCCCAACCAGGCCAGGGCAAGCCCGGTCGGTATGGCGGTCTTCGGCTGCCACCCAAGCGAGAGCTGGCTAGCCACCGGCGCCAAAACGGTGCCAAGGGCGAGAAGGACAGCGGCTGCACGCGGCAGAATGCGGGCCCGGAAAGTAGCGATGCCGAACAGCAGGCCGCCGCCGATGTATAACGGCGCGGACAGCGTCCACACCGTTGGGAGGGCTCCGAGGTTGAACGTGCTTGAGCCACCGTTGAACATCTTCATCCATGCGTCAATGAACGACGGCGTTGCGGTGGCGAAGTGCGGCAGGACAAAGGCTTCGACGAAGCTGAAGCCCATGATGAGCACCATCCATAGGCTCAACAGGATGAAGCCGACAAGGCCAAGCAACCCTGCCTTCGCCGCCTGCCGGGCATACAGCCCGGCGACGCCGAGCACTCCGAAGAAGGACATGGCGCACGCAACCACGTGAACGATTTCCCACCGAGTGGTGGTGACGGACGCCGGTGCATTCGCTGGATGAAGTATGCCAACGAAGACGTAACACAGCCCGGCTAGCAAGGCAGACAACCCCGCCAAACGAAGCAGATTAGCGCGTGCCATCACTGTGCCCCCTTGTTCCGCCCATCCCCAACAGAGCACGGGAAATCGCGATCCGGTGATCGGCCCAGCGCCGGGCACTGCGCGCAGTGTGCGCCTGTTCTCGTCAGATACCTAATTTTGGTTAGAGCACGTAACGTTCGGCGCCGCGAACGTGGCTCTCGTTCCTGTCTGACGCAACTGAGCGGCCGGTTGTTCGGCGTGACCGGCTTGCGGGTGTACGAACGAGGTGGTGACTCGACCCGGTCACAGGTCGAGCAGGCTGACCGTCACTTCGATCGAGTCCTCCGGAGGCTCCTGCTCCTCGTCGACTGCAGTGACCGTGATCTCGATGCCCCGGCTGAGGGCCACGACGTCCTGGGTGGTCAGCTCGATCCGCCACAGCGCCATCAGTGCACGGTAGCGCCGCCGTGGCACGCTGTCCGCCATGACGTTCGTGCCGGAGAGCTTCGTCCCCCCGACCGAGCTGGTCACCGCAGACTTCCGGCTCGAGCCACTCGGGCCTCAGCACAACGAGTCGGACTACGCGGCCTGGATCGGCAGCGTCGCGCACATCCAGGCCACGCCCGGCTTCGCCGACTGGGACTGGCCGGACGAGTCGTTGACGCTGGCCGACAACCTGCGTGACCTCGACGAGCATGCGCGGGACTTCGAGACCCGCATCGGGTTCACGTTCACCGTGCTCGACACCGGAACGGGTGCGTCGATCGGCTGCGTGTATCTCTACCCGTCGAAGCAGGACGGGTACGACGTCCAGGTCCGGTCCTGGGTCACCGAGCAGCGCGCCGACCTCGATGTCCCGCTCTGGCAAGCCGTCCAGGATTGGCTCGCGGCCGAGTGGCCGTTCGAGGCGCCGTACTACGCAGCTCGATGACTCAGCCGATGAGGTCCTTCGCGAACCAATGCGTGGCTTGAACGTTGGCGTTGTAGCGCTCCACCCGGACGAAGCCCGACCGTTCATAGAGCGAGATGGCCGGGGTCAGCGACTCATGCGTGTCGAGGACGGCACGCTTGGCGCCGAGGTCGATCGCCACCCGCTCGATCGCCTCGAGCAGTTGCCGGCCCATGCCACGGCCGCGGATCGAGTCGGCCAGCCACATCCGCTTGATCTCGGCGGTAGTCGGATCGAGCATTCGCAGTGCACAGCACCCGACGGCCGTGCCTGTCTCGTCGCGAACGACGAGGAACATGCCTCTTGGCGGGTTGAAGTCGGCCGGCTTGTTGGGATCACGGTCGTCCGGCCGGTGACCGAAGCCGGCGTTGATCTCCGCGAGATACGCATCGACGAGGGCGATGGACTCCGACGACCCGGCATCGGCCGGCTCGATCACCAGGCCGTCGTTACTCGCAGTCACTGCGCATGCAGCGCGGCGTTGAGCCCGCCCCACGAACCGCTGCGGAGCCGCGCCTCAAGCGCGCCGGTGATGCTGTTGCGCCAGAACGTCATCCCGCTCACCCCGGCCAGCTCTCGGGCCGCAACGACCTGGCCGTCCGGGAGCAGCAGTTTGGCGCCGGCCGTGATGTAGCAACCGGCCTCCACGACGCAGTCGTCGCCGAGCGGGATCCCGATGCCGGAGTTCGCACCGAGCAGGCAGCGTTCACCGATCGAGACCACGATCTGGCCACCGCCGGACAGTGTGCCGATGATCGACGCGCTGCCGCCGACGTCGGTGCCATCGC
Organism: uncultured Frankiaceae bacterium; assembly: GCA_964395425.1. Lineage (GTDB taxonomy): Bacteria > Actinomycetota > Actinomycetes > JAFAQI01 > JAFAQI01 > DATAUK01. The sequence continues at coordinate 5,342 of CAYNDD010000053.1, forward strand.
CGATCACGACCCCGGCCGCGATCCGCCCCTCGACCATCGAGGTCCCGAGCGTGCCGGCGTTGAAGTTCACGAACCCTTCGTGCATGACCGTCGTACCGGCCGCCAGGTGCGCGCCGAGCCGGACCCGGTCGGCGTCGGCGATCCGTACGCCGGACGGCACGACGTAGTCGGTCATCCGCGGGAACTTGTCGACCCCGAAGACCTCGACCCGCACCCCGCCGGCGCGGGCCCGCAGGCGGACCGACTCGATCTCCTCGGCCGCCACCGGCCCGAGTGAGGTCCACGCGACGTTGGTCAGCAGCCCGAAGATGCCCTCGAGGTTGGCCTGGTTGGGCTGGATCAGCCGGTGCGAGAGCAGGTGCAGCCGCAGGTAGGCGTCCACCGGGTCGGTCGGCGGCTCGGCGAGGGTCGCGATCCGCGCGTCGACGAGCTCGACCTTGACCGCCCGCAGCTCGTCGACCTCGGGCTTGAGCGGTATCGGCAGCGCAGCCGACTCGGCGCGGAGCCCGGGGGCGGGAAACCAGGCGTCCAGCACTCGACCGGCACCGTCGTACGTCGCCAACCCGATCCCGGCCGCCGGTTCGTCGCGGAATGGCACCCGGTCAGCCTACGGTGGGGACGTGATCGACCTGAGCCTGCCCGGCGACGTGCTGACCGCGTCACTCGTCGACGTGCCGTCACCCTCCGGCGGTGAGACCAGGCTGGCCGACGAGGTGGAGACGGCGCTGCGAGCGCAGCCGCATCTCACGGTCGAGCGCGACGGCGACGCGATCATGGCGCGCACCTCGAAGCGAGAGGGGCAGCGGATCGTCATCGCCGGTCACCTCGACACCGTGCCGGTCGCCGACAACGTGCCGAGCCGCCGCGAGGGCGAGCGGCTCTACGGCTGCGGGACGTCGGACATGAAATCCGGCGTGGCGGTGATGCTGCGGCTGGCCGCAACCGTCGCCGAGCCGCGCCACGACGTGACGTGGCTTTTCTACGACAACGAGGAGACCGACGCGGCGCACAACGGCCTTGGCCGGGTGCTTCGCAACGAGCCGGGCTGGCTCGAGGCCGACCTCGCCGTGCTGATGGAGCCGACGGCCAACCGGGTGGAGGCCGGCTGCCAGGGCACGCTGCGGGAGCTCGTCGTGTGCACCGGGAAGCGGGCACACTCGGCGCGTTCCTGGCTGGGCGACAACGCGATCCACGCCGCCGGTGAAGTGTTGACCCGGCTCGCGGCCTACCAAGCGCGCCGGGTCACGATCGACGGCTGCGAATATCGCGAGGGGCTCAACGCGGTGCGGATCGAAGGCGGGGTGTCGGGCAACGTCGTACCCGATCGCTGCACGATCGCGGTCAACCACCGGTTCGCCCCGGACCGCACTGAGGCCGAGGCGCTGGCCCACGTGCAGGAGTTGCTGGCTCCCTTCGAGTGTGTGCTGACCGACTCCGCGCCGGCCGCGCCGCCCCGGCTGAGCGAGCCGGCCGCCGCGGACTTCCTGGCCGCGATCGGCGGCGAACCGACCGCGAAGCTCGGCTGGACCGATGTCGCGAGGTTCGCCTCGCTCGGGATCCCGGCGGTGAACTTCGGCCCCGGCGACCCGAACCTCGCGCACACCCGCGAGGAGTACGTCGACGTGCCGAGGATCGCCGAGTGCGAGCGGCTGCTCCGCGCCTACCTGGCCGGCTAGCCCGGCCCCGTTGGAGCACACAACGCTGCCCGTCCGCGGTCGCTTTCCGACTCGCTGTCCGGTTCCCGCCCGGTCTCGGCGAGCGTTGTGTGCTGAAACGGGGCCGGGCCGACCGTTTCCGGGGAGCGGGTAACCTCCGCGGGTGGAGTTCAACGACCCCGATCGCATGCCGGAGAAGCAGCGCGGCCCGATTGTCCTGCGGCGCGAGCAGGTGCAGGCCTCGACCACCGACCAACGCCTGCTCGACACCCGCGGGCCCTCGGACTGGGTGCACACCGATCCGTGGCGGGTGCTGCGGATCCAGGCGGAGTTCGTCGAGGGGTTCGGCCTGCTCGCCGAGGCGCCGCCTGCAGTCTGTGTGTTCGGCTCGTCACGGACCCAGCCGGGATCGCCTGAGTACCTCGTCGGCGAGCAGCTCGGTGCCGCGCTCGCCCGCGACGGGTGGGCGGTGATCACCGGCGGCGGCCCAGGCGTGATGGAGGCGGTCAACAAGGGCAGCACCCAGGCCGGTGGCGTCTCGATCGGTCTCGGCATCGAGCTGCCGTTCGAGCAACGGCTCAACGACTGGGTCGACGTCGGCGTCAACTTCCGCTACTTCTTCGTTCGCAAGACGATGTTCGTGAAGTACTCGCAGGCATTCGTCGTACTGCCCGGTGGTTTCGGCACGATGGACGAGCTGTTCGAGGCGCTGACCCTCGTCCAGACCGGCAAGATCACGTCGTTCCCGGTCATCCTCTACGGATCCGCGTACTGGACCGGGCTGATCGACTGGCTGAAGGCGTCGATGCTGACCGAAGGCAAGGTGTACGCCGACGACCTCGACCTGATCAAGGTGAGCGACGACATCGACGAGATCGTGGCGATCATCCGTGAGAGCCAGGCCGGGCGGTCGGACGAGCCGGCCCCGCTGGCCACCGAGTAGGCCTCGGGGCGGGTCTGTGTCGGTGGGGCGTGTCACCATGCACGGGTGGGAGTGATCGTCATCGTCCTGCTGGGCGTCATCCTTCTGATCGGGGTTGCGCTCGCGCTGACCCTGGGCGGGGACGGCCTCAGCGCGGAGTCGGTCGACCACGGCGACCTCGGACTGCCCGATCGAGCGTTGACGGCTGACGACATCGCCGGGTTGCGGTTTCGCACCAGCGCGCGTGGCTACCGGATGGAAGACGTCGACAAGGCGCTCGAGCGGGTGGCCGAAGCGATGCGCGAACCTCCGCCCGCAACCAACGCATGAGCGATCGGCGGGGCGCGCAGCCGGGCGACGACGGCAAACTTCGCTGTCCCTGGGCGCTGTCGACGCCTGACTACATCGTGTATCACGACGACGAGTGGGGCCGGCGGCTCACCACCGACGACGCGATGTTCGAGCGGTTGACGCTCGAAGCGTTCCAGTCCGGCTTGTCGTGGTTGATCGTCTTGCGCAAGCGGCCGGGCTTCCGGGCCGCGTTCGACGGCTTCTCGATCCCCACGGTGGCGGCCTTCGACGACACGGATGTCGAGCGGTTGCTGGCCGACGCCGGCATCGTGCGCAACCGGTCGAAGATCGAAGCGGCGATCTCCAACGCCAGGGCGGCGCTGGATCTGCCGGGCGGGATGCTCGCGTTCGCCGAGAGCTTTGCGCCGACCGAGCCGCGCCCGGCCCCGAAGACCCTCGACGATCTCGGATCGACCTCGGCTGAGTCGACCGCGCTCGCCAAGGCGTTGAAGGCGAACGGTTTTCGCTTCGTCGGGCCTACGACGGCGCATGCGCTGATGCAGGCGACCGGGCTGGTCAACGACCACCTGGCCGACTGCTGGGTGCGCTAAGCCCGTCGCGCGGCGGACGTCAGGACCCGGTCGAGGCGGTCGGCCCCGAGGGCAAGCACGAGGAACAGCGCCGCGACCACCACGCAGTTGACCGCGACCCGTAGGTAGCCGTGGGTGGTCGCGTCCAGGAACGGATACGGGTAGAAGCCGACGATCGCGCCCCGGATCAGCGTCGCGATCAGCCACCCGACCGGGTAGATCAGGGTCACCCAGACCACGGTGCGGTTGATCGCGCCGCGCGGTCCGATGAACAGCCAGCCGATCAGCGCCAGCACCGGCGACACGGTGTGCAGCACGAGGTCCGCGGCTTTCGCGGTGCCGTGCAGGTCGTGCAGCCCGGCCAGCGCGACGTGGAAGACGACGCCGGTGACGATCATGCTCAGCACGCCGGACAGGCGAAGACCGGAGAACAGGGTCGATCGCCGGTGCGGATCGACGACGAGGACCGCATTCGTTGCGGCGAGCAGCAGGTTCGACAAGATCGTGAAGAAGCAGAAGATGTTGGCGATCCGGTCGCCCTTCGAGGTGAAGAAGCCGCCGGTCGAGGTTGCGGTTGCGTGGATCTGCAGGCCGATCCCGACCAGCACGACGATCGCCGTCAAGGCCGCAAGGAGTCGGGCGGCGGTGTCTTTCGCCACCGTCAGCGTCCGACGAAGGACGCAGTTTCCTTGGCGAGGAAGGCCTCGACCGCGCGCCGATGGTCGAGGCTCGCGCCGCAGTGCGCCTGGATCGCCGCTTCGTGCGAAAGGCTCTCGGTCAGCGAGTGTGACGCGGCAAAGCCGAGCGTGTTCTTGATCGCGGCGTAGGCCACGGTCGGCCCGCTCGCCAGCTTCGTCGCCAACGCGTCCACGACGGATTCCAGGTCGGCAGCCGGTACGACGGCCGATACCAGTCCCATCTCCAGCGCCTGCGAAGCCGCGACCGGATCGGCCAGCATCAACATCGCGGTGGCCCGGCCGAACCCGATCAGTCGCGGCAGCGTCCACGAGGCGCCGGTGTCCGGCCCGAGGCCCACCCGGGCGAAGGCCATCAGGAACGCCGCGGTGTCGGCGGCGATTCGGATGTCGCAGGCGAACGCGAGTGAGGCACCGGCACCGGCGGCCGTGCCGTTGACCGCGGCGATCACCGGTTTCGGCATCCCGATCAGCGCCTCGGCGATCGGGTTGAAGTGGTCCCGAACCGTCGACAGCTGGGTGTCGCCCGCGGCGAGCCCGTCCGAGTGCTCCTTGAGGTCCTGCCCGACGCAGAAGGCCCGCCCCGCTCCGGTCAGGACCACCGCGCGGACCTGGTCGTCGGTGTGTGCGTCGTGAAGTGCGGCCAGCAGACCTTGTTTCATCGTGGTCGTGAGCGAGTTCAGCGACTCCGGCCGGTTGAGGGTGATCCGCGCGACCTGGTCGGTGACGACGTACTCGATGCCCTCACTCATGACTTCTCCGTCCCTCGGTTGCCAAAGCGGTGTCGATGAAGCGGGCGGCCGCGGGCAACAGCCGGGTGGCCTGGTGGTCGAAGTATTGCGCGGCTTCACGGCCCACCCAGTCATTCGGGAGCAGCTGGTCGGGCAGCCATGGGTCGCTGAACAGGAACTTCCGCCATTCGTGGACCAGCTGGCTGCGGGCCGCAAACGCCGCCTCGTCGGAGCCGGCCGGATCGACCGCGCTCGCGATCCCGGCCGCGACCGCCAGCCAGTCCCGGTACGCCGACCCGAGGGCGTCAAGGTCCCAGACCCGGCCGACGAGCGCCTGGGTGTCACCGTCGTGGACCGCGGTGAACAGCTCGGCCGGCGCCGCCTCGGCCTCGAGCAGCGCGGCCAGCTCGCTGGACGCGCGGGGGGCGATCCAGGTGGTCTCGTCGATTGCGCCGTACCCCAGGTATCGCAGGCCGGCCCGCAGCCGATCGCGGCGCGACCGCTCCGGCACCCGCGCGACGCTCAGCAGCTGCCATCGGCCGTCCCAGGGCTCGGTCCGGGTCCGGTAGATCCGGGCCGCGGCCTCATCGAGGCGGCGGACCGCGCGCGGGGTGAGCGCGTAGCCGGGACCGCCCGGGGTCCGGACCGCGACCAGCCAGTCCTGGCGGACCATCCGCGAGACCGCGGTGCGCACCGCGGGCGCGGCGATGTCGAGCGCGCCGAGGCAGCGCACCAGGGCGGCCACAGGAGCCTGCCCACCGCGCCCGGCGAGATGGTCGCCGTACAGGTCGAACAGCGCCGATCGGGCGTTCACCAACGCAGTGTGCCCCGTGGGCCGGCGCTGCGGGCGGATCCGCGCCTGAGGGCGCCCGGCGGCGCTCGGGTGGGCCGGAGATTTCCGAGACGCCGCCCTCTCCGCGATAATGGTTCATTGCAGTGGTTCAGACAACGAATGGAGCGTGCGCATGGCCGCCATGAAGCCACGGACGGGCGATGGTCCGCTCGAGGTGACCAAGGAAGGACGTGGCATTGTCATGCGCGTTCCGCTGGAGGGCGGCGGCCGACTTGTCGTCGAGTTGACCCCGGCCGAGGCAACCAACCTCGGTGATGCCCTCAAGACCGCCGTCGGTTGAGGGCGGGCGCGCGCCGGTGACGCTGACGGTCGCGGCGACCAGGGGACCCCTTCTCGGTAGCGGCGCCGCATTGGCCGTGCCGGTGGTTCCCCGCTCGAGCGGCGCGCCGCGGGTCGGGGCCGGATCCGAGGCGCTGGCCGAGCTCGGCATCGACGCCGTCGCCGCGCTGAAGGCCGAGAAGGCAACCGGCAAGGCGGGCGAGGTCACCGTGATCCCGGTCCGCCGGGGCGGCGTCGACACGATCCTGCTCGCCGGCGTCGGGGACGGCTCCGAGCCGGCGCTGCGAAGGGCGGCCGCCGCGATCGCGCGGCAGGCCAAGACGTCGAGGTCGCTGGCGACCACGCTGTCGGTCGATCGCGACCCCGGGACGGTTCGGGCGATCGCCGAGGCCTTCGCGTTGGCGTCGTACCGGTTCAGCGTCAACGGCTCGGGCCAGCCGGCCGCGCTCAAACGCGTGAAGCTCGTCGTCGACGATCCTGCCGCGGTCCGCGCCGAGCTCGGCCGGGCCGCCACGGTTGCGGCGGCGGTGTATCGGGCCCGCGACCTCGCCAACGCGCCGTCGCTCGGCAAGTCTCCGGAGTGGCTGGCCGAGCAGGCCCGTGAGTTCGGCGAGGCGGCCGGCGTCACGGTCACCGTGCGGGACGTGGCGCAGATGGCGGCGGAGGGCTTCGGCGGCGTGCTCGCGGTCGGGCAGGGCTCGTCGCGACCGCCCCGCTTCGTCGAGATGACCTGGGCGCCAGAGGGTGCCGAGCGGCACGTGGTCCTGGTCGGCAAGGGCATCACCTTCGACTCCGGCGGGTTGTCGCTCAAGACCCCGGACTCGATGCCGGCCATGAAGACCGACATGGCCGGTGGCGGGGCGGTGATCGCGACCTTGGCGGCGCTCCGCGATCTCGATGTGCAGGTCAAGGTGACCGGCCTGGTCCCGATGGCCGAAAACATGCCGGGCGCTGCCTCGGTGCGGCCCGGCGACGTGGTGGAGCACTACGGCGGTCGCACCGACGAGATCGTCAACACCGACGCCGAGGGCCGAGTGGTCCTGGCAGACGCGTTGGCGTATGCCGTCGCGACGCTCAAGCCCGACGTCGTGGTCGACATCGCCACCTTGACCGGTGCGGCCCGGATCGCGCTCGGGTCCCGGCACGGTGCGCTGTACGCGACCACCCCGGCATTGCGCGACGAGCTGTTGGGCGCGGCCGCGGCGGCCAACGAGCGGCTGTGGTCGATGCCGCTCATCGACGACTATCGCGACACGCTCGACTCCGACATCGCCGACCTGCGCAACATCGGCGATCGGGACAAGGAGTACGGCGGTGGGTCGATCGTCGCCGCCCTGTTCCTCCGGGAGTTCGTCGGCAACGTGCCATGGGCCCATCTCGACGTCGCCGGCCCGGCCCGCTCCGAGGCCGACGAGGACGAGCTCACCAAGGGTGCGACCGGGTTCGGCGTACGCACCTTCCTGCGGTGGCTCGAAAGCCTGAGACACTGAGCCGGTGGCACAGCGGCGGGTGCTCGGGATGGTCCTCGCAGGTGGCGAGGGCAAGCGGCTCTGGCCGTTGACCGCAGACCGCGCCAAGCCCGCGGTTCCCTTCGGTGGCATCTACCGGCTGATCGACTTCGTCCTATCCAACCTGGTCAACTCCGAGCTCGGCCGCCTCGTCGTGCTGACGCAGTACAAGTCGCACTCGCTGAACCGGCACATCTCGATCAACTGGCGGATGTCGTCGCTGCTCGGCGACTACGTGACCCCGGTGCCGGCCCAGCAACGACTCGGCCCGAAGTGGTTCGCCGGGTCGGCGGACGCGATCTACCAGTCGCTGAACCTGATCTACGACGAGAACCCGGCGTACGTCGTGGTGTTCGGCGCGGATCACGTCTACCGGATGGACGCCCGCCAGATGATCGAACAGCACATCGGCTCCGGGGCCGGTGTCACGGTCGCCGCGCTACCGATGCCGCGCGAGCAGTCGGCGTCGCTCGGCGTGATTCGCAGCGACGACGGGCGCATGGTCGACGAGTTCCTCGAGAAGCCGGCCGATCCGCCCGGGATCCCGGGCGACCCCGACCATGTGCTGGCCTCGATGGGCAACTACGTCTTCACGACCGCCGCGTTGCTCGACGCGGTCCGGCGCGATGCCCGCAACGAGGACTCCAACCACGACCTCGGCGGCGACGTCATCCCGGCGCTCGTCGCGGCCGGCGAGGCGCAGATCTACGACTTCACCACCAACACAGTGCCGGGGGCGACGGAACGGGACGCGGGCTACTGGCGCGACGTCGGGAGCATCGACGCGTATCACGACGCCCATATGGACCTCGTGTCGACCCGGCCGGTTTTCGACCTCTACAACAGCTCCTGGCCGATCCTGTCGACCAGCCCGTCACTGCCGCCGGCGAAGTTCGTGCACGGCGAGCCGGGGCGGACCGGAAGCGCGATCGAGTCGCTGGTGTCTCCCGGGTGCATCGTGTCCGGAGGCACGGTCCGGCGTTCGGTGCTCTCACCCGCGGTCAAGGTCCACTCCCGGTCGGAGATCGAGGAGTGCGTGCTGATGCACGGCGTGGACGTGGGGCGCGGCGCGGTGCTCCGCCGGGCGATCATCGACAAGGGTGTGTCCGTGCCGCCGGGCGTCGTGATCGGCCTTGATCACGACGCCGACCGGGCCCGTGGCTTCCACGTCAGCCCCGAAGGCATTGTCGTGCTCGGCAAGGGCCAGGTAGTCCCGACCGACTAACCCGATTCATTCGTGGGGCGCAGGACGGCGGCGAGCAGGCCGTCGCCGCTCGGCAGCAGCACCGGCACCAGCTGCGGATCGTCACGGACTCCGCGCAGTAGCTCGCGCAGGCTGATCGTGTCGGCATCCCGGTTGGTCGGGTCGGCCACCCGGCCGTGCCACAGCGCGTTGTCGAACGCCACGATCCCGCCCGGCCGCAGCAACCGCACCGCCTCGGTCAGGTACGCCGGATACTCGGACTTGGCGGCATCGACGAACACCAGGTCGTAGGCCCCGTCGCTCAGGCGCGGCAGGACCTCGAGCGCCGGCCCGCTGATCAGGCGCACCCGCGACGAGGCGAAGCCGGCGCTCTCATAGGTACGCCGCGCGACCTGCTGGTGCTCGGCCTTGAGGTCGATCGAGGTCAGCAGGCCGTCCTCGGCCATGCCGCGCAGCAGCCAGGTGCCCGACACGCCGGCGCCGGTGCCGATCTCGACCACGGATCGCGCATTCAGGCTGGCCGCGAGGAAGCGGAGTACGGCGCCACCGCCCGATCCGATCGGGACGGCACCGAGCTCGCTGCCGCGTGGCCGGGCGTCGGTGAGGGGCTCGTCCTCGACCAGCCAGGCCTCGGTGAATCTGCGGTTGGCCAGGCTGATGTCGGCCTCGCTGCGTTCGGTCACGAGGCCAGCGTAGTGATATCGGGAGCCGTGACCGACAATGGAGGACATGACCGAGCCGGGCTGGTCACCAGCGTCACCGCTGCCTCCACCGTCACCCCAGGAACCGCTGTCCGGGGGCTACTGGGGAGCGCCGCAAGGTGGCTGGGGCTCGCCGCCGCCACCGCCGAAACCTCCGCGGCTGCGCTCGACCGGTGGCGGCCCTGGGTCGTGGACCGTCCTCGCCCTCACCGGGTTGGCGTGCGCGCTGCTCGGCGGTTCGATCGGCGCCCTGATCGTGCATCACGCGGATGACGGCCTGGTCGGCTCCGTGACGATCGGGTCCTTCACCGGCAGCGGAGTCTCGGCCCAACGTTCGCCCGGATCGGTCGCCGCGGTGGCCGCGAAGATCCTGCCGAGTGTCGTCTCGATCGACGTCAAGACCGCCAGCGGCGGCGACACCGGCTCGGGCATCGTGCTGAGCAGGTCGGGCTACATCATGACCAACAACCACGTGATCGCTGCCGTCCGCACCAGCTCGGGCGTGCTGACCGTCGTGCTCCCCGACAAGACCACGGTGTCCGCGAAAGTGGTCGGACACCCGGATCCGGTCGACGACATCGCCGTGGTCAAGATCGCCCCGTCCAGCTGGCTGCGGCCCGCGTTGCTCGGTGACTCCGACCA
>CAYNDD010000054.1:0-15325 GCA_964395425.1 uncultured Frankiaceae bacterium
GCCGCCGCAAATGTGGCGAAAAGCCGCGTGGCCGAGCGTGGTGCCGCGCTCTGCCGCCCCATCTTCGTCTTGTCGACGGGGGTCGATGAGACTAAATGGTCCAAATGGATCAGGTCGCCGCGGACCTACTGACGGACCTACTGGCGATAGGTCTCCAGGAACCGCCCGAAGCGCCCGATCGCGTCCTCGAGGACCTCGACGGCGGGCAGGGTCACGATCCGCAGGTGATCGGGCTCGGGCCAGTTGAAGCCCCGCCCGTGGGTGACCAGGATCTTCTCCGCCTTCAGCAGGTCGAGCGCCATCCGCTCGTCGTCGACGATCGGGTAGACGGCGGGATCGAGCCGGGGGAAGGCATACAGCGCGCCCTTGGGCTTGGTGCAGCTCACCCCGGGGATCGCGTTCAACATCTCCCAGGCCACATCGCGCTGGGCCAGCAACCGCCCGCCCGGCAGCACCAGGTCGTTGATGCTCTGGTGACCGCCGAGCGCGGGCTGGATCGCGTGCTGCGACGGCACGTTCGGGCACAGCCGCATGTTGGCCAGCACCGACAGCCCGGCGATGTAGCTCTGGGCGTGCTGCTTCGGCCCGCTCACCACGACCCACCCGGCCCGGAACCCCGCCACCCGGTAGGACTTCGACAGGCCGCTGAAGGTCAGGCACAGGACGTCGGGAGCGAGCGAGGCCAGCACGGTGTGGGTGGCGTCGTCGTACAGGATCTTGTCGTAGATCTCATCGGCGAACACGACCAGGTCGTGCTGCCGGGCGAACTCCACCAGCGCCTCGAGCATCGGCTGCGGATAGACCGCGCCGGTCGGGTTGTTGGGGTTGATGACCACCAGCGCCCTGGTCCGATCGCTGACCTTGGCCGCCAGGTCGTCGAGGTCCGGGAGCCAGTCGGCCTGCTCGTCGCAGCGGTAGTGGACCGCGCGGCCGCCGCACAGGCTGGTGATCGCGGTCCACAGCGGGTAGTCGGGCGCGGGGATCAGGACCTCGTCGCCGTCGTTGAGCAGCGCCTGCAAGGTCATCGAGATCAGCTCGCTGACCCCGTTGCCCAGGTAGATGTCGTCGACCCCGACCGATTCCAGCCCGTGCACCTGGTAGTACTGCTCGACCGCGGTCCGGGCCGAGAACAACCCCTTCGACTCGCTGTAGCCCTGCGCGGTCGGCAGGTTGTGGATCACCGCGTGGAGGAGCTCCTCGGGCGCCTCGAAGCCGAACGGCGCCGGGTTGCCGATGTTGAGCTTGAGAATCCGGAAGCCCTCGTCCTCCATCCGCGCCGCCTCATCGAGCAGCGGCCCGCGTACGTCGTACGCGACGTCCTTGAGCTTGTCGGACTGGCGAATGTCCATGAATCGAATGTACGTGGCGCCCGGCGGCAGGTCGCGTCGATTTCGGGCGCGTCGGCGCAGGGCGGATGCAAAGCCGCCTCGGCCGGTCACCGGCCGAGGCGTCAGTAGCGGCAGTCGCGACTCAGGTGGCGCGCGGCTGCTGAGGCACGCCGGCGAGCAGCGAGCGCACCTCGGCCTCGCGGTAGCGGCGGTGGCCGCCGAGCGTGCGGATCGAGGTCAGCTTGCCGGCCTTGGCCCAGCGGGTGACAGTCTTCGGGTCAACCCGGAACATGGTGGCAACTTCGGCGGGGGTGAGCAGCGGCTCGGCATCGGCGGTGCGAGTGCTCATCAGTACTCCCGTCATGGCGGCCGTTTGTACGGCCGATCAGGCGTCCATAGTGCAGATTCGGCAGCATGTCCGGTATGGCCCATCCGAACCATCTTTGGGCATCGGTTGACTAGTACGGTTTATCGGATTTTCGGCCGATTAATGCCTGATTTCGATCCATCCGCCGTTCACTCCCTCGGCGTACCGCCGACGCCGTTAGTTTGCGTGCTCAAGGGCCGCGATGGTCCGCCAGCGCCCGATGACCTTCTCATAGCACTCCCCCGCAGCCTGGACGTCGCCGACCGCGAGTCGCTCGAGCGACTCGCCGACCTCGGCCACCGAGGTGTCGGCGGACAGCCCCTCGTCGTCGAAGAGGTGCACCAGGCCGCCGTAGTCGAGCTCGACCAGGGAGTGCGGGTGGAAGTCCTCGAGCCACCGCCCGACGTCCTCGATCGCCAGCGTCGCCGGGCCCTCGTCGAAGACCTTCCGGACGATCCGCAGCGCCTGGGCCACCCGCCGCCGGGCCCGCGACATCTGCGTCAGGTAGATCATCGCCCGGTCGAGCCCGCCGCCCGAAGCGGCGCTGGCGGCGCGGCGGTCACCCAGGACGAGCCGGCGCTCGGCCGCCTCGAAGACGGTGAACCAGGCGACCGGCACCTGCCAGGTCGAGGTGAGAATGCCCGCCTTGACCTCGGGGTGGCGGGCCACCCAGGCGTCGCGAGCCAGGTCGGCCTCGGCGGTGAGCGCGGGTGGGAAGAAGGCGTCCTGCAGCTCGTCGGGCAGCTGCGACCGGAAGCTGTCGAGGGCGTCCCAGGCCCGCAGCTGCAGGCGCCACGGGCAGACGTAGGTCAGGCCGTCGAGATGGCGGACATAGGCGTGGTCGACCCCGTCCGACAGGTCGAATCGAGGCGGCACGGACAGTACGGCGGACAGCGCCACCTCGTGCTCGCGGGCCATCTGGACCGGCCGGCTCGGAATGTCGCCTTGCTTGACGTACTCCTGCCACCTCGCCTGCTCAGCCTCGGGCAGGCCGGACATCGGCTCGTAGACCCGAAGGTGCGCGGCATAACCGGTCACCACATCATCCTGTCACGCAGTCCGCCCCCTGGGCACGGTCTAGCCTGCGAGGGGTGAGCGTCTTCGAATCCGGCGCCTCGCACGAGCAGGTCGTTTACTGCAACGACCCAGCCAGCGGGCTGCGCGCGATCATCGCGATCTATTCGACCGCACTCGGCCCCGCCCTCGGCGGCACCCGCTTCTACCCCTACGCCAGCGAGGCCGACGCGCTGGCCGACGTCCTGAACCTGTCGAAGGCGATGGCCTACAAGGCCGCCTGCGCCGGGCTCGATCTCGGCGGCGGCAAGGCGGTGATCATCGGCGACCCCGCGGTCGACAAGTCCGAAGCGCTGCTTCGCGCTTACGGCCGGTTCGTGCAAGCCGTCGGCGGTCGCTACTACACAGCCTGCGACGTCGGGACCTATGTCGAGGACATGGACGTCATCGCCCGTGAATGCACCTTCGTGACCGGCCGTTCGCCCGCCCACGGCGGGGCCGGCGACTCCTCGATCTTGACGGCGTACGGCGTCTTTCAGGGCATGCGGGCGGCGGCGAAGGTCGCCTGGGGATCGCCGACGTTGCGGGGGCGCCGGGTCGGCATCTCCGGGGTCGGCAAGGTCGGACACCACCTGGTCGAGCACCTGCTCGAGGACGGCGCTGAGGTCGTGGTGACCGACGTCGCGCCGGACGCGGTCGACCGGGTCAGGCTGCTCCACCCGGAGGTCGACGCGGTCGCGCCGGACGCGCTGGTCAGCGAGCCGATGGACGTGTATGCGCCGTGCGCGCTGGGCGCGGCGCTGTCCGACGAGACGGTGCCCAGGCTGCTGGCCCGGGTGGTGTGCGGGGCGGCCAACAACCAGCTCGCGCACCCCGGCATCGAGAAGCTGCTGGAGGCGCGCGGCGTGCTCTACGCGCCGGACTACGTGGTCAACTCCGGCGGCCTGATCCAAGTCGCCGACGAGATCGAGGGCTACAGCGAGGCGCGGGCCCGGGCGAAGGCGACCGGGATCTACGACACCACGCTGCGGATCTTCTCCCTCGCGGCCGCTGAGGGCGTGCCGCCGTCGGTTGCGGCCGACCGGCTCGCTGAGCGGCGGATGGAGCAGATCGGGGCGCTGCGACGGGTCTGGCTTCCCCATCGGTAGCCCGGGGGCGTTATCCTGAAGGGGATTCGGCCTCGCCGGATCCTCCTAGTCGAACACGTCCGAATCGCACCGGGTCGGCCCGGGGCACGAGGGGGTCGAGCCACATGGGGCGCGGCCGGGCCAAGGCCAAGCAGACGAAGGTCGCCCGCCAGCTGAAGTACTCCAGCGGCGGCACTGATCTCGACCGACTGCAAGAGGAGCTCGCCGCCGAGCGCGGCAGCTCCTACGTCAGCAGCACGCCGTCGGACGAAACCGACGACGACGAGGACGACGACGACCCCACCTCGAGTTGATCATGGCGAAAAGCGGCCTCCGACGGCCGTCTTTCGCGCTTAACGCCATGATCAACTGGCTCGGGGGCGGCCGGCGCGTGCCAGCGCGGCCTCAACCTTCGCCGCCATGAGCCACGGCGTCCGGTAGACGTCGTCGGCGCTGAACACGAGCACGGTCCAGCCGAGCGAGCGCAGCGCGTCGCGCCGCCGATCGTCGTGGCGACGCTGGTGCCAGTGGTCGGCGCCGTCGTACTCCACGGCGACCTTCTCGGCCTCGTAGGCAAGATCCAGGCGGGCGACGAACCGGCCGGCGGCGTCGTACACGTTCAGCTGGCTCACCGGTCGCGGCAGCCCGGCGAAAACGAGTACCAACCGCTGCCGGGTCTCCATCGGCGACTCGGCCAGCGGATCCGCCAGGTCGGCCACCCGGACGACCTGCCACAGGCCACGGACCCGGGGGTGATCGAGCGCGAACTGCTTCAGCTCGGCCGGGTCGACGAGGCCGGCGTGGGCCATCGCGTCGATCAGGACCACCGCGTCCACGAGGGGCAACCAGCGGGCGCAGTCGAACGCGGTACGCAGCTGGGTGGTCATCAGCCAGCGGCCTCGGACCACCACCTCCTCGGGCCGGAACTCGACCTGGCGCAGCGCCATCCCCGGCCGGCGCCGCGGGACCTGACCATCGAACGCGACGTGGACGAGCAGGTCGTCCGTGGCGCGTACGTCGACGCCGTAGGCATTCGCGGCCGAGGGGCCGCAGAGCACCGCGTCGACCGGCAGGACCAGCCTGGCCGCGTCGACCCAGACGCTCCGGTCGACCGTCTCGCTCGCGGCGATCCAGACACCGCGGGTGACCGGCCGCCACGTCGAGCTCCGCAGGACGTGGCGGGTCAGGCCGGCGCGTTCGGCCTGGCGCAGCGTGAACGGCCCGGTGAGCGGCAAGGGCCGTGGGCGCTGCATCGGACGAGAATGCCGCCTGACCCGCTTCGGGCGCGCCGCCGTCCACAAGCGTCAGTTGATCATGGCGGAAAGCGGCGTTTTCGGGCCGAAAATCGCGCGGTTCGCCATGATCAACTTGAGATTTCGCCCGCGACCCAGGCCGGCACCCCTCGATCGGTAAGCCGCGCGACGGCGTCGTCGGCGGCGTCGGGTGGTACGACGGCGACCATGCCGACGCCGAGGTTGAAGGTGCGCTCCATCTCGCGGGCCGCGACCGACCCGCGTTCGGCGATCAGGTCGAAGATCGGCGCCGGCGTCCACGTCGTACGGTCGATCGTCGCTGTGCAGCCGGGCGGCAGCACTCGATCCAGGTTCGCGGACAGCCCGCCGCCGGTGACATGCGCGAGCGCGTGCACCTCGACGGCGGCGGCGAGCGCGAGGCAGTCCTTCGCATAGATCCGGGTCGGGGTGAGCAGCACCTCGCCGAGCGGCTCGCCGAGGTCGGCAGTCGACTCCAGCGAGATCCGGTTGACGGTGAGCAGAACGTGCCGGGCAAGCGAGTATCCGTTGGCGTGCAGGCCGCTCGACGCCATCGCGACCACGACGTCGCCGGCCCGGACGCGATCCGGGCCGAGCAGGGAATCGGCTCGTACGACGCCGGTCGCTGCACCGGCCAGGTCGTAGGCGTCCGGGTCGAGCAGACCCGGGTGCTCGGCGGTCTCGCCGCCGATGAGCGCGCAGCCGGCCAGCACACACCCGGCGTCGATGCCGGACACGAGGTCCGCGATCCGCTCCGGCACCACCCGTCCACAGGCAATGTAGTCGGTCATGAACAGCGGCTCCGCACCGCAGACGACGATGTCGTCGACCACCATCCCGACCAGGTCCTGACCGATCGTGTCGTGCCGGTCCATCGCCTGGGCGATCGCGACCTTGGTGCCCACCCCGTCGGTCGAGGTGGCGAGCAGCCGCTCGGCATCGATCCGGAACAACCCGGCGAAACCACCGAGCCCACCGACCACCTCGGGCCGGGTCGACTGCAGCCGTGACTTGATCAGGTCGACGGCCAGCTCGCCGGCCACGATGTCGACCCCGGCCGCGGCGTACGTCGCTGCACCCTCGACCGGCTCGGTCACGGTCGCTCCGTCACGGTCGTTGCAGGGCGTCACCGGCGCCGACGCCCGGAAGCATCGGCTCGTACTCGGAATCCGGCGAGACCTCGTCGATCCCGGCACCGCTCTCGACCGCGCGGGAGATGCCCTCGAGCATGTGCTTGCCGAGCAGTTCCGGCGCGGGCAGCTCGATCGGGTAGTCGCCGGTGAAGCAGGCGGTGCACAACCGCTCGGCCGGCAGCGTCGTCGCCGAGACCAGCTCGTCGAGGGAGATGTAGCCGAGCGAGTCGGCGCCGATCGAGGCGCAGACCTGGTCGACGTTCAGCCCGTTGGCGATCAGCTCGGCCCGTGAGGCGAAGTCGATGCCGTAGAAGCACGGCCACTGCACCGGCGGCGAGGAGATCCGGACGTGCACCTCGCGGGCGCCGGCCTCGCGCAACATCCGCACGAGGGCACGCTGGGTGTTGCCCCGCACGATCGAGTCGTCGACCACGACCAGCCGCTTGCCGGCGATCGTCGCGCGCAACGGGTTGAGCTTCAGCCGGATGCCCAGCTGGCGGATCGTGTTGGACGGCTGGATGAACGTCCGCCCGACGTAGGCGTTCTTGACCAGGCCCAGGCCGTACGGGATGCCGCTGGCTTCGGCGTACCCCACTGCGGCCGGCGTCCCGCTCTCCGGCACCGGGATCACCAGGTCGGCGTCGGCCGGGTGTTGCCGGGCGAGCCGGCGGCCGACCTCGACCCGGGTCTCCTGCACCGACCGGCCGGCGATCGAAGTGTCCGGGCGGGCCAGGTAGACGTACTCGAACAGGCAGCCCTTCGGGGTCGCCTCCGCGTAGTGCTGCGAGCGCAGCCCGTGCTCGTCGATCGCGATCAGCTCGCCCGGCTCGACCTCGCGGACGAACGACGCCCCGACGATGTCGAGCGCCGCGCTCTCACTCGCGACCACCCAACCGCGCTCGAGCCGGCCGAGCACCAGCGGCCGGACCCCGTGCGGATCGCGGGCGGCGTAGATCGTGTTCTCGTCCATGAAGACCAGCGAGAACGCGCCGCGCAGCTTCGGCAGAACCTGCATCGCGGCGGCTTCGAGCGAGAGGTCCGGATGACCGGCGAGCATCGCGGTGATCAGATCGGAGTCGCTGGTCGACGGCGGCGCCTCCTCGGAGTGCCGCTCACCCGAGTCGCCCTCGACCAGCAGGTCGGCGAGCTCTGCAGTGTTGGTCAGGTTGCCGTTGTGACCGAGTGCGATCCCGCCGCGATGACCGGACGGACGGTACGACGGCTGGGCGTTCTCCCAGGTGCAGGAACCGGTGGTCGAGTAGCGGGTGTGGCCGATCGCGATGTGTCCGGTGAGCGCACCGAGGATCGGCTCGTCGAAGACCTGCGCGACCAGGCCGAGGTTCTTGTAGACGACGACGGCGGTGCCGTCGGAAACCGCCATGCCCGCGGCCTCCTGGCCGCGATGCTGCAACGCGTACAGCCCGTAGTAGGTGAGCTTTGCCACCTCTTCGCCGGGCGCCCACACGCCAAAGACGCCACAGGCGTCTCGCGGTGGTGCCTCGTCAGGGATGTAGTCGTCGGATGCGTCGAGCGCCACCGACAGGCTCCTTGTCGTCGTCGACGTCGGGGAAACCGAGCCCCCAGCATACGGGTGCCCCTTCCCAAGCAATGTCACATTGCGTGTGGCTTTCGCCACGCAATGTGACATCACCCCCGCGTTTGGCTAGGCGATGTGACATTGCTTGGCGGGGGTTAGGAGAGGACGGGGAGCAAGGCGGTGAGGTCGGCGCGCTCACCGCTGACCTGAAGGCCGCCGGCCGCAAGCGCCGCGCCCCAGGCCACTCGCCCGGTCGCAAGCTCGACCCAGGTCACCGGCTCGATCTCGACCACGTTGGCCGGCGTACCTCTGGTGTGCCGCGGCCCCTCGACACACTGCACGGCGGCGTACGGCGGGACCCGCACCTCCACCGACCGTCCGGGCGCACGCTCGGCCAGGATCGCGGCCAGCATCCGGCAGGAGACGCCGAGCGCTCTCGGGTCGATCGCGACCGGGTCGAGCTGCGGGACCGATGCACCCAGGTCGAGGCTGTGTACGACGAGCTCGTTGACCCGCGTGGTCAGCATGTCGATCGCCCGGATCGGGCCGCGGCGAGCGGCCACCACGCGATCGGCTGGGACCGCCTCGAGTGCCGCCATCATGGCCGCGCCCTCGACCTCGTGCCGGTCGGCGATCTCGGTCAGGGTGAGCCCGCCGGCGCCGTCGCGTTCGCGCTGCTCGATCTGGCCGGCGAACTCCCGCCACCGTGCGGTGTAGGCGCCGATCGACATCGCCCGTTCGACCGGCGGCGCGGCCCCCAACGCCGCGGTCAACGCGCGCGGCACCTCGGTGGTGTGGAACGCGAGCTGCTGGAGGGTCCACCCCGACAACCGGGACGGTTGATCGGCGGCCGCCGACGGCAGCCGTCGCAACCAGTCGACGATCGCCGCCTGCTGCGCGGCGTAGGCGGCGCGGAGAACAGCGGGCGTCGCCATCTAGCAGACCATCGGTCTAGCCGAACAGCGCCGGTAACGTGCCCTCGAAGGCCGACCGCAGCTCCGACAACGCAACGTCCAGCACCTCGGTGACGACCAGAGCGTCGCCGCCGGTCATTCCGATCTGCGCGGCCGGCACGCCGAGATCGGCGGCGAGCACGAGGACCGCGTCGGGGTCGTCGGTGGTGACGATCGCGCGGGCCGCCGACTCGCTGAACAACGCGGTGAAGACGTCGCCGTCGACCCAGACGGTCGCGCCGATCTCGTGATCCAAGGCCGCCTCGACCAGCGCCTGCGCGAGGCCGCCTTCGGACAGGTCGTGCGCGGCGCTGACCAGGTGATGGGCTGCGCTCTGGACCAGCAGCTCGGCCAGCACACGCTCGGCGTCGAGCCGCACGGCCGGCGGGCGGCCACCGAGGTGGCCGTGCTCGACCCACGCCCATGCCGACCCGTCGAGCTCGTCGGCGGTCGCACCGAGCAGCAGGATGTGCTGGCCGGGCGCCGCAAAGCCGGACGGGATCCGCTTGGCGACGTCGTCGATGACCCCGAGTACGCCGATGACCGGCGTCGGGTTGATCGCGGTCGCGCCGGTCTGGTTGTAGAAACTGACGTTGCCGCCGGTGACCGGCGTACCCAGGGCGCGGCAACCCTCCGCAAGCCCGCGGGTGGCCTCGGCGAACTGCCACATCACCGCGGGGTCCTCCGGCGAGCCGAAGTTCAGGCAGTCGGTGACCGCAAGCGGCGTCGCGCCGGTGCACGCGACGTTTCGATGTGCCTCCGACAGCGCGAGCTGGGCACCGGCGTACGGGTCGAGCTTGGCGAACCGGCCGTTGCCGTCGAGGGCGAGCGCGATGCCGCGCGCCGTCTCGTCGCCGAGCCGGACCACGCCGGCGTCGTTCGGCATCGCGAGCACGGTGCCGCCGAGCACGTAGCGGTCGTACTGCTCGGTGACCCATCGGCGCGAGCACAGCTCGGGCGAGGCGACCATCCGCAGCACCGTCTCGCGCAGCTCGGCCGGGGTCGACGGTCGCGGCAGGCTCGACGAGCTCGCGGCCATCAACGCGTCCTGGTCGTCGTCCGGTCGCGCGACCGGCCGGTGGTAGACCGGCCCGTCGTCGGCGAGCGACCCGGGCGGTACGTCGACGACAACCTCGCCGTGCCAGGTGACCAGCAGCCGGCCGCCCTCGACCACCTCGCCGATGACGGTCGCGAGGACGCCCCATTTCGCGCAACGGGCCAGGACCGCCTCGACGTGGCGCGGTTCGACGATCGCGAGCATCCGCTCCTGCGACTCGCTGGTCAGCACCTCGAGCGGCGACATCGAGGCCTCGCGCAACGGCACGCGGTCGAGCTCGATCCGCATCCCGCCGTCACCGTGACCGGCGGTCTCGCTGGTCGCGCACGACAGGCCGGCCCCCCCGAGATCCTGGATCCCGCTCACCAGGTTGTCGTCGAAGAGCTCGAGGCAGCACTCGATCAGGATCTTCTCGGTGAACGGATCACCGACCTGGACGCTCGGCCGCTTCGCCGACGACGTCTCGTCGAAGGTCGCGCTGGCCAGGACCGATACGCCGCCGATACCGTCGCGACCGGTCTTGGCACCCAGCAGGACGACCTGGTTGCCGACCCCGGTTGCCCTGGCCAGCTGCAATCGGTCGTGCGGCAGCACTCCGACACACAGCGCGTTGACGAGCGGGTTTCCGGCGTACGTCGGATCGAAGCCGACCTCGCCGCCGATGTTCGGCAGACCGAGGCAGTTGCCGTAGCCGCCGACGCCGGCCACGATCCCCTGCACGAGCCGCTTGGTGTCCGGCGCGGTGGCGGCGCCGAACCGCAGCGAGTCCATCACCGCGATCGGCCGGGCGCCCATCGTGAGGATGTCGCGCACGATCCCGCCGACGCCGGTCGCGGCTCCCTGGTAGGGCTCGACGTACGACGGATGGTTGTGGCTCTCCACCTTGAAGGTGACCGCCAGCCCGTCGCCGACGTCGACCACTCCGGCGTTCTCGCCGATGCCGACCAGCATCGCGTCGCTCGCCGGCGGGTCCTCGGCGAACTGGCGCAGGTGCACCTTGCTCGACTTGTACGAGCAGTGCTCGCTCCACATGACGCTGTACATCGCGAGCTCGGTGGCGGTCGGGCGGCGGCCGAGGATGGCCCGAATCCGTTCGTACTCATCGGCTTTCAGCCCGAGCTCGGCGAACGGCTGAGGGACGTCCGGTGTGCTGGCAGCGTGCGCGACGGTGTCGACGTCGCTCATGCCGCGATCAGCGCCTGCAGCACCGAGGTGAACATCCGCAAGCCGTCGGCGCTGGGCCCGGTCAGTTCGTCGATCGCATGCTCCGGGTGCGGCATCAGCCCGACCACGTTGCCGGCGTCGTTGGCGATGCCGGCGATGTCGTTGACCGCGCCGTTCGGGTTGCCGCCGGAGTAGCGGAACACCACGCGCCCGCTCTGCTCGAGCTGGTCGAGCGTGGCCGGGTCGGCGACGTACCTGCCTTCGCCGTGCTTGACCGGTACGACGATCTGCTCGCCGGTCGCGTAGTCGCTGGTCCACCGCGTCCCGGCCTGCTCGACGGTCAGCACCTGATCGCGACACACGAAGCGCAGCCCGGCGTTGCGCACCAACGCGCCGGGAAGCAGATGCGCCTCGCAGAGGACCTGGAAGCCGTTGCAGATGCCGAGCACCGGCAGGCCGGCCCGCGCCGCGGTCACGATCTCGCCGACCACCGGGGAGAACCGCGCGATGGCGCCGCCGCGCAGGTAGTCGCCGTAGGAAAAGCCACCGGGGAGGATCACCGCGTCGACGCCGCGGAGTGCGGCATCGCCGTGCCAGAGCGGCAGGGCCTCGAGGCCGGCGGCTCGTACGGCGCGCGCGGCGTCGCGGTCATCGAGCGAGCCTGGGAACGTCACAACACCGATGGTGATTGCGGCCGTCACATCCCGAGGATACCGGCGAGCGGTCGTGCCGTCGGCGGCGAGACGCGCCGCCCGAGGCGATCGGGCCGGGCTCTTGCCGGACTAGTCGGCCAGGTGGACCGAGAAGTCCTCGATCACCGGGTTGGCGAGCATCGCCTCGGCGGCCCGACGCGCGACATCGAGCGCGTCGCCGCCTTCGCCGACCTCGATCTCGAACCGCTTGCCCTGCCGGACCGAGGTCACGTTGTCGAAGCCGAGGTCCGGGAGGGCGCGGGCGATCGCCTGGCCTTGCGGATCAAGGATCTCCGGCTTCGGCATCACGTCGACAACGACTCGGGTCACCCCCCGACCCTACCGATCCCAAGCAATGTCACATTGCCTGGGCATTTGTGGGGGTGATGTCACATCACCCCCACAAAGTGCTGGGCAATGTGACATTGCTTGGCTCAGGGGGTGGTGGAGGACGGGGTGAAGCGTTTGCCGGTGAGGCGCTCGTAGGCCTCGACGTATTTCGCCCGGGTGTTGGCCACGACGTCGTCCGGCAGGGGCGGCGGCTCGCTGGACCGGTCCCAGCCGGACTCGTGCGCAAGCCAGTCGCGCACGTACTGTTTGTCGTACGAGGGCTGCTGACCGCCCGGCGCCCAGCTGATCTCCGGCCAGAACCGCGACGAGTCAGGCGTCAGCACCTCGTCGGCGAGCAATAGCCGGCCGTCGCCGTCCCGCCCCAGCTCGATCTTGGTGTCGGCCAGGATGATCCCGGCCTTCGCGGCAAGGTCGCGGCCGCGGGAGTAGACCGCGAGCGTCACGTCGCGAAGCTCCGCGGCAGCGTCGGCGCCGACCGCCGCTACGACATCGTCGAAGGTCATCGCGCTGTCGTGCTCACCGAGGGGCGCCTTCGTGGTCGGCGTGAAGATCGGCTCCGGCAGCCGGGAGCCGTCCCGCAACCCGACCGGCAGCTCGATCCCACACACCGATCCGGTGGTCTCGTAGTCGCGCAGCCCACTGCCGGCGAGATAGCCGCGCGCCACGCACTCGACACCGACCATCGCCAGCTTCCGGCACAGGACCGACCGCCCGCGGAGCGCTTCGGTGTACGGCGCGAAGATCGCCGGGTAGTCCTCGACCCGCGCCGTCACGACGTGGTTGGGAACGATGTCGGCAAGCTGCTCGAACCACCACAAGGACATCCCGGTCAGGACCGCACCCTTGTCCGGGATGTCAGTCGGCAGGATGTAGTCGAACGCCGAGATCCGATCGCTCGCCACCATCAGCAACAAATCGTCCCCGGCGAGATACAGCTCGCGTACCTTGCCGGAGTGGACCCGGATCTCGGCCAGTCCGGCCAGCGGATCTCCGGTCACGAGAGGGTGGCCACGCGGTCGAAGACGTCGCCGAGCCGCTCGAGATAACGCTGCGGCCGGCAGACCTCGTCCAGCCGAGCCTCGTCGAGCGGCTGGCCGGCGTCAGCGGCGTGTTTGCGCAAGGTCTCGCGGAACGGCACACCGGTCGACCAGGTGTCCATCGCCGCCGCCTGCGTGATCGCGTACGCATCTTCGCGCGACTGCCCGGACTCGACCAGCTCGAGCAGGACCGCACTGGTGTAGATCAGCCCGCCGGTCGCGTCGAGGTTGGTCCGCATCCGCGCAGTGTCGACGACCAGCCCGTTGACCAGCCGCGCTGTCAGGTGCAGCAGGTAGTCGGTGCCGATCGCGGCATCGGGCAGCGCGATCCGCTCGACCGACGAGTGCGAGATGTCGCGCTCGTGCCACAGGGCAATGCCCTCCATCACCGGCACGATCTGGGCCCGAACGATCCGCGCCAGCCCGCAGATCCGCTCGCACATGATCGGGTTGCGCTTGTGCGGCATCGAGCTCGAGCCCTTCTGGCCGGTGCCGAACGGCTCCGCCAGCTCGCGCACCTCGGTGCGCTGCCCGTGCCGGACCTCGAGCGCGATCGCCTCGCAGACCGAAGCGAGTACGGCGAGCGCCGACACCCACTCGCTGATCCCGTCCCGGAGGACCACCTGAGTCGCCACGTCGGCCGGTCGCAGCCCCAGTGCCTCCGACACCTGTTGCTCCACGGCCGGGTCGATGTTGGAGTAGGTGCCGACGACGCCGGAGATCTTGGCGACGGCGACCGCCTCGCGAGCCCGCAGCAACCGGTCCCGCGAGCGCGCCATCGCGAACGCGAAGTCGGCGACCCGGTGCCCCCACACATCCGGCTCGGCGTGCACGCCGTGCGTCCGGCCGACCCGCAACGTCTCGCGATGGGTCAAGGCGTGGTCGCGCAATGCGGCCACCAAGGCCGATGCCTTGGAGACCAGCAGATCCGTCGCGTCGACGAGCTGCAACGCCAACGCGGTGTCGAGCAGGTCGCTCGAGGTCATGCCGAAATGCACCCAGGCGGCTGCTTCGCGCGGCGTCGTGTTGTCGGCCCACGCGGTCAGGAACGCGATCACGTCGTGCTGCGTGATGGCCTCGACCGCTTCGACCGCCTCGGGCGTCGGCGGCCGGGCGGCCCGCACCGGCTCGACCGCGTCGGCCGGCACAGTGCCGGCCGCGGCATTCGCCTCGAGGACCATCGTCTCGACCCGGCACCACAACTCGTACTTATGCGCCTCGCTCCAGACCCGACCCATCTCGGGAAGCGTGTAGCGCTCGATCATCGGTTCCCTGTCTGCTCGTCCGGCGCGGCCGTTTTCGCTCTGTCTTGGTGCGCGGCCTTCGCCGCTCTTTCTTCGTGCGCGGCCTTCGCCGCTCTTTCTTCGTGCGCGGCCTTCGCCGCCCTGTCTTGGTGCGCGGCCTTCGCCGCGATGTCATTTCGGTAGTGCGCGCCGTCGAACCCGATCTGCTCCACTGCGGCGTACGCCGATTCTCTCGCAGCCGCCAGGTCGGCGGCCACCGACGTCACCGACAGCACCCGGCCGCCGCTCGTCACCAGCTGCCCGTCCACCTCCGCGGTGCCGGCGTGCAGTACGTCGACCCCGTCGATCGCCTCGGCCGCCTCGATTCCCTTGACCGGATCACCGGTGCGGGGGGTGGCCGGATACCCGGCGGCCGCCATGACGACCGTGACCGCCGCTGCCTCCCGCCACCGCAACAGCGAATGCGCGGCCAGCGACCCGGTTGCGGCCGCGTGCAACAACCCGCCGAGCGGGGTTTCGAGCAGCGCGAGCACGGCCTGGGTCTCGGGATCGCCGAACCGCACATTGAACTCCACCACTTTGATCCCGCGCGAGGTCAGCGCAAGGCCGACGTACAGCAATCCGGAGAACGGCGCCCCGCGCTGCGCGAGCTCGGCGATGGTCGGACGCACGACCCGCTCGACCACCTCGGTGGTCAGCCCGGCCGGCGCCCAGGGCAGCGGTGCGTAGGCACCCATGCCGCCGGTGTTGGGGCCGGCGTCGTCGTCGCCGACCCGCTTGAAGTCCTGGGCCGGCACCAGCGGCACGACGACGGCGCCGTCGGTCACGCAGAACAGCGAGACCTCGGGGCCGTCCAGATACTCCTCGATCACCACCCGATGCCCGACCGCGTGCTGCTCGGCCTCGGCCCGGTCAGCGGTGACGACCACGCCCTTGCCGGCCGCGAGCTCGTCGTGCTTGACGACGTACGGCGGATCGAGCCGATCGAGGACGGCGGCCACCTCGGCCGGCGTGCTCGCCACCCAGTGCCCGGCGGTCGGCACCCCGGAA
>CAYNDD010000055.1:0-15308 GCA_964395425.1 uncultured Frankiaceae bacterium
TCGAGGTGGCCGCGCGCACCGGCGGCGGTGACCCGGCCGGCAATCCCACCCTCGCGGACGCGATCGCCAAGGCAAAGGGCAACTCGGTCCCGAACGACAACATCGACCGCGCGGTCCGCCGCGGCTCCGGCGTGGATGCCGGCGGCGCCGACTACGAGGCGATCACCTACGAGGGCTACGGGCCCGGCGGGGTCGCCGTACTCGTCGAGTGCCTCACCGACAACCGCAACCGGGCTGCTTCCGAGGTCCGCACCGCGCTCACCCGCAACGGCGGCACGCTCGCCGATCCGGGCAGCGTGGCCTATCTGTTCGCCCGCAAGGGCGTGGTGATCGTTGCCAAGTCCTCGGGCGCGAGCGAGGACGACGTCCTCGCTGCGGTGCTCGACGCCGGCGCCGAGGAGGTCAACGACCTCGGCGAGGACTTCGAGGTGATCAGCGAGGCCACCGATCTGGCCGCGGTGCGGGCCGCGCTGGAGGCCGCATCGATCGAGGTCGAGTCCTCCGACGTGGCGTTCCTGCCGTCGGTCTCGGTGCCGCTCGACGACGAGACCGGCCGTAAGGTGCTGAGGCTGGTCGACGCGCTCGAGGACAGCGACGACGTCCAGAACGTCTGGGCCAACTTCGACGTCAGCGACGACGTGCTCGAGTCGGCCTAGCCGCTCAGTGCCGGAGCCGGCCCAATGGCCTGAGCTTTCCGCGCGGACGGCGAGTCGCTGCGGGGCGGCGCGCGCCGGTCGCCGTACGATCCGAACACACGTTCGGAGAAGTCGGCGAAGGGTGGTTTGCCGCGATGCGGGTGCTCGGTGTCGACCCCGGCCTGACCCGGTGCGGGCTCGGCGTCGTCGACGGCCTGGCCGGGCGCCGGCTGACCGCAGTGGCCTTCGGGGTCGCCTGTACGCCGTCGAGCGACGACATCTCGGCCCGCCTGCTCAGCCTCGAGGGCGAGATCACCGACTGGATCGAGCGCTACCGGCCCGAGGTGGTCGCGGTCGAGCGGGTCTTCAGCCAGCACAACGTCCGGACCGTGATGGGCACCGCGCAGGCAGCCGCGGTCGCGATCACCACCGCGGCCCGGGCCGGCATCAGGGTGGCGCTGCACACCCCGAGTGAGGTCAAGGCCGCGGTGACCGGGTCGGGCCGTGCGGACAAGGCCCAGGTCGGCGCGATGGTCACCCGGCTGCTCGCGCTGCCCACCGCGCCCCGGCCGGCCGACACCGCCGACGCGCTCGCCCTGGCGATCTGCCATATCTGGCGAGGGAGCGCGCTGGCCCGGCTGGATGCCGAGGCCGACCTGCACCGGCGGCCTGCGTTGCGCGGCAAGCCTGCGCGGACGGTTGCGCGGTGATCGCGTCGGTGTCGGGCCAGGTGCTCGCGATCAGCGGGGACGCCGCCGTGATCGAGGTCGGCGGGGTCGGTCTGGCCGTGCAGTGCACCCCGGCCACGCTCGCGACGCTGCGGACCGGCAGCACCGCCCGGCTCGCGACGAGTCTCGTCGTACGCGAGGACTCGCTCACGCTGTTCGGGTTCGCGACCGACGAGGAGCGGGCGGTCTTCGAGACCCTGCAGGGCGTCACCGGGGTCGGGCCGCGGCTCGCGCAGGCGGTGCTAGCCGCGCACTCCCCGGACGCGGTGCGCAGCGCGGTGGTGACCGAGGACATCGGTGCGCTGATGCTCGTGCCGGGCATCGGCCGCAAGGGCGCGCAACGGCTCGTGCTCGAGCTCAAGGACAAGCTCGGCCACATCTCGACCTCGGCGACGGTGTTGCGGCTGCCCGGCCGGGACGGGCCCGGGGTGTGGCGTGACCAGTTGCGCTCGGCGCTGCTCGGCCTGGGGTGGAGCAGTCGTGAGGTGGATGAGGCCCTGGCCGCGGTCGGACCGGAGGCCGAGGCGGCTCAAGCGGTCGGCGACACGCCCGACGTCGGCGCGCTGCTGCGGTCGTGCCTACAGATGCTGAGCCGGGCATGACCGCGCCCGGCAACAACGACATCGTCTCGTCGCTCGCCGACGCCGACGACGAGGTCGTCGATGCGGCACTGCGGCCGAAGCGGCTCGCCGACTTCGTCGGCCAGGAACGGGTCCGCGAGCAGCTCTCGCTGATCATCGACGCGGCAAAGGGCCGGGGCCGGGTGCCCGACCACGTGCTGCTCGCGGGCTCGCCCGGGCTCGGCAAGACCACGCTGGCGATGATCATCGCGAGCGAGCTGGGTGCGCCGCTGCGGATCACCAGCGGCCCGGCGATCGAACGAGCCGGCGACCTGGCTGCTCTGCTGTCGACCCTCGCCGAGGGCGAGGTGCTGTTCCTCGACGAGATCCACCGGATGGCCAGGCCAGCCGAGGAGATGCTCTACGTCGCGATGGAGGACTTCCGGGTCGACGTGGTCGTCGGCAAGGGTCCCGGCGCGACCGCGATCCCGCTCGACGTCGCGCCATTCACCCTGGTCGGCGCGACCACCCGGGCCGGCATGCTTCCCGGCCCGTTGCGGGACCGGTTCGGATTCGTGGCCCGGCTCGACTTCTATTCGAGCGACGAGCTCGAGCACGTGCTGGTCCGCAGCGCCGCATTGCTCGGTGTCGACCTGACCCCGCCGGCGGCGGTCGAGATCGCCGGCCGGGCGCGGGGCACGCCCCGGATCGCCAACCGGCTGCTGCGCCGGGTGCGCGACTACGCCGAGGTCCGGGCCGACGGAACGGTGACCCGCGAGATCGCGCGGGCCGCGCTCGAGGTGTACGACGTCGACGAGCTGGGCCTCGACCGGCTCGATCACGCCGTTCTCGACGCGCTGCTGCGGCGCTTCGGTGGCGGTCCGGTCGGCCTCAGCACGATTGCGGTAGCGGTGGCCGAGGAGGCCGAGACGATCGAAACCGTGGCCGAGCCGTTCCTGGTCCGGGCCGGTCTGCTCGCGCGCACTCCGCGTGGCCGGGTTGCCACCGCAGCCGCCTGGCGGCACGTCGGCCTGACCCCGCCGGCACCCACTGCCTCGCCACAAGGCCTGTTCGACCTCGATGCCGAGGTTGCGCTGATCGACCTGGCCGACGCCGAGCCCGACGCTCCGGGTTCATAGCGCCGCCGATCGGAGCGCTCGGCACGTAGACTCAAGCCCGGCTTACCGGCCCGCGCCGGCATGACCTTGAGCGATGGAGGACCGAGTCCGGTGCAGATGAGTCATACGTCGCTTGCGACTGTCCTGGCAGCCACGTCATCCAAGAGCAGTGGCAGCAGCGGGTTCTCGATCCTGATCCTGGTCGCGATCTTTGCGCTGGCCTACGTGCTGTTCCTGCGGCCGGCCCGCAACCGGCAGCGAGCCGCGGCAACCGCCCGCCGGCAGGTCGAGGTCGGCGACGAGGTGACGACGACAGCCGGCCTGATCGCGACCGTGGTCGCGGTCGAGGACGACATGCTGACCCTCGAGATCGCCCCCGGCGTGCAGTGCCACTACCTGCCCGCGTCGATCCTTCGGGTCAACGTCGCCGAGCCGGAGCCCGACGCCGACGGCCCCGACGCCTCGACCCACGAGGTCATCGACGATCCCGACCCGGCCGCGAGCTCGGCCGAACCTACCGACGACGTCCCGGACGAGTCGGCGCCCGCGTAGCCCACCGCGCCCACGCGCCTCGGCGACGAAACCAATCGGAAGGCAGATCCCAGTGGCTGGACCGGCGAAGCAGCGACCCGGCCGTTCCCTCGGCCTGGTGGCGCTGGCCCTGATCGCGCTGTATCTCGGTGTCTTTCTCGGCCCGACCCAGGCTCCGCACCTCGGGCTCGACCTTCGGGGTGGCACCGAGATCACTTTGACCGCGCACCCGATCGGCAACGGCAAGGTCACCAAGAGCGCGCTCAACCAGGCGGTCGTCATCATCCGCAAGCGGGTCAACGGGCTCGGCGTGTCCAACGCCAGTGTGGCGACCCAGGGCAACGACAACATCGTCGTCCAGGTGCCCGGCAAGGGTCATTCGGTGCTTAGCGCGGTCGGCCAGACCGCGTTGCTCCGCTTCCGCCAGGCCCTGTCGATCGGCAGCGGGATCCCGACGCCGGTCTCGACCACGTCGCCCACGCCCACGACCTCGCCCTCAACGACCAAGTCCAGCAAGCCGGGCAAGCACAAGCACAAGCACGCGCACAGCAAGACGACGCACTCGCCCAGCCCGAAGACGAGCACGTCGTCCTCGTCGCAAGGGGACGCGGTGTCCTCGGCCCTGAAGAAGGCAACGAGCTCGCCCACTCCCACGCCGACCGCGACTCCCACGCCGACCGCGACGCAGACCGCAACACCGGCATCCTCGCCGACGCCCGCACCAACTCCGACCGGCCTGGTCAACACGCCGCTTCCCAACAGCCAGTCGGCCACGCTGAGCTCCGCGTTCTTGGCGTCCTACGCCAACTGGGACTGCCTCAAGAACCCGAACCCGACCGAGGGCAACGACGTCCCGACCGACTACATCATCGGGTGCTCGACCGACGGCAGCACCAAATACCTGCTCGCGCCGGCCGCGGTCGAAGGCACCCAAGTGACCAGCGCAAGCTCGAGTATCGGGCAGACCAACCAGTGGCAGGTCGACCTCAACTTCAACGGCAGCGGCTCGAGTGCCTGGCAGAAGGTCACTGCGAAGGCGTACGCCATCAACAACGGCCAACCGCAGTCCACGGCCTGCTCCCCGCCGACCGGGTGCAACTCGGTGGCGATCGTGCTCGACGGTGTGGTGGAGTCTGCGCCGTACATCAGCAGCGCCGGTGGGATCGCAGGCGGGCAGGCGCAGATCACCGGCGGCTTCACCCAGAAGAGCGCTGACGATCTCGCGAACATCCTCAAGTACGGCGCGCTGCCGCTGAAGTTCGACCCGTCGGACGTGCAGTCGGTCTCGGCCAGCCTCGGCGCCGCTCAGCTACGCGGCGGGCTGATCGCCGGCATCATCGGGCTCGGCCTGGTCATCATCTTCTCGCTGCTCTACTACCGCGCGCTCGGCATCGTCACGGTCGGCAGCCTCGCGGTGTCCGGCCTGATTCTGTACGCCGTCACGACCCTGCTCGGGCAGTCGTCGGTGGGTTACACGCTGTCGCTCCCCGGCATCGCCGGGTTCATCGTCGCGGTCGGCATCACCGCCGACTCCTTCGTCGTGTTCTTCGAACGATTGCGCGACGAGATTCGCGAAGGCAGACGATTGCGCAGCGGGGTCGAGCGGGCCTGGCCGCGCGCGCGGCGGACGATCCTCTCCGCCGACACGGTGTCCCTGCTGGCCGCCGTCGTGCTTTATCTCGTGTCGATCGGCGATGTCCGCGGCTTTGCCTTCACGCTCGGCCTGTCGACCCTGTCGGACCTGTTCATCGTGTTCTTCTTCACCAAGCCGCTGCTCACCCTGCTCGCGCGCCGACCCGCGTTCGACTCCGGCAAGCCGTGGACCGGCGTGGGCAAGGCCCGGGCCGGCGTCGTACGCGATGTCGATATAGAGGATGCGCCGCAGCGCGGTTCGCGGATCAGCCGGCCGAAGCCGACGGAGGCCTGAGATGGCGCGCGATTCGATAGCCACCCGGCTCTACCGCGGTGAGGTCTCGTGGGACTTCATCGGCCGCCGTCGCCGTTGGTATGCGCTCTCGCTGACGGTGATGGCGATCGGCATCATCAGCCTGGCGATCCGGGGGATCAACCCCTCCATCGACTTCACCGGCGGCGCGCAGTTCCAGGGCCCGCTGAACGGGCACACGGTCACCCAGGTCAGAGATGCGGTCACCTCGGCGGGGATCAACCCCAGCGTGGTAGAGACCACCGGTACCGGATCGGACGAGCGGTTCGAGGTCCAGACCAAGACGCTGGACACCACCCAGGTCAACCAGGTCCAGACCTCGCTGATCAGCAAGATCGGAGTGACTGAGCAGAACCTCGACATCACGACCGTCGGCTCGACCTGGGGCAGTCAGATCACCCACAAGGCGGTCCTGGGCCTGATCATCTTCCTGATCGCGGTCATCGCCTATCTCTCGGTCCGGTTCGAATGGAAGATGGCGTTGGCGGCGATCATCGCGCTGCTGCATGACCTCGTCATCACGGCAGGCATCTATTCGCTGTCGGGGTTCCAGGTCAGCCCGTCCACCGTCATCGCGTTGCTGACGATCCTCGGTTATTCGCTCTACGACACCGTGGTCGTGTTCGACAAGGTGCGGGAAAACACCGCGGGGATCGCCGGCGGCAGCAAGATGACCTTCACCCAGGCCTCCAACCTGGCGGTCAACCAGACTCTGGTCCGGTCGATCAACACCTCGATCATCGCGCTCCTGCCGGTGCTGGGGTTGCTGGTGATCGGCTCGGGCCTGCTCGGTGCCGGATCGCTGAACGACCTTTCGCTGGCGCTGTTCATCGGTCTCGCGTCGGGTGCCTACTCGTCGATCTTCATCGCGACGCCGCTGCTGTGTGAGTTCAAGGAGCGCGAGCCGACGTACCAGCAGTTGGCCAAGCGGGTTGCCAGCCGGCGGGCGAAGGAGTCGCGCGAAGCGGTCGGCGGTCTGACCCCGGCCACGGCCGGCGCACCGCTGGCCGCCCGCGACCAGCCCGCCCAGCGGTTCGTCGCCACCAAGCTCGAGCCGGCCGACCCGGTCGGCGACGGCAGCGCCGACGACGGAACCGGCGAGGAAGTGCCGGCCGGCCCGCCGCGCACGGGTACGCCGCCGAGAGCCGGGTCCCGGCCGGCCCAGGCGCAGCGGCGGAGCAACCGCGGCGGGCGGCCTGGCGGGCGCGGCAAGTCGCGCAAGCGGCGGTGAGCCCGCTCGACCTGGAGGCGCTGCTGCGCTCGAGGGTGCGAGAGATCCCGGACTTTCCCGAGCCGGGGGTCAGCTTCAAGGACATCACCCCGTTGCTCGCCGACCACGTGGCGTTCGCCGGTGCGGTCGACGCGATCGTCGGCCACCACGGCCGCGGCACGATCGACAAGGTGGTCGGCATCGAAGCCCGCGGCTTCATCCTCGCCGCCCCGGTCGCCTATCACTTCGGCGCCGCGTTCGTCCCGATCCGCAAGGCCGGCAAGCTGCCCAGCGCGACCTTCGCCGAGTCCTACGCCCTCGAGTACGGCGAGGCGACGATCGAGGTGCACCAGGACGCCTTCAGCGCCGGCGAGCGGGTGCTGCTTGTCGACGACGTGCTTGCCACCGGCGGCACGGTGGCCGCCGCGGTGCGGCTGGTCGAGCGGACCGGCGCGGTCGTTGCCGGTTGCAGCGTGCTGATCGAGCTCGCGGCGCTCGACGGTCGCGCTCGGCTGGGCGACCTCGACGTCCAGGCGCTGCTGACCTACTAGCTTCCCATTAGCCCATTCGTGCGCGCCGCGCCGCCGGACGGGAACGCTGGACACGCTTCGATCGTTAGACTTGATACCTGAAGCTGACGAAGGGCTGTGCGCGTGGCAAATGACGTCGTTCCGGTTGCGGATGACGTCCTGCCCGCTGCCGCCGAATCGATCACCGAGCCCGCCCCGGCCGCGCGGGTCCGGACCAGGCTGGGCCGCCTCGCCGGCCCCAAGGACTCGCCGCCGCCGGAGCTCGAGCCGCTGCTGAAGACCTTGCGCGCCAACCATCCGAAGGCCGACACCCGGCTTGTGGTCCGGGCCTACGAGGTGGCCGAGCGGTGTCACCGCGGCCAGCAGCGGCGTAGCGGCGATCCCTACATCACCCATCCGGTTGCCGTGGCGACGATCGCGGCCGAGCTCGGTATGGAGGCTCCGACCCTCTGCGCCGCGTTGCTGCACGACACCGTCGAGGACACCGCGCTGTCGCTCGCCGACGTCACCCGCGACTTCGGTGACGAGGTCGGCCGCCTGGTCGACGGCGTGACCAAGCTCGACAAGGTCCGCTACGGCGAGTCGGCCGAGGCCGAGACGATCCGCAAGATGGTGGTCGCGATGGCGCGCGACCCGAAGGTGCTCATCGTCAAGCTGGCCGACCGGCTGCACAACATCCGTACCGTGTCCTGGCTGCCGCCGGACAAGCAGCACCGGATGGCCAAGCAGACCCTGGAGATCTACGC
The DNA here is from genome assembly GCA_964395425.1 of uncultured Frankiaceae bacterium. Taxonomy (GTDB): domain Bacteria; phylum Actinomycetota; class Actinomycetes; order JAFAQI01; family JAFAQI01; genus DATAUK01. The sequence goes on from CAYNDD010000055.1 coordinate 8,004, forward strand.
GCCGCTGGCGCATCGGCTCGGGATGAACGCGATCAAGTGGGAGCTCGAGGACCTGTCCTTCGCGACCCTCTACCCGAAGCGCTACGACGAGATCGTTCGACTGGTGGCCGAGCGTGCTCCATCCCGCGAGACCTACCTGGCCGGAGTTTCCGAGAGCGTCGGCGCTGAGCTGCGCAACGCGAAGATCAAGGCGACGGTCACCGGCCGGCCGAAGCACTACTACTCGATCTACCAGAAGATGATCGTGCGCGGGCGCGACTTCGATGACATCCACGATCTGGTCGGGCTGCGCATCACGGTCGAGACCGAGCGCGACTGCTACGCGGCGCTCGGTGTGATTCACACCATGTGGTCGCCGGTGCCCGGCCGGTTCAAGGACTACATCGCGATGCCGAAGTTCAACCTCTACCAGTCGCTGCACACCACCGTGATCGGCCCGCAGGGCAAGCCGGTCGAGGTGCAGATCCGGACCACGCAGATGCATCGCCGGGCCGAGTACGGCATCGCATCCCATTGGAAATACAAGGAAACGACCGAGGTCGGCGAGCACGACATGACCTGGCTACGGCAGCTGGTCGACTGGCAGCGCGAGACTCAGGACCCCGGCGAGTTCCTCGACTCGCTGCGCTGGGACCTGCACGCCAACGAGGTTTTCGTCTTCACGCCGAAGGGCGACGTGATTGCCCTGCCGGCGAGTGCGACCCCGGTCGACTTCGCGTACGCCGTCCACACCGAGGTCGGGCACCGTTGCATCGGTGCGCGGGTCAACGGCCGGTTGGTGCCGCTCGAGTCGCCGCTCGACAACGGCGACGTGGTCGAGGTCTTCACGTCGAAGTCCGAGTCGGCCGGACCGAGCCGCGACTGGTTGTCGTTCGTCAAGTCGCCGCGGGCCCGCAACAAGATCCGCCAGTGGTTCGCCAAGGAGCGTCGCGAGGACGCGATCGACCAGGGCAAGGAAGCGCTCAGCCGCGCGATGCGCAAGGCCGGGCTGCCGTTGCAGCGGCTGATGGGCGGTGACGCGCTACTGACGCTCGCCCGCGACCTGCACTACGCCGACGTATCGGCGCTGTATGCCGCGATCGGCGAGGGCCAGATGTCGGCGCAGTCGATCGTCCAGCGCCTCGTGCACGCGCTCGGCGGACCCGAATGCGCCGTCGACGACATCGCCGAGACCGAGACCGCCACCCGGACCCGCGCCCGGCCGCGGCCGGCCGGCGATCCCGGCGTCGTGATCAAGGACGTGACCGACGTGTGGGCGAAGCTCGCCCGCTGCTGCACCCCGGTGCCGGGCGACGAGATCCTCGGGTTCGTGACCCGCGGCCACGGGGTGTCGGTGCACCGGGTCGACTGCACCAACGCCGCGAGCCTGCAGGCCGACCCCGACCGGCTGGTCGAGGTCGAGTGGGCTCCCACCGCCGGCTCGGTCTTCCTGGTCGCAATCCACGTCGAGGCACTCGACCGGAACCGGTTGCTCTCCGACGTGACCCGAGTGCTCTCCGACGCGCACGTCAACATCTTGTCCGCCGCCGTTTCGACCACCCGCGACCGAGTGGCGACGTCACGGTTCACCTTCGAGATGGGCGACCCGAAACACCTCGGCCACCTGCTCCGCGCCGTACGCGGAGTGGAAGGCGTCTACGACGCATATCGAGTCACGTCAGGGTTCTGAGCGACCGCGAGCTAGCCGCTGGCGGCGTTCTCGGTCGCTTGCGTGCCTCCAAGCAGGCGGCGCTCCCTGCGGCCTTGCCAGCGACTACCTCGCGGCCGCTTCTTCGGACGCCGCGTCCCGCCGATTTCCCGTTTCAGCACACAACGCTCGTTGACCAGCACGACGTTTGGGCATGCGTGTGCATGGACGGGGTGGTGTGGGCGGTTTCGCGGGTGGCGTTGTGTGCTGAAACGGGGATCGCTGGCCCGGTCAGCCCTTGGTGACTCCGAACGACTCGATCACGACTGGTTGGTTGGGGTGCCCGTCGCCGGCGCCGTTGGAGTTGTCGGTGCCGGCCCTGGCGATCCGCTGCAGCACGCTCAGCCCGGCAGTGATCCGGCCGAACGGGGTGTACTGCGGTGGCAGGCTGGTGTTGGCGTAGACGAGGAAGAACTGGCTGCCACCCGAGTGCGGCTGCTGGGTCCGGGCCATCGCGACCGTGCCGGCCGGATAGGTCGCGCCTTTCAGGTTCTCCTCGGGAAGCGTGTAGCCGGGCCCGCCGGTGCCGGTGCCGGTCGGGTCACCGCACTGCAGGACGAAGATCCCTTGCGTGGTGAGCCGGTGACACGGCGTGTCGTTGAAGTAGCCCCGACCGGCGAGGAACGCGAACGAGTTGACCGTGTGCGGCGCCTTGCCGCCGAACATCGACACGATGATCGTGCCGCAGTTCGTCACGATCCGCGCCGTGTAGGTCGTCCGCTTGATCTTCAGCGGCGGCTCGTTCGCGAACTGCAGGTGGTTCTGCTGCAACGGCGGTGGCGTCGTACACCCGTTGGCGTTCAAGGTGCCGGCCTTCGGCGAGACCGACAAGGTCGCGTTGGCACCGCTGCTGCTCGATCCGCACGCGGTCGCGAGCAGCGGGACCAGCGCGAGACCGGCAGCAGCGAGATGCCGACGGGTCATGCCTTGACCATGGTGACGAGGAAGATCAACGTCTCGTTGGGCTTGATCGCCCCGGAGCCGGTGGTTCCGTAACCGAGCGCGGCCGGGATCACCAGCTCGCGGACCCCGCCGGCCTTCATGCCGACCAGACCCTGGTCCCAGCCCGGAATCACCTTGCCGGCACCGAGCTGGAAGCTGAACTCCTTGTTCTTCGCGCCGTCGGTGTAGGAGGCGTCGAACGCCTTGCCGGAGCTGCACGCCACACCGACGTACTTGACCGTGATCGTGCTGCCCTTCTTCGCCGCCTTGCCGTGGCCGGCCTTGATGTCCTTCACGACCAGCTTGGACGGCGCCTTGCCCTTGACGTCCGGCACGGTCGGGTCGCCCTTGGCCGGCGGGTTGGGCGTGATCTTCGCGCACTTCGTCGGCGCGGGCGGTGGGGTCGGGGTCGTCGTCGCCGTGGGCGTGATGCTCGGTGTTGGGCTGGTCGACACGCCCTTCTTCTTGCCGGAGCCGCCGAAGATCACGATTCCGAGGATGACCAGGACGACGATCACGGCGAGCGTTCCCACGCTCGCGCCGATCACCGTGTTGCGCCGCTTTGTCCGCGCGCGTCGTTCGAGCTCGGCTTGACGGCGTCGCTCGAAGCGACGTCGGGCGAGCTCGCGCTCACGCCGGCGACTGGTCGCCACAAAGGCCTCCGGAATCGGTGCGGGAAAATGACCGCGCTGAGTCTAGAAGAGCGCTCGATAGTCTGACCTGAAACCCACCTGAAAGGATCATCGTGCTCGTCGTCGGGTTTCCCGCTGGGCCGTGGGAGACGAACTGCTGGGTCGTCGCGCCGGCGCGCGGCGAGCAGTGCGTCGTGATCGACCCCGGCCACGGCGCTGAGGGGCCGCTCGACGACGTGCTCAGCGAGTTCGGCCTGATGCCGGTGGCGGTGCTGCTGAGCCACGGCCACGTCGACCACATCTGGTCGGTCACGCCGGTCTGCGGTGCCAAGAACGTGCCGGCCCTGATCCACCCGGGTGACCGCGGGATGCTCACCGATCCGTTCGCCGGGCTCGGCCTCCGCCCCGGTACGCCGATCCTCGGCCGGCTCGAGTGGTCCGAGCCCGACGACGTCCGGGAGCTCGCCGACGGCGAGGTCCTGTCGCTGGCCGGGCTCGAGCTGCGGGTCGACTGGACCCCGGGTCACACGCCCGGCTCGGTCACGTTCAGCGCCGCCGGCGACTTCTTCTCCGGCGACCTGCTTTTCGCCGGCTCGATCGGGCGCACCGACCTGCCGGGCGGCTCGTTGGAGGCGATGCTGGACTCGCTCGCCAGGGTGCCGCTGGGGCTTCCGGACGAGACCGTCGTACGTCCGGGCCACGGACCCGACACCACGATCGGCCACGAACGCACGACCAACCCGTTCCTCGCCGATCTGCCCGCCGCAACGCCGATCCGGCGGGGGCTGTGAGCTGACGTGGCCAAACCCGCCCCGATGTCGGGGTTCCCGGAGTGGCTGCCGGAGCGCCGCCTGATCGAGCAGTACGTCGTCGACACGATCCGCTCGACCTTCGAGATGCACGGCTTCGTACCGGTGGAGACCCGGTCGGTCGAGCCGCTGGAGCAGTTGCTCCGCAAAGGTGAGACGGACAAGGAGATCTACCTGCTCAGGCGGCTGCAGGCCGAGGCGGACGACTCCGACTCCGGGCTCGGCCTGCACTTCGACCTCACCGTGCCGTTCGCGCGCTACGTCCTGGAGAACTCCGGCAAGCTCGACTTCCCGCTGCGGCGCTACCAGATCCAGAAGGCTTGGCGCGGCGAGCGGCCGCAGGAGGGCCGTTACCGCGAGTTCCTGCAGGCCGACATCGATGTCATCGACCGCGACACCCTTCCGTTCCACTACGAGGTGGAGCTGCCGTTGGTCATGGCCGACGCGATCGGGCGGCTGCCGGTGCCGCCGATCCGGATGCGGGTGAACAACCGCAGGATCGCGGAGGGCTTCTACCGCGGGCTCGGGATCGACGACTTCGGCCTCGTGCTGCGAACCGTCGACAAGCTCGCCAAGGTCGGCCCGCGCCGGGTGCACACCATGCTGACCGAGGAGGCCGGGTGCTCCGTGGCGCAGGCGGACGCCTGCCTGGCGCTGGCCGGCATCAGCTCGGCGGACTCCTCGTTTGCCGCCGCGGTGGTCGCACTGGGCATCACCGACCCGATGCTCGACCAAGGGCTCGAGGAGCTGACCGTCGTGGTCGACGCGGCCCGTCGGCAGGCACCCGGCCTGATGGTCGCCGACCTGAGCATCGCCCGCGGGCTCGACTACTACACCGGCACGGTCTACGAGACCGAGTTGGTCGGGCACGAGTCGATCGGGTCGGTCTGCTCCGGCGGGCGCTACGACGCGCTCGCATCCGACGGCGAGGTGACCTATCCCGGGGTCGGACTCTCCCTCGGCGTGACCCGCATGCTAGGCCGGTTGTTCGGCCAGGACGCGCTCGCGATCAGCCGGAAGGTGCCGACCTGCGCCCTCGTCGCGCTCCCGGATGACGACTCCCGGCCGCGTTGCGAGAGCATCGCGGCACAACTTCGCGGCCGCGGCATCGCCTGCCACGTCGCGCCGGCCGCGGAGAAGTACGGCAAGCAGATCCGGTACGCCGAACGACGGGGGATTCCGTACGTGTGGTTTCCACAGAACGACGGCACCGATCAGGTCCGCGACATCCGGTCGGGGGAGCAGGTCGACGCCGATCCGGCCTCGTGGTCGCCGCCCGTGGCCGACCTGCGCCCGAGCGTGACCGACGGCGGGGTCCGATGATCCGCACCCACCGGGCGGGCGTGCTGCGGTCCGCCGACGTCGGCACCGAGGTCACGCTGGCGGGCTGGGTGGCCCGCCGCCGCGACTTCGGCGGGCTGACCTTCCTCGACCTGCGCGATGCGAGCGGCATCGTGCAGGTCGTCTGCCGTGACCTCGACGCGGTCCATGCCTTCCGCAGCGAGTGGTGCATCGCGGTCACCGGCGCGGTGACCGCTCGTACGTCGGACACGGTGAACCCCAACCTCGACACCGGCGAGGTCGAGGTGGTCGCGACGTCGGTCGAGGTGCTCAGCGAGAGCGAGGCGCTGCCGTTCCCGATCGACGGCTCCGACGAGATCGACTCCGGCGTCGACGAGGTGTTGCGCTGGAAGCATCGCTACCTCGACCTGCGCCGCACCGGGCCGGCTCGGGCCATCCGCACCCGGGCGCGGGCGCTGTCGCTGATCCGCCAGGTGATGGAGAGCCACGACTTCGTCGACATCGAGACGCCGTACCTCACCAGGTCCACGCCCGAGGGTGCGCGCGACTTCCTGGTGCCGGTCCGCCTGCAGCCGGGTCACTGGTACGCGCTGCCGCAGTCGCCGCAGCTGTTCAAGCAGCTGCTGATGGTCGGCGGTTTCGAGCGTTACTACCAGATCGCCCGATGCTTCCGCGACGAGGACTTCCGGGCCGACCGGACCGCGGAGTTCACCCAGCTCGACATCGAGATGTCGTTCCTCGACGAGGAGGACGTCTTCGCGCTGACCGAGGAAATGCTGGCCACGCTCTGGCGCGAGCTGCTCGGCATCGAGCTGCCGCGCCCGTTCCCGCGGATGACGTACGGCGAGGCGATGCGCCGCTACGGCTCGGACAAGCCCGACCTCCGGTTCGGTCTCGAGCTGGTCGACCTGACCGGGCAGATGGCCGGCACGCAGTTCCGGGTCTTCCAGGCCGAGCACGTCGGTGCGGTCGTCGTACCGGGCGGGGCGGCCTACACCCGCAAGGAGCTCGACGCCTGGCAGGAGTGGGCGAAGGCCAGGGGCGGCAAGGGGATCGCCTGGTTGCTCGTCCCGGCGGAGGGCGAGCCACGCGGCTCGATCGGCCAGCTGGAGCCGGAGCGCCTGGCCGCCCTGCCGGCAGCCGCCGGAGCGGCCCCCGGGGACGCGATCTTGTTCGCGGCCGGTCCGCGCCGGTCCACCCTCGAGCTGCTCGGTGCGCTGCGGCTCGCCGTCGGCCGGCAGCAGGGCCTGATTGACGACGCCGAGTGGCGCTTCCTCTGGATCGTCGAGGCGCCGATGTTCGAGCCGAGCGCGCACGGCGGCTGGACCGCGGTCCACCACCCGTTCACCGCACCCACTGAGGCCTGGGCCGGGACCTTCCAGGACGACCCCGAAAACGCGCTTGCCCGGGCCTATGACGTCGTCGGCAACGGGGTCGAGCTCGGTGGTGGCTCGATCCGGATCCACCGGGCCGAGATGCAGCAGCGGGTCTTCGACGTGATCGGGCTGACCCGGGAGGAGGCCCAGACCAAGTTCGGGTTCCTGCTCGAGGCGTTCCGGTACGGCCCGCCGCCGCACGGCGGGATCGCCTTCGGCATCGACCGGCTGGCCGGCGAACTGGCCGGCACCGACGCGATCCGCGAGGTGATGGCGTTCCCGAAGGCGTCGAGCGGCGGCGATCCGCTGACCGGCGCCCCGACCCCGATCACGGCCGAGCAGCGGGCCGAGGCCGGCATCGACGTCGACCCCGGCGCCGACTGACCGTAGCGGCATAGGCTCCGGGCTGTGGCCGGCGACCTGTTCTCACAGGCGGCCGAGGATCTGGCCGAGTCATCCGCGCCGCTCGCGGCCCGGATGCGCCCGCGCTCGCTCGACGAGGTGGTCGGACAGCAGCACCTGCTGACCCCTGGTGCGCCGCTGCGCCAGCTGGTCGA
>CAYNDD010000056.1:0-12019 GCA_964395425.1 uncultured Frankiaceae bacterium
CCATGCGGAACGAGCGGTCGACGGGGGGGTTTTTGCCCCCCGCCCCGCGGGCGGGGGGGGCGGGGGGGGGCCCCGCCGGGGGGGGGGGGGGCGGGGGGCCGCCCCCCCCCCGGCCCCCCCGGGGGGGCGGCCCCCGGGGGGCGCCCCCCCCCCCCCCGACGCTCGGCACGCACAAGACGGCCGCGCTACCGGCCGGCGGTCACGTCGTACATCCGAGTATCTCGACGGTCTGCTCGGTGTCCGGTGCGCCGACCGGGATCGGCGCAACCATCACCTGCCACAAGGACTACAACCCACCGGGTGCGTCGATCCACATCGAGGGGTCGGCCGGTGTGTCGATCAGCATCGACGCGTCGATCTCGTTGTTCTCGGGCGTGCACGTAGCCAGCCAGACCGAGGTGTCGACATCGGCGTCGGCGTCGGTCGACGCGACCGGGCAGGGCAGCGCGTCGCACACCTTCGACCTCGGTCACCTCTCGCTCGGGGAGGTGGTGGTCGACATCGCCGGTGTACCGATCGTGTTGTTCCCGTACTTCGCACCGCAGATAGTGGTCAACGCCACCTACGATGCCGGTCTGACCGGCAGCGCCGAGATCGGTGCGTCGTTCGGTGTGAGCTACGACAGTGACAACGGGTTCAGCTGGAACCATCAGGCCGGCGGGTCAGGCAGTGGCGCTTACAACGGGCAGGCGCAAGTTGCCGTGCGCGGCACGTTTGTCGGCGCGTTGGTGGTGTTCATCGACAGCGACCCGTGGGCCACGCCGAGCGACGACACGACCGAGCAGGACTGCGACGTCAACACCCCGAAGGGTTGCGAGGCCGAGGCAGCGATCTCCGTGGACATCTCGCCGTACGGCGAGGTCGACGCCGACCAGTGTTCGATCCGCGCCAGCGCCGGACTGTCGATCAATCTCGGCGCGAAGCTCAGTGTCATCGACGTGACGATCCTCGACCTGTCGCACTCGTTCAAGGTCGGAAGCGCTCAGCTCTTCGAGCACAATCTGACCAACTGCGCGCTCTGGAGCGGGCAGATTCTGTTCAAGGCACAGGAGCATCAGTCCAACCCGGAACTCGGGACTCTGGGGACCTTCGACCTTGCGTCGAGGTCGGAAGCAACGCTGGCCACACCGCGCTTCCCGCCGATCGACGACATCTACGGCGCCAGTGTGAGCGGCTCAGGCGCGTGGGTCGCAAAGACGCCGTTCGACACCGGCTGCGGCGGCCACGAGCACGTCACGATCGACACCCGCAGAGACAACTGGGGCGGCAAGATCACCCAGAGTGGGGAACCGCTGACCTTCGGGATCGAGGATGCAGGTGGCGGGCGCTACGCGCTCCTTCAGTACGTCGACGGCGTGCTGGACGAGGCGCCCGCGGCGACTGCGGCGGGAACGAATGTGGACAAGATCTCCGACGGTCCGCCCAGCGACCCGTGCGCGGTTCAGACGACGACGACGAAGGAGCCGCACGACGAAGGTTCCGCCGGTGTCTTCGGGCTGATCGCTCCGCCCGCCTTGGAGTTCGGCGCGGAGATGCTGTTCAAACTGGCGGCAGGACAGATGCACGTCCACAAGGTGGTCGAAACCGCACCCGGCGACAACGCAGCCATCCCGGCGTACACCGTGACACTGGACCTGACCAAGAGGTGCAGCAAGGGTGGCACGCACTGCTGACGGGCCACCCATGCGGATCCGCTAGGAGCTGGATGCCGAGATCTCCTCATCGGTGAGGAAGTCCTCAGCGGCGGACGGCCGGCCGAGGTAGTAGCCCTGGGCGTAGCGAACTCCGAGGCTTCGCAGCAGGAACAGCTCGGCGCCGTCCTCCACACCTTCGGCGACGATCTGGGCCCCGGTGCCGTCCGCAAAGGCGACGAGCGCGGTGGCGACCGCGCGACGGACCGGGTCTATGTCGATCGAGCAAATCAGGTCGCGGTCTAGCTTGATGAAGTCGGGAGCGAGCTTGAGGATGTGAGTGAGGCTCGAGTAGCCGGCGCCGGTGTCGTCCACGGACAGGCGGGCACCGTCGCGGCGCAGTGATTGAAGAGTCGTGACGAGCTTCGGGTAGTCGTCGACGACGGTGTACTCGGTGAGCTCGATGATGATTCGCTTGGCGTGGCTGGAGATCGCCTCTCTGAACCGTTCCGACATGACGGTCTGCGGCCCGACGTTGAGCGTCAGGTCCACGCCACTCGGCAGGGTCGGGAGCTGTGAGAGGGCCCGCGTGATCGCGAGCAGCTCCAGCTCGACACCGAGGCCGTGGCTGTGCGCCTCCTCGAACCAGACATTGGGCGGCCGGTACGGCGTTTCCTCGAATCGGGTCAGCGCCTCGACTGCGGTCATCTCGTTCTCGACCAGGTCGAAGATCGGCTGGTAGACGATGCTCAGTGCCGAACGCTCGTTGAGAACGCGGCGGATTCGTCGACCGGAGTCGATGTGATCGACCGTGTCAGGGCTCAGGACGCTCATCACGTAGCGGGTCGCGGTGTCCGGGGCCGGAGCGACCGATGCCTTGGCTGAATCGTCGGTGGACGTGTCGGTCAACCGCACCAGACCGTTCTTGATTCGCGACAGGTCACGCGCCGTGCCCACCACGACACTGATGAAGTCGGCGACCTGCATCAGCGTCGCGACCTCGGTGTCGGAAAAAGCGAACGCGCGTTGAGAGTTGACGGCGAGTACGCCAATGGCCTCGGTGCCCCGCATGAGCGGGAGGCACATCAGCGAAACGACCGACAAGCGCCGGCAGGCGTCGCGGTCCACCCGGTCGTCGGCCTCGGAGTCGTCCGAGCGCTGCAACCGACCGGTTCGTACGGCGAGGCCGCTGAGGCTGGTGTCGAACTCGACCCGGGTTCCGAGGTCGGACTCCTGCTGGCCGGCCGCACACACATACGTCACGCCGCGGTCGTCACAAAGACCGACCATCACCCCGTCGGCAGCCGTGATCAGCTCGAGCGTGCTCTCGGTCACGCGCTGCATCAACCGCGACGGGTCGATGATCTGGCTCATCGCCTCGGACAGGTCAGCGGAGATCGTCATACGAGCCTCTCCGCGTCAGGGGCAGGCCGCCGCAGCCGCTCCGCCAGGCACAGCATCCTGCCTAGATCGACAGTCCTGGGAGGTGTCTTGATAGAGCGGGTGGCGTCCGCGCCGGTTTAGGTGGATCTGTTCCGCGTCGGGCGGCACTTCGGCCCGCTCCGCCGATCGGGTGACGCGCTCGCGCCCGGCCTACGCTTGACGCACCGCGCCGATCCGGAGGGCTTCGTATGTCTCGGCTGCCTGTCGTCGTCTTTGCCGCCGTACTAGTCGGTGCCGCCGCCTGCGGATCGTCGAGCCCGTCGAGCCCGTCGAGCCCGTCGAGCTCGAGCGTCCAGGCCCTGCGCGCATCCGCCACGAGTCACTCGGCGTCGCTCGCCGATCGATCAGCACCCGCGCGCGTGGTCGCGCCGCGCAACGTGCGGATCCACTGGCACACCGTGGTCAGCGGCCTGTCGTCGCCGATCAGCGTGACCAACGCCGGCGACAGCTCGGGCCGACTCTTCGTCGACGAACAGGGCGGCGTCATCCGGATCGTGCGTTCCGGCCACCTGTTTGCCAAGCCCTACCTCGACATCAGCGGCGAGGTCACCTCCGGCGGCGAGCAGGGGATGCTGAGCATCGCCTTCCACCCGGACTTCTCGAAGCATCCGACCCTGTACGTCGCCTACACCCGCAGTGACGGCGATCTCGTCGTGTCCTCGTTCACCGCTTCCTCGGCCGGCGCGAACCAGGTCTCGCCGTCAACCGAGCGGCACATCCTCCTCGTCCCGCATCACGGCGCGACGAACCACAACGGTGGGCAGATCTTCTTCGGCGACGACGGCTATCTCTACGTCACGACCGGCGACGGCGGCGGCGAAGGCGACCAGTTCAAGCGAGCCGACACCCGTAACAACCTCACCGGCAAGATCCTCAGGATCGACGTCGACAAGTCATGCGGGAAGTTGCACTACTGCATCCCGTCGACCAACCCGTATGCGCACTCGACGAAGTATCGCCGCGAGATCATTGCCTGGGGACTGCGCAACCCGTGGCGGGTCTCGATCGACCGGCCGACCAACACGTTGTGGATCGGCGACGTCGGCCAGGACACCTACGAGGAGATCGACCACGTCGGCGTACCGGCGGCGAACGACTTCGGGTGGTCGTGCAAGGAAGGGCGCTCGACCTACAACACCGCGGAGTGCGGACACCGCCACATCACCGGCCCGGTGTGGGTCATCCCGCACAACCCGGGCGGCGTCTGCGCGATCATCGGCGGCTTCGTCTACCGGGGGAAGCGGTACGCCGGAATCGCCGGCGGGCTCTACGTCTACAGCGACAACTGCTCGGGTCGGGTGTGGGGGTTGCGCAAGATCGGGGGCACGTGGCGCAACGCCCAGATCGGTTCGGTGTCGGGCAACCCGAGTGGGTTCGGCCTCTCGCAGTCAGGGCACCTGTACGTCGTCACCCTCGACGGCGTCCTGCACCGGGCCGGCTTCAGCAAAGCCTGATCGAAGCGATGCGGCGGCCCTCATCCGCGGCGTGTCTAACTAGATCAACATGAGTTGTCTGCTACAGTTATCGTCATGACCGCGCTTCACTCCCGCCGTTACATCGACCTCGAGCGGGTAGCCAGCGCAGTGTGTCTCGTCCTCGCCTGACGCCCATCGCCGTCCTGCGGCTCCGTTCGACCGAGGAAGTTTCCCCGATGACCATGACTGACTTCTCCGTTGCGTCGTACTCCCGATCGCTCGACACCGAAAACCTCGCGGCCCTCGTCCGCGAGTTCGCCGACAACCCGGCCGCCTGGCTGGGCGGGGTCCGCTTCGTCGCGGCGGAGCGCTGGTGGACCAGGCTGCACTCCGACGACACCCTGGACGTGTGGCTGCTCACCTGGGTCCAGGACTCCGGCACCGACCTGCACGACCACGGCATCAGCGCGGGGGCCTTCACCGTCGTCTCCGGCCGCTTGGAAGAGGTTCGGCCCACTGGTCGGCGAGGCGCTCTTGCCACCACTGCGCTGAGCCCCGGTCAGGTTCGCCGGATCGAGCCGAGCGCGGTGCACGACGTACGTAGCCCGTCCAACGTGCCGGCCATCAGCATCCACGCCTACTCGCCACCGTTGCGCGAGATGACCTTCTACGAGCTGGCCGCGTCCGGCCCCGTGCCCACCCGCACGGTCGCAACCGCGGCCGATTGGAGCCCCGCATGACCACCGCCACGATCGACACCATCCTCAGCGAGGCCCGGCACCGGCTCGAGCGGCTTGAACCGAGCGATGCCCAGGTCGCGGCTGCCGCCGGCGCGCTGCTGGTGGACATCCGTCCCGAGATCAATCGCGTCAGCGAAGGCGAGATCCCCGGTGCGCTCGCCATCGACCGCAACGTCCTCGAGTGGCGGCTCGATCCCGCGTCCGAGGCTCGCATCGCGCAGGCGTCGTATGACGCATGGATCGTGCTGTTCTGCAACGAGGGCTACGCGTCGAGCCTGGCCGCAGCCTCGCTGCAGGAGCTCGGCCTCACGATGGCGACCGACATGATCGGCGGCTACCGCGCCTGGCGCGCGCTCGGGCTTCCGGTCGTTCTGCCGCCAGCCGACTGAGCCGAGCTCGGCGGGACCACCACCGGCTCCGTTCGGATGTCACCATGGCCTGGCGCGCCTGTTGCGCGGTAGCAAAAGGGCCAACGCGACGGAGGGAGCGGGGCGATGAGCGACGACCACCCGACCACGACGACTGGTGGCGCCGAACCGCCGCCCGGCGCACCTGCCGCGGGCGCCGGGGGAGCGGGAACGGCGCAACCGGGGCCGCCCGATCCGGCCGACGCCCGTGATCGCTGGGTGTTCGGCCTCGGGTCGGTGGGCATCGGTGTGCTGGCGCTGCTCATTGCCTACGTCGTATTCGTGTTGAAGGGCTCGCCGTCCACCGGCGCCACTGCGCTGGGCGCGATTGCCAGCCCGATCGCCGCCATGGTTGCGGCGTACTTCGGGGTCCAGGCCTCCACGTCTGCGGCCAAGGACTCACAGGCCTCGGCGAAGACCGCCCAGAAGGCGGCGCAGGACTCGCAGGCAAACGCCCAGAGCGCGCACGAGCAGAAGTCCGCCGCGCTGGCGCAAGCCGCGTCGGCGCTGACCGCGCTGGAGATGCGGGGGCATGGGGACGACGCGGACGCGATTCGAAGCAGGTTCCCGAGCGGCCCGTGAGGCGCCGACATTTCGGGTGGCGCCGAATCGTCGCGGCGTTAGGGTCGGTTGATGGGCCCAGATCTCGCAAAGGCGGCCCGGTTGCTGGCCAATCCGGCCCGCGCCACGATGGTCGTCACCCTTCTTGACGGTCGGCCCTGCTCGGCCGGAGAGCTGGGCCGGACGGCCGCAGTGAAGGCGTCGACCGCGAGTGAACACCTCGCCGACCTCGTCGCCGGCGGCCTGGTGTCCGTACGGGTCGAGGGTCGGCACCGTTACTTCGCGATCGCATCGCCCGAGGTCGCTCAGGCACTGGAGGCCTTCTCCCAGATCTGCCCGCCCGAGGAGGTGCGTTCGCTGCGCCAGTCGGCGGAGGTGCGGGCGTTGAGGTATGCCCGGACCTGCTATGACCATCTCGCCGGTGTGCTCGGGGTCGCGATGTTCGATGGACTCCGGTCCTCGGGTTGGCTGACGTTTGACGGCGAGGCGATCGCCGTCAGCCCGCATGGGCATGCGTGCCTCGAGGACCTCGGCATCGACGTCGCAGCGCTGCGCGGCCAGCGGCGCAGCTTCGCGCGGCCGTGCCTGGACTGGACCGAGCGCAGGCCACATCTGTCGGGCTCACTCGGCGCCGCGCTGACCTCAGTCGCGCTGGAACGGGGCTGGCTCGAGCGAAACGAGAGGCGCAGGGGCCTGTCCATCACGCCCGCCGGCAAGCGGCTGATGCCGACTCACCTCGACCTGGCGATCCCGCCCGACCCGGCGGCGACCAGCACCGCGACGCGCGCGGTTGCCTGAGCCGCGCGGGACAAGCAGGATGACGGGCACGACGCCGACCGTCGTACGGAGGACACAGTGACCGAGGACAGACCGGCAGGCATCGAGGGAGCGGCGCCGACCGGACGGCTGTCCTACGAGCCGGCGATGGACCTGGTGTCCGAGCCCGATGACCCCGGCGGCTCGAAATGCCGGTGGCTCCTCGCGCCGCTGCCGGAGTCCTGGTCCGACTTCGTCCTCAGCGAGTGGGAGCTGGAACGGATCGGGTGGACCGACCTGCACCCGCACGATGAGACCAACATCGTGGTTGAAGGCGAGTTGCATGTGGAGTGCGAAGGCGAGACCGTGGTGGTCGGCCCGCGTGGGACGGTGCGGGTGCCGGCCGGGAAGGTCGGCCGCTATTGGGCGCCGGTCTACGCGCGCATGGTCGCCGTTTACGGCCCCAACCCGAGCGGCGCCAAGACCGAGTACGGCGAGTACTGGGAGATCCCGTCCGAGGACCCGGTCTAAGCGAGCGTGCCCCATTCCCAGTCGTCGGCCGGCGACAGGGTGATGAGATCGGGAGCCGGCAGGCTGTCGGGGTACTTGATGCCGTTGCCCGTGCTGATGACCATGACCACCTCGCGAGCGTCGATCCAGCCGGATTCCCGTAGCTGAGCCACTGCGGCCAGCGCGACCCCGGTCTCGGGGCAGACGAACAGTCCCTGCGTGCGGGCACACTGCCGCTGAGCGCGAAGGGCCGCCTCGTCGTCGACGGCAATGGCGACCCCTTCGGTCGCTCGGAGCGCTTGCAGGATGAGCCGGTCACCAAGCGGTTTCGGGACGTTGATGCCGAACGCCGCGGTCTGCCCTCCGACCCACCCTTCGCAGTGGTCCTCGCGGGCGTCGTGGGCCCGGACGACCGGTGCGCATCCCGACGCTTGGGCGGCAACCAGGCGGGGGAGCGGACCGTCGATCAGGCCCATCTCGCGAAGCTCGCCGAGCGCCTTGTGGATCCCGATCAGGCCGACGCCACCGCCGGTCGGGTAGACGACGACGTCGGGTGTCTTCCACGCCAGCTGTTCGACGAACTCGAGCGCGATCGTCTTCTTGCCCTCGATCCGGCAGGGCTCCTTCAGTGTCGACGCGTCGAAGAGGCCGGGAGTGCGCGCGACCGCCCGCGCGACGATCGCGCCGGCGTCGCCGATGAGGCCGTCGACCAGCGCGACCGAGGCCCCGGTCGCGACGCACTCGACCCGAGTGATGAAAGGTGCGTCAACCGGCATCACCACGCCGAGCTCGAGGCCGTGCAGTGCGGCGTACGCCGACCAGGCGGCGCCGGCGTTCCCGTTCGTCGGCATGATCATCCGCCGGACGCCGAGCTCGGCGGCGCGCGCGACGCCGATGGCTGCGCCGCGCGCCTTGAACGTCCCGGTCGGGAGGACACCGTCGTCCTTGACGAGCAGTCCGGGGACGCCGAGCTCGCGGCCGAGCCTTTCGGCCGCGTGCAGTGGCGTCATGCCCTCCCCGAATCCCAGCTGGTACGCCGGGTCCCGCACGGGCAGCAGCTCGGCATAGCGCCAGAGGGTGGGGCGGCGCGCAGCGAGAGCCTCGGCCGTCATGCTGGCGCGCGCCCGCTCCAGGTCGTAGCGCGCCAGTAGCGGGGCCGAGCAGGTCGGGCAGAGCTGGTGGACTGCATCGGGCTGCAGGTGCGTCGGACACCGAGAGCAGTGCAGGACGGTCAGGGTCGATGGTGGCGGCGTGGGCAAGGCGGGTCCCTGTTCGCTGGGTGACGGTGGCTCGGCAGCCTCACCGAGAAGTTAGCGGGCGACCGCCGCTGGTCCCGGCAGGCAGGTTTGGTCCGGCGACCCCGGCTTAGTCCTGGGTCGCCGGACCTGGCCCGTCAGAGCGGCGCCGGACCATCGAGCCGAACAACAGCACCGCCCCGAGGCCGATCAGCGCGATGCCACCCTTGACGAGCGGGCCGGTATCGCCGAAGCCGGTGAAGGGCAGCGGGGGACCACCGGGCGTGGCATGAACGTCGACGACCGCCTGCGCGCGAGCCGAGGTGACGCGGACATTCTGCCCGGACTGTGCCGAGGCGATCGCCGTGTTACGGACCCGGCCCGCCGTACCGTCCGCGGCGGTGACAGTGTGGGACGGCACCGCACATGTCATCGACTCGCCCGGGGCAAGGACGGTGTGCGGGCAATGGGCAGTGCCGGCGCTGGGGTCGGAGATCGTGATGTCCGTCAACGTGGTCGCGCCGAGGTTGGTCACGACGAGAGTCCAGTCAATCCGGTCGCCAGCGTCGATCAGCCCGTCGTGGTTGGCGTCGACGCCATGGCCGGACTTGTGCAGGCCGAGCTTGCTGACCGCGTCGATCGAGACCGACACCGTCGACGGCGGCGACGTGACGGTCTGGTGGGCCGGATCGGTGCCGGTGGCGGTCGCCGTGTTGGACAGCGAGTTGCCGTCGATGTCCTTCTGCGTCACGACGTACGTCGCGGTGCAGGTGACGTGTGCGCCGGGCGCCAGGGACAACGCGCCTGCCGGACAGGTGACCGCGGACAGCGAGCCCGAGCCGGTGAAATGGCCTTCGTCAACGGTGACGTCGAAGATCGTCACATTGCCGGTGTTGGTGACGAGGTACGAGTAGCGAACGGTCTGCCCGACCTTGGACACGCTCGTCGGGGACGCCGACTTGACGATCGTCAGCCCTGGCGCGGGCGCCTGGGGAATCACGACGACTGATGGAGGCGAGACGGTCGGGCCCGGGACACCGGCCGGCGGAGTGCCGGTCGCGGTCGCGGTGTTGCTCAACTGCCCGGCGTCGACGTCGGCCTGAACCACGGTGTACGTCGCCGTACATGTCACCTGCGCCCCGGGTGCCAGCGATGCCGCACCAGGCGGGCAGGTGACGGGGGAGAGCGGGCCCGCGCCGCTGAACGTCGAATCGTCGATGGCGACGTCGGTGATCGTCACGTTTCCGGTGTTGGTGACGAGGAACGAGTAGGTGATCACATCACCCACGTGATACTCGGCGCCCCCGGACGACGATGCTGACTTCACCAGCGTCAGCCCCGGGTCGGCGGTGACGGACAGCATCGCAGTCGAGGGAGCCGAGGCCACCGTGTCGCCGGCCGGATCCTGGCCGCTCGCAGTTGCCGTGTTGCTCACCACACCCGCGTCGATGTCGGCCTGGGTGACGGTGTAAGTCGCCGTGCAGCTGACGTGCGCTCCGGGCGCGAGCGACGCTGCGCCGGCCGGACAGGTGATCGCAGACAGCGTGCCGGTGCCCGAGAACGCACTCTCGTCGATGTCGATGTTCTTCATCGTCACGTTGCCCGTGTTGGTGACGAGGAACGTATAGGTCACGGTCTGACCCGCCGCGGTGACCGGGTTGGGGCTGACGGACTTGGCGAGCAGCAGCGACGGGCTGGCCAGCTCCGGCATCGTCACGGTCGACGGCCCCGAGGTCACCGGGCCGGGAATCGCCGGCGGCGTGTTGGCCGAGGCGGTCGCGGTGTTGGTGACGCTGCCCGCGTCGATGTCGGCCTGGGTCAGTGTGTAGGTCGCCGTACAGGTCACCTGCGCGCCCGGCGCCATCGAGGCCGCGCCGGCCGGGCAGGAAACCGTCGACATGGATCCGGTGCCGCTGAACGCCTCCTCGTCGATGGTCATCGCGTTCAGCGTGATGTTGCCGGTGTTCGTCACGACGAAGGTGTAGGTCAGAACCTGCCCCGCGGTCGTGGCGGAGGTCGGCGACACCGACTTGTCGATCGCGAGCCCGGGGTTGGCATTCACGGCGAGAACGGCGGTCGAGACCGGCGAGGTGATCGTGTCGCCGACTGGATCCAGGCCGCTCGCATCAGCGGTGTTCGAGACCGTTCCGGCGTCGAGGTCGGCCTGGGTCACGGTGTAGGTCGCGGTGCAGGTCACGCTGGCCGCCGGAGCCAGCACCGCGATCCCCGGCGGGCAGGAGATGGCGGACAGCGTGCCGGTGCCGCTGAAGCTGAGGTCGCTCACCGTCGCCCCGGCGATGGTCACGTTCCCGGTGTTGGTGACCGTGAAGGAGTAGGTCACTCCCTGCCCTGCAGTCGAGACCGAGGTCGGCGAGACCGACTTCGACACGGTCAGCGCGGGAGCGGACGCCTGCGTGATGACAACTGTGGACGGCGGTGAGACCGTCGGGCCGGGGACACCGGGCGGCGGGGTACCGCGAGCGGTCGCGGTGTTACTCAACCGTCCGGCGTCGACATCGGCCTGGGTGACCGTGTAAGTCGCCGTACAGGTCACCTGCGCGGCAGGAGCAAGCGACGCGGCACCGGCCGGGCAGGTCGCGGCTGAAAGCGTGCCGGTGCCGGTGAACGCTCCCTCGTCGACGGTGACGTCGCTGATTGTGACGTTGCCGGTGTTGGTGATCAAGAACGAGTAGGTGATCAGATCGCCCGCGTGTAGCCCGGTGCCCCCGGATGACGACGCCGACTTGGCGACCGTCAGCGCCGGGTTAGCCGTGGGCGACAGGATCGCGGTCGACGCCGGCGATATGACGGTGTCTCCACCGGGGTCCGTGCCCTCGGCGTCTGCGGTGTTCGACACCGATCCGGCGTCGAGATCGGCCTGTGTGACGGTGTAAGTCGCCGTGCACGTCACCTGCGCGCCGGGAGCGAGCGACGCGGCCCCGGGCGGGCACGCGACGGTGGACAGCGTGCCGCTGCCGGTGAATCCCAGTTCGCTGACGGCTGCGTTGCTGATTGTGACGTTGCCGGTGTTGGTGATCAAGAACGAGTACGTGACGCTCTGGCCCGTCGTTGTCACCACTGTCGGGGCCACGGTCTTGTCGACGGTCAGCTCCGGATCAGCAGGCAGGGTGGTGGTGACCGTGGAGGGCGGGGAGACGGCGGGACCGGGGACGCCGGTGGGCGGGTCGGCGACCGCGGTCGCGGTGTTGGAGATCACGCCGGTGTCCACGTCCGCCTGCGTCAGCGTGTATGTCGCGGTACACGTGACGCTGGCGCCCGGCGCCAGCGAGCCAGCGCCCGCAGGGCAGCTGACCGCCGACA
>CAYNDD010000056.1:12119-15304 GCA_964395425.1 uncultured Frankiaceae bacterium
AAGCGTCGACGTCGACGAGGGCGACGTCACGGTGGCATTGGCAGGGTCGGTCCCTGACGCATCGGCAGTGTTCACCACCGAGCCAACGTCTATGTCGGCTTGGGTGACGGAGTAGGTCGCGGTACACGTGACCTGATCACCAGGCGCCATCGATGCGGCGCCAGGCGGGCACGACACGGTCGACATGGTGCCGGTGCCGGTGAACACGCCCTCGTTGACGGCGACGCCAGTGAGCGTGACGTTGCCGGTGTTGGTAACAACGAAGGAGTACGTCACGGTCTGTCCGGCCGAGGTCACCGATGTTGGGAAGACCGATTTGGTGATCCTCAGTGCGGGCGCCGGCGCCGTGGTCGGTGTGGTCGTCGAGGACGGCGGCGATGTCTCCGTCGCTGCACTCCCGAACACAGTCCCGCTCGCCGTGGCGGTGTTGTGAACCGAGCCTGCGGTCACGTCTGCAGCGGTGACCGTGTAGGGCGAGTCCGCGGTGCAGATTTCTGAATCGCCTGAAGCCAGCGACGGCTGTGGGCAGGTCACCGACCCCGCCTTGGAGTCGGTGATCCCGATGTTGTCGATCTCAAGATCGCCGGTGTTCGTCACCGTGAAGCTGTATGCGATGGTGTCACCCGCGTCAGTGAGCCCATCGTGATTGACGTCGACCGGTGTCGCCGCGTGTTTCGTGAGCAACAGCGAGGCAGCGTCGGCAGTATTGGTGATCGTGCAGTTGATGAAGTCACCGAGATGGACAGTCACAGTAGCCGACTTGCCGGCGGCACCACTGGGCAGCGATGGATCGGAGACCCCGTTGCGGGTGCAACTCCATGACTCGGTGTAGTCCGCGAGCGTGCCAGCCGTCGCGGTCTCGGCGAACGTGTATTGCTCGCCGCTCAAGTTGGTGAGCACGGTGATTGGACCCGTCGACGCCGACGCGCCGCTGGGCCCAGTGCTGGCAGAACCCACGACGACCGCCGACGAGTTTGTGACACTGAGCGAGAACGAGTCAGTGTTGAAGCCATTGACGACCGTCTTGTTCAACTCGAGCCGCGAGACCAAGACACCGAATGCGAAACCCTCCAGCCCGCTGCCCGTCATCGACTGGGTAAACGTCGTCGGAGCATCCGAGGCGAGAATCGGTGTTCCGGTCTTGTTGCCAACGCTGGTGCCGGTGCAGGTCACCGACGTCGTCCCGACTCCGGTGAACCCACCGCCACAGGAGTTGCCGAGCGGGCCGAGGGAGGAGATCGTGTTCGACGATGTCCAGGTGATGTGCTCGCCGTTGTCAGTGGACTCGGCATCCGCGCCGATCAGGGAGTAGCCCGTCGCCGCGTGTCCGCCTGCGTCGGTCATGGTGATGGCGCTCATCGTGGCGGTCGTTGTCGTGCCACTCGTGGTCTGGTAGAGCGCGGGGTCGCCCGCGACGCCGGTGTAACCGCTGTTGCCCAGAAAGGAGCCCGACCACGTCGGCAGGGCGGAGGCCTTCACTGCGCCGCCGGTCACCTTGATGGTGAAGGTGAGCGTGTAGCCGCTTGGCAGGTCGATGGTCAGTTGTTGCCCCGCCGCCGATGTCGCCTGAGCCGCGTTGTATCCGGACATGTCGAACCAGCACAACGTGCTCGCGAAGGCGCCAGTGCCCGGAGTGGCGAAGCTGCATGTCTGCGCGGCGGCAACGGCGGCGGGCGCAGCGGCAATCAGCCCCACGAGACTCGACCCGATGACGGCCAGGACCGAGATCACCAGGCCGAGCGCACGTCCGCGCCTAATGGGACAAACCGCTTCAGGACCGGCCTGCCGGCAGCGCCGTGCAGGTTTCGCCGTAGGACTGGCCACCACGATCGAGGTCAGCGCGGCACCCGCCACCGCCAAGGCGGTCAGAACTCGCGCCGGGGACCATGACATCGAGGGGAATGGTAGAGCGTCACGCCGAGTTCGGCGCGATCCACTCCGGCATTGTCGGAGCCGATCGAACTGCCGGCCCGAGCCGTGTGCTCATCGACGCTGCGCCAGCCGTCCGGCCGTGCACGGTCGGGTGGCTGAAGGGCAGCTTCGGGCCGAGCCACGGGAAGACGACGAGGAACAGGAAGACCACCAGGCCGGCCACCAGCACGATCGCGCTGAGGGTCTTGGCGGCGATCCCGCCGGGCAGCCGGCGCCAGATCCAGGCGTACATCACAGGCCCCTCAGCCGCTCGCCGGCAAGTGCCGGCGGCGGTCCCTCGGACGTGGGCTGCCGGCCCACCAGCAACGCGTGGACGACGATCCGTTGCGCTGCCGAGTAGCGCGGGTTGCAGGACGTCAGCGTCAGGACCCGCAAGGTCGGGGGCTTGCCGGGATCCGGCTGGTCCGGCACCGGGTAGGCAACCGCGACATCGTCGGGCGACACGATCTCCTCGTGTCGGGCCGTGGTCCCGGGGATGTTCTGCACCCGGTAGGTGAACCACGTCGTCCGGGTCTGGATCACGATCGGGTCGCCGACCTGGAGCTCGTTGATGTCGTAGAACGGGTGGAGGTACGTCGTCCGGTGCCCGGCGATCGCGAAGTTGCCGAGCTGCCCCGGCATCGCCGTGCCCGGGTAGTGCCCCGGACCCTCGATCAAGTCGGCGGTGGACGTGCCTTGGACCACCGCGAACATGAACGTCCGACCGAGCCGCGGAATCCGCAGGATCGCCAGCGCGCTCCCCACCGGCGGATCCTTGACCGTCACCCCCCGGGCCCACTCCTGGCGCAGCGCGGCCACCAGCTTGTGCTGGTCGTGACGGGTGGTCAAGCCGGTCCACCACAGCTCATAAGCGACAAACAGCAGCAGCACCAGACCCGCCGTGACGAGGAGTTCGCCGAGGGTGCGGCAGGCGATCCGCCACGCCGGGCGCCGGCCGGACCGGTCCACCCGAAACCGTTCGCGGGAACCCTCGGTCGACACCGGGTAACGGTACGACGATGAGCGCGGTCTTGGGCGAGTCGTACCGCTGGCATCGCGGGCGAATCCTCGCTTGGAGGGGTTAGTGCGATCGAGCGAGTGACCGAAGGGACAGCGAATAGGACTGCAGCAGCCCGGTGCGGGTGTAGGGCAGTGACCGCGCAGCGCAGAACTCCTGCACGATCGGCTGGCATCGGGCCAGGTTGCGGCTGGGCATGCTCGGGAACAGGTGATGCTCGATCTGGTAGTTCAGGCCGCCGAACAGCATCGCGATG
>CAYNDD010000057.1:0-15259 GCA_964395425.1 uncultured Frankiaceae bacterium
AGCGCGGCAGCGTGACGGTCGCGACCGCGGCCGTCGTCGTCGCCGAAACGCTGGTGCCGGCTGCGGTCGGCATCACCTTGCTCGGCGACCGGCCCGCGCCGGGCCACACCACCCTGGCCGCGTTCGGCTTCGGGCTGACCGTCGCCGGTGCACTTGCCCTCGCTCGATACGGCGAGCCGACACCCGGCAGGATGGGGCGGCTCCACGACCTCCCGGTCGGTACGCTTCCGGCACCGTGACAACGACCAACAGCACTCCCGCGCGTGGCACTCGCCTGCCTCGCTCGGTCCGGCGCGAGCAGTTGCTCGGCGCGGCCCAAGAGGTTTTCGTCGCGAACGGCTATCACGCCGCGGCGATGGACGACATCGCTGAACGGGCGGGGGTCAGCAAACCCGTTCTCTACCAGCACTTCCCGAGCAAGCTCGACCTGTACGTCGCGTTGCTCGACCAGCACGCCGACATGCTGCAGGCGCGCCTGCTGGCCGCGCTGGAAAGTACGACGGACAACCACGAACGGGTGTCCGGCTGCATCCGGGCCTACTTCGACTTCGTCGACGATCCCGGCGGAGCATTCCGCTTGGTGTTCGAGTCGGACCTGCGCAACGAGCCGGCCGTGCGGGAGCGGGTCGAGCGATCGCTGCAACGCTCGGTGGAGGCGATCGCCGACACGATCGCGCGCGACACCGGGCTTCAGCGTGCCGACTCCGAGCTGCTGTCCTGCGGGCTGACCGGGGTCGCCGAGATCAGCGCGCGCTGGTGGCTGGCGTCGGCCGGTCAGATCCCGAAGGAACGCGCGATCGAGCTGATCCAGGCGCTCGCCTGGCGTGGCATCTCCGGCTACCCGAGGGTCTCCGACCCCGACGCGTAGACCGCCGCGCCGGCCGGGTTTCGCCACCGGCGTACCGGGTTTCACCGCGCCCTCGAGGGCGGTCCACTAGCCTGATCCGCGTGGAGGTACGGATTGGCGTCAAAGGCGCCCCGCGAGAGTTGTCGTTCGAGAGCGCCCAGTCAGCCGACGAGATCCAGCAAGCGGTGGAAGAGGCGCTGAAGAGCAACGCCGCCACCGTGACCCTCGTGGACGAGAAGGGCCGCCGGGTGATGGTCGCGAGCGACAAGCTGGCCTATGTCGAGATCGCCGAGGCCGACTCGCGTCGGGTCGGGTTCGGCGCGCTCTAACCAACTGCTCGCCACCCGCTCCCCCTAAGAGTGCAGGCCGAGCGTCTCCATCCGCTCGCTGTGCCGCTGCGTCAAGCGGGCCAGCAACTCGCCCACCGCCGCCAGGTCACCCACGCCACCGACGATCAGCCGAGCCAGCTCGTCGCGGTCGACCGCGATCCGCTGGGCCTGGACGAGGGCCTCGCCGACCAGGCGCCGGCCCCACAACGCGAGCCGGCCGGCGACCGCCGGATCCGCCTCGGTGGCCGAGCGCACGTGCGCGACGGCAAACTCGGCGTGGCCGGTGTCGCCGAGGACATCGACGACGAGGGACTGGGTCGAGTCGTCCATGAACTCCGCGAGCTCGCGATAGAAGTCCGCGGCGAACCCGTCCCCGACGTAGGCCTTGACCAGGCTCTCCAGCCAGTCGGCCGGCGCGGTGGAGTCGTGGTAGGCGTCGAGCGGAGCGACGAACGGCGCCATCGCGACGTTCGAGTCCACGCCCAGCGACGCCAACCGCTCGTGCAGGACCTGGAAATGCTCGAACTCCGCAACCGCCATCGCGCCGAGCGCCGCCTTGTCGGCGAGCGTGGGCGCGAGTGAGGCGTCGCCGGCGAGCCGCTCGAACGCGGTCAGCTCGGCGTAGGCAAGAACGCCCAACAAGTCGATCACGGCGAGCTTGCGATCCTCGTCCGTCATCGGATCGGTCCACTCGCTCATCGCCCGACACTATCGAGCAACGACCGCCTGAAGCCCGTTCCGCACTACACTGATGATCAGTACGACATTTCCGCGGAGAGCCGTGGTGTCGGTCCCCCGCGAATGTCGCGGGCGCGGGCCAGCCGCCAAGTGTGCAGACGGACTCCGCACAAACGAGCTCTGCCGCGAATTGCCGGGCAATCCTTGGCAGAGGCTAGGAGTCCCACCGTGAAGACCTTCGCCGATCTCGGCGTCGATGACGACATCGTCGCGACGCTGGCAGCGCGAGACATCGTCCACCCGTTCCCGATCCAGTCGCTCACCATCCCGTTGGCGCTCAAAGGCCACGACCTGATCGGTCAGGCCCGCACCGGCACCGGGAAGACCATCGCGTTTGCGCTGCCGCTCCTACACCTGGTCGAAGCCGGCCGCGCGGACGGCAAACCCCAGGCGCTCGTGGTCGCGCCGACCCGAGAGCTTGCCAGCCAGGTCGCCCGCGACATCGAGCTGGCCAGTGGCGACCGTGGCACCCGGATCCTCGTCATCTACGGCGGCCGGGCCTACGAGCCTCAGCTGGAAGCGCTCCGCAAGGGGGTCGACGTAGTCGTCGGCACGCCCGGCCGGCTGCTCGACCTCGCCAAGCAGCGCGCGCTCGACCTGTCCCAGGTGAAGATCCTGGTGCTCGACGAGGCGGACGAGATGCTCGACCTCGGCTTCCTGCCGGACGTCGAGCGGATCGTCGCCCAGGTCGCCGAGGTCCGCCAGACGATGCTGTTCTCGGCGACCATGCCGGGCCCGGTGGTCGCGCTGGCCCGCCGGTACCTGCGCCACCCCACCCACATCCGCGCCGAGTCGCCGGACGAGAGCTCGATGGTGCCCACCACGAGCCAGTTCGTGTTCCGCGCCCACCACCTCGACAAGCCCGAGGTGCTCGCCAGGGTCATGCAGGCCGACGGCCGCGGCCTGGCGATGGTGTTCACCCGCACCAAGCGCTCCGCCGACCGGATCGCCGCCGACCTCGAGGAGCGCGGGTTCGCGGCGGCAGCCGTGCACGGTGACCTCGGCCAGGGGGCCCGCGAGCGGGCGCTTCGCGCGTTCCGCAGCGGCAAGGTCGACATCCTGGTCGCGACCGACGTGGCCGCGCGCGGGATCGACATCGCCGGGGTGACCCACGTCATCAACTACGAGTGCCCGGACGACGAGAAGACCTACCTGCACCGGATCGGCCGCACCGGCCGGGCCGGCGAGGTCGGCTGCGCGATCACCTTCGTCGACTGGGCCGACGGCTATCGCTGGGGCATGATCAACAAGGCCCTCGACCTGCCGTTCCCGGAGCCCGAGGAGACCTACTCGACCTCCGACGTGCTCTACGAGGAGCTCGACATCCCGCGTACGGCGACCGGCCGGCTCCCGCGTGCCCAGCGGACCCGCGAAGGGCTGGACGCCGAGGCGATCGAGGACCTCGGCGAAACCGGCCGGCGCCAGCCGGCCGGCGCCGGCCGCGGCAGTGCTCGCGCGCCCCGATCCGGCGGCGGCAACCGGCCGGCGGCCGGCAGCCGATCGTCGGGCCGGTCCGGCTCGGGCAGCCGGTCCGAGCGCCCGACCCGCTCCGAAGTCCCGGCCGCGGCCCCGGCCGCCGACGGGCCGGCGCGACCCAAGCGCCGCCGGAAGCGCACCCGGGCCGGCGTACAAAGCGGTGAAGCCCGGACCACGCCCGCCGCGGGCAACGGCGCCGCGCCGGCGTCGACGGCCGGCAGTGCCGACGGGGCGCCCACGCGGACCCGCCGCCGCACGCGTGCGGGCGCCGGCGCCAACGCCTCGGGCGAGCCAAGAACCACCACGTAACGGGATCAAGGCGCCGCCGCGGTCGGCCGATGCTTGTGGGAACGACGACCGAGGAGGGAACCGACCGTGGTGATGCGAACGGTGGGCAACCGGCATGCCGCCGAAGACGTCGAGGACCTCGCCATCTGGGTTCGCGGGCTCGGCGAGTGCCCGCCCGTCACCCAGACCGCCTTTGCCGCCTGCCCACACCCGGTGCACGGCGACGACCCCGCGAGCTGGTTCTACGTCGAGGCCGACCCCGAAGGCGGGGTGGCCCGGCTGCGTTGCCTGGCCGGTGGCCACGCCAATGACGTGCTCGACTCCGCCGAGCACTGGTCCTACCCCGGGGTCTGGGCCTGCCGCGCCTGCGGCCAGTCGATCGCCGAGGTGGTGTACGGCATCCACGACGAGGCCGGCACCGCCACCTGGTTGATGATCGCAGCGCGTTGCGTCGAGTGCGGCGACGTCGCCGGGCTGACCGACTTCGTCCTGAACGACGTACCGGTCGACAACCTGCTCGCCCAGCTCTGAGGGCCGGCGCGGCAGCTCAGATCTGGAGCGTGAAGCGGACCCAGCTGGGTCGGCCGCACGCCGGACAACGCATGTACGTCGGGTAGTCGTGCTTGAGCACGCCGACCGCGTGGACCTCGTCGCCATGGCCGACGCGTAGCCCGAGGTGCAAGGAGGGGAAGGCGGCCCGCAGCGCCTGACTCAGGCCCAGCACCGTGCGGCCCTCGCACCGCGAGCACTCGACCAGCGCCGACCCCACGGTCGGCGTCGGCGCCTCGGTTGCCGACGAGAACAGCACCCGCTTGCCCTGCGCGTCGTGCACCGGCTCGGCCCCGAATGCCGGCCGTGCCTGCGATCGCGGCCGCAGCCGGTCGAAGCCCGATCCCGGTCCGGCCGGGTGTGACGTCGTCATGCCCGGTCCCGAGCCGGCTCGGTGAGGTCGATCTGCGGGCGTACGCCGGCCGCCGCCGCGGACAGGAAGGCGAGCGCGTCCGGGTCGTCGGGCAGGCCGGCCAACCGCCGGGCGAGCACCCGGTAAGCGACCGCGCCCGGTGTACGCCGGGCGGTGCGCATGATCGAATGACCGACCGCCGGCGCCTCGGCGAACCGGATCGACCGTGGGATCGGCGGGTCGATCACATCGAGGCCGTAGCGAATCGCGACGTCGGCGAGCACCGCGCGGGTGTGGTTGGTGCGCCCGTCAAAGAGCGTCGGCAGGACGCCCATCACGTGCAGCTGCGGATTCGTCAGCCGCTGCACGTCGTGGACGGTGTCGAGCAGCTGACCGACGCCGCGGTGGGACAGCGTCTCGCACTGCAGCGGCACGATCACCTCGTCGGCCGCGGTCAACGCGTTGAGCGTGAGCACCCCGAGGGTCGGGCCGCAGTCGATCAGGATGACGTCGTAGCGGTCACGGACCTCGTCGAGGGCATGGCGCAGCACGTACTCGCGCCCGGTCCGGGTCAGCAGCATCGCCTCGCAGCCGGCCAGCTCGATCGTGGCCGGCAGGACGTCGGGTCCTTCGGCGGTGGGCAGCACCACCATCCGCGCGGACACCCGGCCGAGCAGGACGTCGTGGATCGACAGGTCGAGCGACTCGGGATCGAGGCCGAGGGAGAAGGTCAGGCACGCCTGCGGATCGAGATCGACCGCAAGCACCCGCTTCCCCAGCTCGGTCAGTGCCGTGGCCAGGGACGCAACGGTGGTCGTCTTGGCGACGCCGCCCTTCTGGTTGGCGACGGCGTACGTGCGGGCGATCGTCACAGCTGGTCCTGCCCGGTCTCGACGCGACCCCCGACGCCGTACAGCGCCTGAGCCGATGCGCTCCCAAGGCTAGCGGGTAGCCTGCCCGCCGTGGTCGGCCAACTGTGCAGCCCGCGCCCGGCACCGGACGGGCAGCCATGAGCGTGCCGCGCCATCTCGATCTCGCGCCAGAACTGTGCGCAACCCGAGTGACGGCTGCGTCTGGTGAGCTCGCCGCACTGGTCGCGACCCCGCCCGATGACGTCGTACGACGACCGCCGGTCCTCGCCGTACCCGGCTACACCGGCAGCAAGGAAGACTTTCTGCACCTGCTGCCGCTGCTCGCGCGGATCGGCCATCCGGTGACCGCGATCGACCTGCGCGGGCAGCACGAGTCCGGCGGCCCGGAGGACGTGTCCGCCTACACGATCGAGGCGCTGGGCGCCGACGTCGGGTCGCTGCTGGGCGCCGGTGAACCGATGCACGTGCTCGCGCACTCCTTCGGCGGGCTGGTCTGCCGCGCCGCCGTGCTGGCCGGTGCGCCGGTGCTGTCACTCACCCTGCTCGGCTCCGGGCCGGGCGCGCTCGGCGGGAACCGCGGGCTTCTGATCGAGCTGATGCAGCCGCTGCTGGCCGAAGGCGGCGTCCCGGCGGTGTGGGAGGCGTCGCAGGCGATCAGCGCGGCCGACCCGAAGTCCGCCGACGTGCCGCCTGAGGTGCGGGAGTTCGTGCGCCGGCGCTTTCTGGCCGCACCGGACGCCGCCATGCTGGGCATGGGTACGGCGCTGATCACCGCCCCGGATCGGGTCGAGGAGCTGCGTGAGCTCGCGCTGCCGATCCTGGTCGCGCACGGCGACGCGGATGACGCGTGGAGCCCGGACGAGCAGCGCGAGATGGCCGAGCGGCTCGGCGCGCGCTATCACGTGTTCGAGGCGGCCGGCCACTCGCCCGCGGTCGACGTACCCGAAGCCACCGCCGAGCTCCTCGAAACCTTCTGGTCCTCGCTCTAAGCAATGTCACATTGCCCAGGGAAACCCCAGGGTGATGTGACATTGCCCCCGGCTTTGCCGGGGCAATGTCACATTGCTTTGAACTAGTCGAGGAGGTCGTCGACGGATGAGCTGATCTCGCTCGGCAGGCCGGCCCAGGGCTTGACCGGCTGCGGCGTCGCGGCCTGGCCGTCCGGGCAGTGCGCGCGGAAGTCGCACCATCCGCAGAGCTGGCCGGGCCGGGTCGGGAAGGCCTCATCGCGTTCGCCGGCTTCCCCGCGCGCGACGGCGGCAGCCACCTCGTCGGCGATCTCCTCGGCCCGGCCGAGATGGCGAGCGAGGGTCTCGTCCGTGTGCTCCCAGCTGATCACCTCACCGGTCGGCAGGTGGTGCAGCTCGACCCGATGGCACGGACGCCGCATCGTGCGCGCGGCCGCCAGCGCATAGAGCGCCAGGGCGAGCGAACCCCTCGCGTCGTCGGTCGTGAGGATGTGCCGCCCGGTCTTGTAGTCGACGACCACCAGCTCTTCGCCCCTGCGATCGAGCCGGTCGATCCGCCCCGACGCTGCGAGCCTTTCGGTCTTGAGCGCGACGGTTCGCTCCACCCCGAGCGGCTCGTCGGCCGGGTCGAGCCCCGCGGTGTAGCGGGTGACCATCTCCGCCGCACGCTCCCGCCACTCCTCGGCCTGGTCGTCGTCACGGAAGCCCAACGGCGACCACTTCTCCCGCACGAGCCGGCCAGCCGCTTCGGGGATCCGCCCGGCCTCGGGCAGCGACCACCACGCGGCCAACGCGACGTGCGCCGCCGCGCCGACACTGTTGTGCGCCCACGGCGGGCCCTTCGGTGGCGGTGGCCGGTCAACGTAGGTGAACCGGTAGCGCCGCGGGCAGTCCAGCCAGGCCGCCAGCCGAGACGGCGTACACGTGAACAGCCGACGTGGCACGACCACGTCGAGCTCGCCCTGACCGTCCGTCACCCGATCAGTGTCGCGGCCGGCAACGACAGCATCGGCCCGCGACGCGCAGCTGTGGACGCTGAGAGGTCAGCTCGCCTCGGGCAGCGTCGACAACCGCGGCGAGAGCGAGCCGAAGGCGATGCCGACGTCGACCAGGCCGTCCCGCAGGTCAGTCAGCGCCACCTCGTCGTACATGAGCACGCCGGCGGTCGCCGGCCAGACCACCGCCCACAACCACTGACCCTTCGCCTCGCCCACGAAGGTGGCGCGGTCGTGGCCGCCGGGCACACTCCACATCGCGGTCGGGTGGTTGGCGGCGAGCACCCGCGCATCCGGGTGACCGGTGTCGAAGCCTGCGCCGGGATCGGCCTGCCCGAACCCGGCGTACCTCGCGCCGAGCCCGACTCCCGGCTCCTCGGCCACGATCATCAGCTCCGCCGCGCCACCGAGCGGGCTCGGCCCGGTCAGGCAGGTGACCGTCGCGCAGGCCCCGGTGCGCTCGTCACCGGCGTACGCCACCCCGCTGCAGACCCAGCCGCGCGGGAGCGGATTCGGCATCCACAGCGGGACGACCGCGCGGCCCACGACATGCTCGACGGCATCGAGGCCGATGTGTGACAGCACCATGTACGGGTGCACGACGCCGTGGCGCGGGCACTCCCAGGCGCTCGACCACAACCCCGGCGGGCGCAGATCATTTCCGCACCGAGGACACATCGGGTCCTGATGCACACCATCACGCTGAGCCGTGCAGGGCGCCACGTCAATAGGCCAGCCGCGTCAACTCATGGCCGGGGGTCGGCCGTCGGGAGGACCCGGCCGGACACCCGGCGACGAGGCCGCCGGATGGTGACCCGCCGGCGCATAGTCTCCGGGAAATGGAACACCCTCACCGTGGCCTGGGCGACCAGGGACCGGCCGCCCGTGTCATCTGCGCGGGCGCCGTGATCCGCGACGACGACGGCCGGCTGCTCATGGTGCGCCGCGGGGTCGAGCCCGCGCGCGGCACCTGGTCACTGCCCGGCGGCCGGGTCGAGCCCGGCGAGACGCTCAAGGCAGCCGCCGCGCGCGAGGTGCTCGAGGAAACCGGGTTGGTCGTCTCGGTCGGCGAGCTGATCACGACCGTGGACGTGATGGGTTATACGGTGCACGACTTCGCGGCGACCGCGACCGGCGGCACCCTCGCCGCCGGTGACGACGCAAGTGACGTGCGGTGGTGCACTCCCGAAGAGGTCACGACGATGACGCTGTCACCGGGCCTGCTCGACGAGCTACGCCGGATGCGGGTCCTCTGAACCGGTGGCCACCGGCAGTACGACGGTGCAGAACGCACATCGGGTCGCGTCGTACGGGATCGAACTCTTGCACTCGGGGCAGACCTTGGTCTCGCTGTCCGTGCCGGTCGCCGGCTTGAACCTGGTCATCAGGTGGTTGACCGGACGCACCACGAAGTAGTAGACGACGATGCCGATCAACACCAACGAGACCAGCGAGTTCAGGAAGTCGCCGTAGAGGAACTTCGAGCCGCCGACCTGCCAGTAGCGGGTCGAGAAGTCCGAGGCCTTGCCGAGCGGGATCCCGACCAGCGGCGTGATGAAGTCGTTGACCAGCGACTTCACCACCGCGGTGAACGCGGTACCGATGACGATGCCGACCGCGAGGTCCACGACGCTGCCGCGCAACACGAAGGTGCGGAAGCCCGACAGGTCGAGTCGGCGCGAGCCGCTGCGGACGAGGTCTTCGAGCCGGTCGATGGGGTCGCGGTCACTCATGACCCGATCAGTACCCCTTGTTCTTCGCCGGCACGACCAGATGTGGCACGACACGCCGAAAAAGCGTCGTGCCGGTGACGATCCGGCTGCTACGGGCGGCGGATGTGTCCCTCGCCGATCGGCACGACCGATCCGCTCACCCGGCCCTCGACCGCGATCCCGCCCGCGCATCTCACCTCGCACGACAACCGCGACGGCCGGCCCATCTCCGCACCTTGGTTCACGACGTACGACGTGACCCCGTCGGCGGCAACGCGGCCGCAGGACGCGAGCCACACGCCGAGACCGAGTGCCGCCGATCCCGTGGCCGGGTCCTCGGCGACGTCGCCGGCGAACATGCGCGCATGCGCGACGTGATCGATCTCGGAGAAGACGAACACGCCGATCCCACCATCGAGGGTGCGCAGGCCGGCGAAGTCAGGAGCCGAGCGGGCGACCGCGTCCGGTCGCACATGCAGATAGCAGAAGTTGATGCCCATGCCGCAGAACCGGACCGGGTCGCCCGCCAGGTCGGCGGCGCTCAGCCCGACCGCCGCGATTGCGGCCGACGGATCGACCACGTCGCCGAGCGTCGGCTTGCCACCGGTCAACGTCACCGACTCGCCGTCGAGCACGAGGGGCAGCAGGCCGGCGCCGCACTCCTGCACGAGATCGCCGTCCGACACCCGGCCGACCGACCGCATCACCCACGCCGCGCCGACCGACGGGTGACCGGCAAACGGCAACTCCGATCCAGGCGTGAAGATCCGCAGCCGGTAGTTCGCCTCCGGCGTGGTCGCCGCCATCGGGAACACCGTCTCCGACAAGTTGAACTCGGCCGCGATCCGCTGCATCTGCTCGGTGGTCAGGTCCTCACCGTCGAGGACGACCGCGAGCGGATTGCCCGCGAACGCCTGATCGGTGAAGACGTCCACCAGCCGATACGGCAAGAGCTCGCTCATGTGATCGTCACCCCGCCGTCGACGGCGATGGTCTGACCGGTCACGTATCCGGCCGCATCCGACACCAGCCAGACCAGCGTCGCGGCGAGCTCCTCGGTCTTTCCGAGCCGCCCGCTCACGACCCGCGGACTCATCATCTCCAAGTAGCTGGGGTCGTACTGATCGGTCATCTCGGTCGCGAAGAACCCGGGGGCGATGCAGTTGACCCGGATCCCCTTGCGCACGGTCCACTGCTGGGCCAGGTCGCGCGTGAGGCCCATCAGCCCGGCCTTCGACGCGGAGTAGGCGGCCTGCGGAAGGCCACCCGTCGTGAGCCCGATCACGCTGCCGATGTTGACGATCGTGCCGCTGCCGGCGGCAGCGCGGCCGAACGCCTGTGCCATCCAGTAGCAGCCGTTGAGGTTGATGTCGATGACCGACCTGAACTGCTCGGGCGTCTCGCGGGTCGCCGGCACCGCGGTGCCCACGCCGGCGTTGTTGACCAGGATGTCGACCGCGCCGAGCTCCTCGACCGCGGCGGCAACAAGCGCCTCGCAGTCCTCCGGGCGCGACACGTCGGTCGCGACCGCGATCGCCCGGCGACCGAGACCGGTCACCATCTCGCGGGTCTGCTCCAGCTTGTCGACCCGCCGTGCACCGAGCGCGACATCGGCGCCGGCCTCCGCGAGCGCGCGCGCGAACGCCACCCCCAAACCGGACGATGCGCCGGTAACGATCGCGACCTTGCCGTCGAGCCGAAACATGTCGAGGACACTCATGCTGGCCGACCATAGTGCCCAACGGCCGCGACTGATCACCACGGTGGCCGCCAACGTCCCAGGTCCGGACCGCTTCCAGCGGTAATCTCCGAATCATGGCGACCGGTACGGCGATGCGCATCTTCCTGGCGCGGCTTGCCGGGTTGACCGTGCTCGACCCCAACGCCGACCAGGTCGGCCGGATCCGTGATGTCGTCATCACGTTGCGAAGCGGTCACCAACCGCCGCGAGTGCTCGGCATCGTCGTCGAGGTGCAGCCCCGCCGGCGGGTCTTCGTACCGATCGGGCACGTCACCAGCATCGACGCCGACGCGGTCATCGTTCGCGGCCGGATCAACCTGCGCCGGTTCGAGCGCCGCGCCGAAGAGACCCTCGTGATCACCGAGCTGCTCGACCGCAAGGTGACCCTGGTGGAGGACGACAGCCAGGTGGTCGTGGTCGACGTGGCGATGGACCAGAGCCGAACCCGGGACTGGTTCATCACCCGGGTCGCCGTGCGGCCGACCGGCGGCTTCCGACGTCGCGGCCAGTTGAACGTCGTGCACTGGGACGCGGTGAGCGGCTTCGCGCACGCCGAGGCCGACCAGGGTGCCGCCAACCTGCTGGCCGCATTCGACCAGCTCCGTGCGCCCGACCTCGCCCACGTGCTGCACGAGCTGTCCGAGAAGCGGCGCGCTGAGGTGGTCGCGGCGCTCGACGACGAGCGACTTGCCGACGTCCTGGAAGAGCTGCCCGAGGACGACCAGGTCGAGATCCTCGCCACCCTCGCCGGCGAGCGCGCGGCCGACGTGCTCGAGGCGATGGCGCCCGACGATGCCGCCGACCTGCTCGGCGAGCTGCCGCCGGAGGAGGCCGAACGGCTGCTGGCGTTGATGGAGCCGGGCGAGGCCGGGCCGGTCCGCCGCCTGCTCACCTACTCCGAGAACACCGCCGGCGGCATGATGACCAGCGAGCCGGTGATCCTCTCCCCCGATGCCACCGTGGCCGAAGCCCTGGCCCGGGTGCGCGACCCGGAGATCTCGCCGGCGCTGGCCGCACAGATCTACGTCTGCCGGCCGCCGACCGAGACCCCCACCGGCAAGTACGTCGGCATCGTGCACATCCAGCGGCTGCTGCGCGAGCCGCCCTCGTCACTCGTCTCCGGGGTCGTCGACACCCAGATCGACCCGCTGAGTCCGGACTGCCCGCTGCCCGAGGTCACCGCGCACCTCGCCACCTACAACCTGGTCGCGATCCCGGTCGTCGACGACGCCGACCATCTGCTCGGCGCGGTCACGGTCGACGATGTCCTGGACCACCTGCTTCCGCCGGACTGGCGCGAGCGCCCGACCGGCGAGGTCGGAGCCACCGATGGCGCGTAGCGAGACTCGCAGCGAGAGCCGGCGGCCGCGCCTCGACCAGCCGCAGAACGCCCGGCGGACCATCGGTCTGCCCCGCTACGACCCCGAGTCGATGGGCCGGATCTCGGAGCGGGTCGCGCGCTTCCTCGGCACTTGGCGCTTCATCGGCTACATGACGCTGTTCATCGTCCTCTGGATCCTGTACAACATCGTGGCGCCGAGCGGCGTGCGATTCGACGAGTTCAGCAACAAGTTCACCCTGCTGACCCTGCTGCTCTCGCTGCAGGCGTCGTACGCCGCACCGCTGATCCTGCTCGCCCAGAACCGGCAGGCCGACCGCGACCGCGTGCAGTACGAGCAGGACCGCGCCCTCAACGAACGCACCGTCGCGGACACCGAGTACCTCGCCAGGGAGATTGCCTCGGTGCGGGTCTCGCTCGGCGAAGTCGCCACCCGCGACTTCCTGCGCAGCGAGCTGCAACGCTTCATCGACGAGCTCGCCCCCGATAGCCAGGAATCGGCCGCCAGCGAGCAATGACCGCCGATCGCACGACGTCGGATCGAGCCGGGAGCCACGCGACATACCCTTGACTCACGATGACTACCGCCACCCCGCCCACCGTCGAGGCCGTCACTGCCGCGCTCGCGACGGTGAAGGACCCCGAGATCCATCGGCCGATCACTGATCTGGGCATGGTCGAGGGCGTCACGGTCTCCGACGACGGCGTGGTCGAGGTCAGGGTCCTGCTCACCACCGCCGGGTGCCCGCTCAAGGACCGGATCACGAACGATGTGACCGCGGCAGTCGGCGCGCTCGACGGAGTCACCGGAGTGCGGGTCGTCCTCGATGTCATGAGCGACGAGCAGAAGGCCGCCCTGCGTACGACGTTGCAGGGCGGGCGGCCGGCGCGGCAGATCTCCTTCGCCCAACCCGGATCGCTGACCCGGATGTATGCGATCGCCAGCGGCAAGGGTGGTGTCGGCAAGTCGTCCACCACGGTCAACCTGGCGGTCGCGCTGGCCCAGGAAGGCCTGACCGTCGGCGTGGTCGACGCCGACATCTACGGGCACTCGATGCCACGGATGCTCGGCATCACGACACCGCCGTCGGTCGTCGACGGGATGATCGTGCCGCCAGAGGCATTCGGCGTGAAGGTCGTGTCGGCCGGGATGTTCATCGAGGACAACCGGGCGTTGGCTTTTCGCGGGCCGATGCTGCACAAGGCGCTCGAGCAGCTGCTCGCGGACGTCTACTGGGGCGACCTCGACATCCTTCTGCTCGACCTGCCACCGGGCACCGGTGACATCGCGATCTCGACCGCACAGCTGCTGCCGACCGCCGAGCTGATCGTCATCACGACGCCGCAGCTGGCCGCCCGCGAGGTGGCCGAGCGGGCCGGCTCGATCGCCGCGATGACCAAGCAACGGCTGGCCGGCGTGATCGAAAACATGGCCGGGCTGCCGTGCCCGCACTGTGGCGAGATGATCGATGTCTTCGGCGCGGGTGGCGGCATCGCGGTGGCGGAGAGTCTCAGCCGGATCCTCGGCACCGAGGTGCCGCTGCTGGGCTCGGTGCCGATCGACCCGCGGGTCCGCGAGGGCGGTGACACCGGTCTGCCGATCGTGGTCGCGGATCCGGATGCCGACGCCGCGATCGCGCTGCGAGCGATCGCGGCAAAATTGAAAGCGAAGACCCGAGGCCTGGCCGGTCGCTCGCTGTCACTCTCGCCGGTCTAGCGAAACTCGCACCCGCCGGTCGGCGGGGTCAGGTCGCGTCGGAGTCGAACGGCGGGGCTTCGTTGACCGCCAGCACCGGCTGCACCTGGCGCTCGGCGGCCGCGGCGGCCTTGGGCTCGTCGTCGCCGAACAGCGCGTCCTCGACGAACCGGCGCGGATGCAACGAGCGCAGATCGAGGTCGGCCATCTCGGGGCCCAGCTCCGCGCGCAGGTCGTTCGCCGCGCCCCGCGCCATCGCCCGGAGCTGCCGCATCAGCCGCGCGGCGTCGGCCGCGGCTTTCGGCAGCCGGTCGGGCCCGAAGATGATCAGGCCGAGCACGGCCAGGACCAGGATCTCCTCCCAGCCCAGGTTGCCGAACATCCATCAAGCGTACGACGCGGTGCCTACTCGCTGCGGGCCGAGCCGAGAACGAGCGTGACGGTCCGGGTCTGCGAGCCACGGTGGTAGGTGACGGTCAGCCGCTGGCCAGGGACGTGCCGCCGGATCGCGACGATCAGTTCGTCGGCGGTCGTGACCTTCTCGCCGTCGACGGCCACGATCACGTCGCCGGACTTCATGCCCGCGTTCGCCGCCGGTCCATGCGCCTGCACCGCTGATCCGCCGGTCGCCGGCGGGCTGATCCGGGCCCCGGACCCCGAGTACGCCGGATCGAGGTTGACGCCGATGATCGCGTGCGTGGAGTAGCCCTGCGTGATGATCTGGCCGGCGATCCGCTTGGCCTCGTTGATCGGGATCGCGAAGCCGAGCCCGATGCTGCCGGACTGCTGGCCGCTGATCTGATCGGTGGACACCGAGGCGATCGCAGAGTTGATCCCGATCACAGCGCCGGTGGCGTCGACGAGCGGGCCGCCGGAGTTGCCCGGGTTGATCGCCGCGTCGGTCTGGATCGCGTCGATGACGTCCTCAGGCAACCCTTGCTCGCCCCCGGCCTCGACCGGGCGGTTCACCGCACTCACGATCCCGCTGGTGACCGTGCCGGCCAGACCCAGCGGCGAGCCGACCGCGAGGACCGGATCGCCGACCACGATCTGGTCGGAGTCACCGAGCAGCGCCGGCCGCAGGGAGCTGGATGCGGCGATCTTGACCACCGCGATGTCGTCGACCGGATCCGGGTGTCCGACCACCTTGGCGGACACGGTGGTCTTGTCGGGGAGCACCACGGTCAGCACGCCCGAGTTGGTGTGGACGGCCGCGATGACGTGGTTGTTGGTCATGATGTAGCCCGACCTGCTCAGGACGATGCCCGAGCCGGTGTCGCCGCCGCCGCTGGTCTTGACGTCGATCGAGACCACGCTCGGCAGGATCTTCGCGGCCACCGCGGCGACCGATCCGGGC
>CAYNDD010000058.1:0-2163 GCA_964395425.1 uncultured Frankiaceae bacterium
ATGCCGCCGACGATGGCGGGCCGGCGCTCTGCGCTGATGCGGATGGTGGCCACCGCCCTGATCGG
Source organism: uncultured Frankiaceae bacterium (assembly GCA_964395425.1). Classification (GTDB taxonomy): domain Bacteria; phylum Actinomycetota; class Actinomycetes; order JAFAQI01; family JAFAQI01; genus DATAUK01. The sequence goes on from CAYNDD010000058.1 coordinate 66, forward strand.
GGTGTTCCTCCTGGCGACGTCGCTCGGCGTCTGCCTCACCTTCGGCCCGCCCTAGGGCCGCGTACCCGGTCGGCGGCGGACGCTGCCTCCGGGCTTGAGCGTCCCGGGCGGCAGCTCGGGAGCGGGCAGTGGCGGGTCGGCATCGTCGACCACCCCGAAGTCGGTTCCGGCCATCCACTCCTCGCGGGCGGCGGCGATCTCCGCTCCGGTGCGCGCCACGAAGTTCCACCACATGACGATCTGTTCGGCGAACGGCTCGCCGCCGAGCAGCAGCAGCCGGGCGTCCGCATCGCTCGACAGCCGGAGATCGCGGCGGCCGCAGCCGAGGTAGAGCATTGTGCCCGGGGAGATCTCGACCCCGTCGACGGTCACGGTCCCGGAGGTGGCTATCGCGGCGTACTCGAAGTCGGCCTCCAGCGGCAGCAGCGGACTGGCGCCGCCGCTCACGGTGATGTCAGCTCCAACGATCGGCGAGTACGTCGCCCGGGCCGGGGCAGCTGCACCGGCGAACTCGCCGAGGATGACGGTCGCGGTCATGCCGTCCTGCGCCACGACCGGCACGCTCGCGTGGAACTCCCAGGCCGGGTCGGTGTGCCGGGCGCCGTCCGGCAATGCGATCCACAGCTGGACGCCGTGCAACGACGCGGGATGCGGCACCGGTGAGTGCTCGGCGTGGGCGATTCCCCGACCTGCGGTCATCAGCCCGAGCTCGCCGGGTCGGATCACCTGGTCGCTGCCGAGGCTGTCGCGGTGGTGGACCTCGCCCTCGAGCAGCCAGCTGGCGGTCTGCAGGCCGATGTGCGGGTGCGGTGGGACGGTCATGCCGGGCTGGTTGGCAATGTCGTCCGGGCCATAGTGGTCGATGAAGCACCACGCCCCGACCAGGCGCCGCCCGAGGTTCGGGAGCACGCGGCGTACGACGGTGCTTTCACCGAGCGCGACCGAGCGGCCGGCGAAGAGCTCGCGGACCGGATCGGCCGCGACCGCGGAACTGCCGCCGGCCACGGTGTAGTCGGGAATTCGGTCGACGTTGCTCATCCGCCCACCCCATCATGGACCGGTGCTCAGCCCGATCGCCCTCGAAGGATCCGTCGTCGCCTTGGAGCCGCTGGGCCTGACCCATGTCGACGGACTGGCCGCGGCGGCGGCCGAGGACCGCGCGAGCTACGGCTTCACCTGGGTGCCCGACGGCGCTGATGCCTGCCGGGGCTTCGTCGAGGCGGCGCTGTACGCGCAGTCGGACGGCCATTCGGTGCCGTTCGCAGTTCGCCGCCGGGCCGACTCGGCGATCGTCGGGTCGACCCGGTTCCTCGACCTCGAGCTCTTCGCCTGGCTCCCGGTCGGGCCGTCCGGCGCGGGCGGTCAGGTGCCGACCGACGACAACCCGCCGACGGTCGCCGAGATCGGCAGCACGTGGTACAGCGCATCGGCGCAGCGCACCGCGGTCAACACCGAGTGCAAGCTGCTGATGCTCGGCCACGCCTTCGACGTGTGGAACGTCCGTCGGATGACCCTGAAGACGGATGCGCGCAATCGGCGCTCACGGGCCGCGATCGAGCGGCTTGGCGCGCTGTTCGAAGGGGTGAGACGCGTGCACTCCCCGGCCAGCGACGGCGGGCTGCGGGACACCGCGTACTACTCGATCGTCGCCGACGAGTGGCCGTCGGTGCGCGCCGGTCTCGCGGCTCGGCTTCAACCTTCCTGACCGGCGCTAGCGACCCGCTCGGTACGCCGCGGCCAGCTCGCGCATCCTGCGGTGCGCGTCGTCGTAGACGGCCGCGGCGGGCAGGTAGGCCTTGCGGACCTTGGCGACGGAGGTGTAGTTGGTGTCGACGACGTTGGCCAGCGGCGACTCCACCACCTGCGATAGCAGCTGGTAGGCGTCCATCTGGTGCAGGCCGAAGTCGCTGCACGCCCAGGACACCAGGTCGGCCTGCGCGATCCGGAACGCGTCCTCGAGCGGGCGCGCCGACCCGAGGCTCATCAGGTGGGTGTCATTCTCGATCCTCGGGGTCGGGCACGGTCGGCCTTTGATCAGGTCGACGGCGAGCACGGTGTCCATCGCGCACTCCGCGGCCACCCCGCAGGTCTCGCCCTC
>CAYNDD010000058.1:2263-15172 GCA_964395425.1 uncultured Frankiaceae bacterium
AGCTGCCAGATCCACACGATCTCGGGCAGCGCAGGTTGCAGGGTGGCGGTCAGGTGCGTGCTGGTCAGCGCGCCGAACAGCGGAACGGTCGTCGAGGCGGCCCAGTCGCGGGCCGGGCGGATGTCGATGAAGTGGACCGCCAGGGTGTCTCCGGGCTCGGCACCCTCGACGTAGAACGGCCCGGTCTGCGGGTTGACGAACGGGAACTCGCAGACCTCCGAGACCAGGTCGGTCTCGGTCCGCACCCGGCCGGCGAAGCAGTCCTCGGTGAAGACTTCGAGGATGGTGCCCGGCGCGACCCGAGCCACCGGCGGTGCACCACCGAACGTCCAGGCGTACTCGCCGTCGGCCGGGCGGTAGGCGAGGATCCGCGGGTCGCTCACGACACTCCTCCGGGGGTTACGGGTCGCTCAGGTGCCGAGCCCGCCGGCCGGAATATAGGACCCGACGATCGTCGCGTTGGTGACGTTCGGTGGGGTGGCGATCCGCGCGTCGATGTCCTTGCCGAACGCCTGGAACGCCTCGAGGGCCGGGAGCGGGTTCGCGCCGTCTGGGGTGTCGGCGGTCGAGACGTGCACGAACGACACGCCGTCCTCGAGCATCATCACCTTGTACTCGACGTTGCTGGGCGCATCGCCGCGCAGCTGGTCGAAGACCCCCTCGATCAACCGGACGTGCTCGTCGAGGGATTCCGGCTTGATCTGGTAGGTCACGACGACGTTGGTGATCACCGCTCCGCCTCCCGATCGCTGTCCGCGCACCGTATCCCGAACCGTAGGGCCGCGGGGCAGCGATCGGAATCGGACGAGGGATTGCGCCGGAACCGATGAGGGCATATAACCGCCGCATCCGCCCTCAACGTCGAGGAGATCCCATGAGACGTGCCGTAGGAGCAGGCCTGTCCGCGGTGGTCGTGGTGGTGCCGCTAGCGCTGATCGCGTCTGGCACCCTCGCCTTCGCCCCCTCTGCATTCTCGAAAGGGGTGACGCCTGCCAATCGGACGGTTTCGACCGCCGGGCCGCAGCACTTCTGCGGCACGAATGGCATCGAGTGCAGCGAGCCCGCGCTGGACTGGGACGAGTACGCCGGCTACGACCAGGCGAAGCAGGCCGGCGCGAACATCCAGGGCTACATCGGACATGACGAGCCGGCCACGTTGTTCTACTCGAACCAACCGGGTTCGGGAAACAACGTCACTTACCAGCTGAAGCTTCCCAAGGACCCGCCGACCACACCGCAGCAGAACGGCAGCGGCGGCACGGACAACTTCCAGATCCACCCGACCTTCTGGCTGGGCATGGTCATGTGCGACGACCAGGGATCGCCGAACCCCGATGGAGCCGCCCTCGACGGGCACGCGACGGTTCCGTGCAAGCCCGACAGCGACTCCAACATCTACAACAGCCAGAACCCGGCGAGCCCTCGGTACTTCGGCCTCGGCCCGGGCCAGGCCTACGAGGAGATGCAGTTCTACCCGCCGGGCTGGGCCCCGTGGCCGGCCGGCACCGGCTGCACCGCCAACCAGTGGTGTGCCGCGCTGAACATCGACACCTTCTCCGAGAACCTCAACACGGGTCAGTTCGACAACACCGACTGCCTCAACACGGTCGGACCGGAGCCGGTCAACTTCGCCTTCCTCACCAAGAACGGCGTCGCGACCTCGCCGGCGAACCCCCAGCACCCTGAGCACTTCACTCCCGACCTGAAGCACGACTTCCTGATGAACCAGGGAGACAACCTGACGGTCCAGATGTTCGACACCGCAAACGGCCTGAAGGTCGCGATCGACGACCACACGACGCACACCACCGGGTCGATGACCGCAAGCGCAGCGAACGGCTTCGGCAACGTCGTGTTCGACCCGAACGCGTCGACCTGCCAGGTCCAGCCGTACGACTTCCACCCCGAGTTCAGCACGTCGACTCCGGCCACCCGGAACGTCTCTGCTGCGCACACCTACAACATCGCGTTCTCTGACGAGATCGGGCACTTCGAGTACTGCGCGAAGGTCGGCACCGACCCGGACAGCACCTGCCTCGAGCCGCTCGGACCCGACACGAACGACGGCGAGACCGCGGGACCGGATCCCCAGGGTGACGACGACTTCTGTCTGCCCGCCTCGGCATCGTTGAAGGTGAAGATCGGAGGTTGCCTCGATATCGACGGCGACTTCGATGGGGTGTCGTACAACTTCACCTGGCCCGGGTCGATCAGCAACCCGATCGCCGACCGACTGCTGAACCCGCAGTCGTTCCTGTTCACTAGTCCGACCACGAACGGCCACAACTTCACCAAGATGGCCTTCGAGTCGGACATTTCTCGGGACGAGTCCGACGACACGTCGTTCAACGTGCAGGTCCCGTGTCAGCGGCACATCACCAACCCGAGTGATCCGAGCCCAGGGACGGGTTGTGTGAACCCGCCGCCGAACTCGGTGTTCTACCCCTTCTACACAACCCGCCAGACCTTCCGGGGCTGCGAGTGGCAGGAGGGTGGACCGTACATTCCCGGTACGACGCAGGAGTTCGGTGGAAGCGCAAAGGCCGAGTACGGGCCACTACGGGCGGTCGCTTACCCGTCTGACCCGCTCGGGACCATCACAACGCGCTACAACGTCTTCCGGCGCACTCTCCACACCAACCCGTGCCCGGCCGGGCGCGGTTCCGGCGGTCGATCCGGATAGTTCGCACAGAAACGCTCGGGGGCCCGCAGGATCTCCTGCGGGCCCCCGAACACCGCCTGGGTCTGGCGTCGGTCAGGATGCGCCCGAGACCGAACATGTGTACGTGGTCGCCAGCGGCTGAACGCCACCGTTGCCTCTGTCGGAGAACCACTTGTTGCCCGAAGCCGCAACACCGGTGATGCAGTAGCCCTGGTCGGTGTTGGACACGATGGTCAGCGCCGGCGTGTTGTTGGTGTAGTCGCCGGCCGCCGAGAACTTGACGGTCTCAGAAGTGGCGAGGTTCGTCGTGCTGTCGGTGTAGGGGTTGACGTCGGTCAGGTAGGTCTCTTCAGAGGTCGCGGCCGCGACGAGGTCGGACTTGATCGCCGCGTCGTCTGGATACGTCGCCGAGCATTTGGGAACCTCCGGATGCGGCCGACTGGGATTCCCGATCCGTTGCGTTGAATGTCGGTCGGCGGAAAACCGCGCTGAAGCGCGAAATAGCTCAATTTCGACCGCGAATTCGACCTGGCCGCAGCGTCCTATTCGCCGGCCCACGGGCTGGGTGGCAGGTCCGCGCGCCGTTCCAGGTAGGTCTCGAGCCAGCGTTCGCTGAGCTCATCGGCCTGACGAAGCAACCCGGACTGCACGGCCGCGAGGTCGGCTGGCGCTTCGATGTCGAGGAATGCCAGCAACCGCCGCAGCACCGGAGCCGGGTCCTCGGCCAGTTCCTCATACGCCAGTGGTAGCGCGGTGATGCCCTGCTCGGCGAAGTAGGTGTCCCAGCGGCGGTTGTGGTCGATCGCGATCTCCTCGAGCCAACGGATGTTGCGATAGTTCGGGATGTAGCTGTCTCTCAGTTCCGGCCGACCCGGGTGTTCCCCGTCACGGCGCCAAATCCCGGAGGCGAACGCGCGATACCACGAGATGGCCTGTCGGGCGGTGTCCAGGCGCTGGAGGTGGGCCCACCGTGCGTGCGGGAACAGCCGGGCGATCACGTCGGCATCCGACGCCGAGAGGTCATCGGAACGCGCGCGTTCCATCGCACGTAGCCAGCGCCAGCCGTTCCACTTGAGCGCCACGCCGCGCACGCCGTTCGCCGAGGTTGCTTCGCTGAGGTAGTGGTCGATGTAGGTCGCGTAGGACGTCCGGCCTCCGTCGTGCCGACTGAAGCTCTCGAGCACCGCGGGATTGAAGCACTCCGAGGGATGGCCGACCACGCCGGTGGCGGTGAGTAGCTCGGACAGCAGCTTGCTTCCGGTTCGCGGCGTTGAGACCACAACGGCGGATCGCCAGACCGACCGCTCGGTGGTCTCGATGCGCGCCCCGCCCATACTCACTCCGGGACTGTAGCGGCCGGGCGATTCGCCCCACACGGGATACTGCGGTCCCGGCAGGTTGGTGCACCAAGCGAGGAGGCGACGTGCGGTTCGTCTACTCGACCCGGCCATACCTCGGTCATCTCCATCCCTTCGTCCGGCTCGGCCGGGAGCTCTACGCACGCGGCAACGAGGTCGCGGTCGCGAGCGGGCCGGAGTTGATCCCGGCCGCCGATCAGGCCGGCTTCACCTGGCTGCCCGCCGGTCTGCACCCGAACGAAGCGCTGGCGCGCTTTCCGGCCGGCGACTCGGACTACGGCGTCGAGACGTTGCGGGTGAAGATCAACGATCTGCTCGAGGTGCTGATGAACTGGTACCGGCCGCAGTTGATGATCCGAGAGCCGACCGACCTCGCCGCCGCCGTCGCCGCCGAGGTCAGCGGCGTACCGAGCATCTCGCTCGGCGTCAGCCATTTCATCCCGGTCAACTCGTGGAGCTACCTCGCCGCTCAGGCATTGCAGACCCTCCGCCGCGAGTACCGGCTGCCGCCCGACCCGGCGCTGAGCTTCCTGCACCGGGGCCTGTACCTCGACACCGTCCCGCCGTCGTTCGAGGAGTTTGCCGGCGGGCCGCCGCGTGGCCTGCTCCCGATCTCCTACCGGTCCTGGGACGGCGACGACGGTGCGTCGCCCGACCTGGTTGATCCGACCGACCAGCGGTCAATCGTCCTGGTGAGTCTCGGCACCGTCTATAACGACGAGCCCAAGCTGCTGAAACTGTTCCTCGCCGCCCTCGATCAGCCGGACCTGCAGGTGATCTGTACGACGGGTGCCGGTGTTGCACCGCCGGCCAGGTTGCCGGCGAACGTGCAGGTGGTCGAGTACGCGCCGCACTCGGCGCTCTTGCCGCACTGCCGGGTGTTGCTCTGTCACGGCGGCTTCAACACCGTGATGGGTGCGTTGGCACTCGGCGTGCCGGTGGTCTGCGTGCCGCTCGGCGCTGATCAATACTTCAACGCCGAACGATGCCAGGCGCTCGGCGCCGGGCTCCGGCTGGAGCGCGAGGGCCTGACCGCGTCGAAGATCCGTTCGGCGGTCCGCACGGTGTTGGACGACCCGAGCTTCGCGACGGCCGCCGCGGCGATTCGCGCGGAAGTCGAAGCACTGCCGGGTCCAGAGCCCGTCAGTGTGATCATCGAGCAGTTCGCCGCCACGGCCGTCGGCCGGTAGTCATGCCGACAGATCGAGAGGACGCGACCGGGTACGCCGGCGTCGCTCGCCGGGCCTGGGACTCCATCGCCGAGGCGACCCAACCGCCGCTCGACCAGGAAGCCTTGGCGGCCGCGGCCGACATCCTCGATCCGGACGGCTGGATCCCGTGGCCGAGCATTGGTACGGCCTTGTGCCTCGCCGGCGGCGGCGGATGGCAGGCGCCGCTGATCGCCTCGCTCGGTCCGGCCGTCACGGTGGTCGACATCTCGAGCCGGCAGCTCCAGCTGGATCGGGAGGCAGCGGCTCGGTTCGGGTTGACGGTGGAGTGCGTCGAGACGGACATGGCCGACCTGCGCGCGCTCGCCGGGCGCTCGTTCGACCTCGTCTACCAACCGATCTCGACCTGCTACCTCCCGGAACTCGCGCCGCTGTACGCCGCGATCGCCGCCGTGACGCGACCTGGGTCGCGGTATTGGGCGGAGCACTGGAGTGCCGGCCAGATCCAGCTCGACGAGGAGGCCCGATGGGACGGGTCGGCCTACCGGGTCGCGCATCAGGTCGGCTCCGGTACGCCGATCCACTGGCAGTCGGACCAGCCGGTTGATGGCGAGCCGGTGACGTGCTGGCACTTCGCGCACTCGATCGGCGAGGTGTTCGGTGAGCTGTGTGCGGCCGGCTTCGTCATCGAGCAGGTGTCGGAGCCCGGCCTGGCCGACCCCGCCGCGCCGCCGGACAGTCCCGAACACCTTGCGGCTTACCTACCGCCGTTCATCCGGCTGCTCGGCCGTTGCGTCGATCAGTAGGCACCTTGCGGGTGGTACCAGTCGATGACGTTGGGGAACCGGAAGTTGGTGAAGGAGATGCTGGCGGCCAGCGACAGCGACTCGACCTGATGCCACCAGCCGACGGGGATGAACAACGCCTCACCCGGTGAGACGGTGACCTCGAACTGGCGCGTGTCGGCGAACCGAGGGAACCGCTGCAGGTCAGGAGCCTGCGGGTCCACTTGGCTATAGACCGCGATGTCGTTGTACAGGCTGTGTGTCTCCAGCGGCGAGATCAAGGTGATCCGTTTCTCGCCGACCACTTGGGTGAACAGCACGTTCGCGACGTCGTGGTGCAACGGCGTCACGGTCCCGGCCGGACCGAACCACAGAAATGTGGATTCCTTGGCGGCCTCCTGCTCCAAGTAGCGCGGGTCGACGGCGAAGTCGTCCCACAGTGCCGCAGCCGCGGGCGACTCCAAGAGGTGGTTGTTGGCCACGATGTAGAGGTCGTTGCCGTCCTGGGTGCTGATCGCGCGCACGTAGTCGGCGAAACTCATCGTCGACTTGTGCTCGTTGGCATTGACCTCGTACCGCGGGTCGGCGTCCCGCCCGCTGGTCACCTCGACGTCGGCGTCGCCGATCTTCTCGAGCAGGTAGTCCGGCGTCCACAGCGACCGAGCCGGCCAGTCGGCACACACGTCGGTCAGGATGAGCGGGAGGTTGCCGGCGTAGTAGATCTCGAGGAACTCGTCCTCGCTGACCTCGGATCGTCGCTCGATCGTGCTGCCGTAATCGGTCAGATCCCGCATCTGCTGGCGCATGGTGAGGACGGACTCCAGCTTGTGCAGGCGTTCGGCCATCGTCAGCCCGGCTTCGAACCCGGGGTCCGCGAGCAGTTGCTGGCACAGCGAGGTCGCCTCCTCGGCGCTGATGCCCGCGGTGGTGGCGCGCTCGATCACCTCGTCCATCGGCAGCCCGTCCAACAGCCCGACCGCTGCTTGACGCCAGACGTCGCGGGGCCAGGTCGTTGCGCCGGCCCCGGCCGGCGTCCCGGGGCGACGTGCCCCGGCCGGGTTGAGCGCAGTCGTGATCCGGCCGATCTCTTCGAGGTCCTCGGTCGTCGGCACGAACTCGGCTGCGGCCGCATTGGCTTCCACCTGCTCGGGCGTCGAGGCTCCCGCGATGACACAGGCGACCCCGCGCTGGGCCGCGAGCCAGCCGATCGCCAGATCGACGAGCGTCACATCACGCTCGGCGGCGAACTTGCGCAGGCCGTCGATGACCTCCGCGTTGTCGTCCGACGCCAACCCGAGCGAGCGGCACTGCCACATCCGGCTGCCTTCGGCGAGTGTCTCGCCGCGCGCCCAGCGGCCGGTCAGCAGACCGGTGGCGAGCGGGAAGAAGGCCAGGAAGCCGATGTCGTGCGCGCGGCAGACCGGCAGCAGATCCTCCTCGGCATCACGGTGGAGCAGCGAGTAGTGATCCTGCACGCTGATGAACCGGCTCAGCCCTCGGTCGCGCGCGGTCCACTCGGCCTCGCTGACCTGCCAGGCCGCGAGATGCGAGGAGCCGGCGTAGCGGACCTTGCCGGCGTCGATCAGGCGGTCGAGGGTCTCAAGGGTCTCCTCGAGCGGCGTGATGTGGTCGGGCATGTGCAGCTGGTAGAGATCGATGTAGTCGGTGCGCAGCCGCCGCAACGACCCCTCGACCGCGCGGACGATGTAGCGCCTGGACGCGCGCGCACCGAAGTCGTCGCCGTACTGCTTGCCCATGTTGGCGCCGAACTTGGTCGAGATCACGGCGTCGTCCCGCCGACCCTGCAGCACCCGGCCGATGATCTCCTCGGACTGCCCCTGCCCGTAGCCGTCGGCGGTGTCGATGACGGTGATCCCGCTGGCGAGGGCGGCGTCGATCACTGCGCGGGCCTGGTCGAGGTCGATACCGCCGCCGAATTTGACGGTGCCGAGACCCACGGCCGAAACCTGTAGCCCGCTGCTGCCGACCGATCGTCGCCGCACGTCGCGGACGCTACCAGGGCGGGATCTGCCCCGCTACGCTCGCGAGGGGCAGAGAAGGTTGGCCGATGCCTGAGCCGACGCCGTACTTCGATCCGCTCGACGTGCCTGACTACTCGCGGATGGTGCGACTCGACGGCCGGCGGTTCGTCGTGATGGGAAGCGGGCCCGGGCTGGGCCGGCAGGTCGCGCACGCGGTTCGTGCGAACGGTGCGCGGGTGGTGTGCATTGATCGCTTCCCCGATCGGGCCGAACAGGTGGCCGCCGAGGTGTCCGGGTTGGGGATCGGGGCCGATGTGTCCGTGCGATCGGAGCTCGAGGCGGCGCTGGCCAGAGCCGAGGACGAGCTCGGTGGCATCGACGGTCTCGTCGACCTCATCGGCCTGAATCCCGAGACGACGCTGCTCGAGGCAACGGACGACGACTGGCAGAAGGCGTTCGACTTCTGCCTTCGACCGGCCGCCCTGGCGGTGCAGATCGGCGGCGCCGCGATCGCCCGGGCCGGCGGCGGCACGATGGCATTCGTCAGCTCGTCGCTCGCGTTCGGCAGCGTGCCCGGGTCCGGGCCCTACTCCGCGGCCAAGGCCGCCTTGGTGTCGCTGGTCCGGTCGGCCGCGGTCGAGCTCGGCCCGCTCGGGATCCGGGTCAACGCAGTGGCTCTGACCACGATGGCGACGTACTACCCGCTCTATGAGGGCGATGTCGAAGCCGGGCGAGCCCGGATGGTCGTCGCGGCGAAGGCAACGGCGACCGGGCGGGTCAACTCGACCAGGGACGTCGCGTCGGTGCTGTTGTTCCTGAGCTGCGAGCTGAGCGGAAACATCTCCGGTCAGACGATCGCGATCAACGGCGGCGGGTCGCAGGCTTGAGGTCGGGCCCCGGCCAGATCTCGGCGAGCGCGCGGTCGGGGGCTCGCCCGGCCAGGTCGGCAAGCGACTCGAGATCGCCTAGGAACGACTTCACAGCTGGCGGGTCGTAGCGCCGGGCGTCGAACGCCGCCCAGCATTGGGAGCTTTCGTCGCGTCGGGTGGCGCCGAGCTCGAAGCCGGCCGGGTTGACGCACCTGCGGGCAAGCGCCCGCGCTCGCACCCCTCCGAACTCGAGCACCGGAAGCGGGTAGCGGACCTGGAACAGGGTGCCGACGTCGGGCAGGACCACGCCGCGCTTCTTGAGCTCGATCCGCAGCCGCTGGCGTGGCACCGCGGCGTGCTCACTCGCCTCGGTGGCCGTGGTGCGGACGACCGCGAGCCACTCGCGGAAGGTCAGGGCGGGGGTGAACTCGAGCGGGAGGATCACGCGGTTCATTAGCGGGCCGATCATCGATTGCAGCTCAGTCCGCCGCCGGGTCGTCACGTTCGTGCTGATCGGCAGCTCCGTCGCCCCGGTCGCCAACCCGAGCAGCGCACCGAAGACCGCAAGCCGGCTCACGAAGAACGTCGCGCGGGTCTGACCCGCGAGTGCGTCGAGGCGTTGCGCCGACGCCGGCGAAAGGCCCCAGTGGAGGACGCCGTCATGGCCGCCTGCCCCGTCGGCATCGGCCGGCGGGCCGAATGGCAGCGTCACGTGGTTCGCCGACCAGCCGGCCAGCCGATCCGCCCACCAGTCGACCTCGTTTGCGACGTGCACTGAATCGGTCGCGAAGGTGTCTCGCTCCCAGGCGGCGTAGTCGGCGAACTGCAGGGCCGGCGGGGGTGACTCTCGGCCCGGGGCCTGGCCGAGCTCCGCGTCGTACGCATCGGCGAGCTGTTCGAGGAACACCCGCCACGACCAGGTGTCGGCGATCAGGTGGTGGTTCACCCGGTGCAGGCGGAACTCGTCGTCGCCGATCTGAAGGAGCCGGAACCGGATCAAGGGCTCGGTCGCGAGGTCGAACGCGAGTGCCGTGTCTCCTACGAGGATGCCGTCCGCGGCGGCGGCTGGATCCGGCTCGTCGCGCAGGTCGTCGAACGGCAGCTCGATCTCGATCGCCGGGTGCACGAGCGCTCGTGGCTGACCGTCGTGCACGACGAAGTTGGTCCGAAGGATGTCGTGGCGCAGCACGACGGTCGCGATGCTGCGGCGGAGAACTCCGGCGTCCACCGGCCCTTCGATCAGGAACGGGACCGCCACGTTGGTTCTCGTCGCGGTGTCGGGTCGTGCGGTGGACGGCCACATCGCTTGCTGGGTGAACGACAGCTCGGCCCGCGCGGATTCGTCGGCGATGCGCACCGGCGGCAGATCGGCGGCGTCGACCGAGCCGCCGGATGCGTCGGCGCCTTCGAGGTGGGCGGCCATCGTCGCGACGGACGGATCGGTGCGGAAGTAGGCCATGTCGAGGCCGACGCCGAACTCGTCGAAGACCAGCGCCCCGACCACCGCAGCCAGCAAGGAGTCACCACCGAGCTGAAGGAAGCCGGTCGACCGGTCGAGCTCGCGCGGCTCGACGTCGAAGGCTTGCGCCCAGATCTGCGCGACCCGGTCCGCGGTGTGGTCTCCGGTGTCCGGCATCCGCGCCGGCGACCCGGCCGGCGGCTGAACCTGCGCGAGCGACTGGCGGTCGACCTTGCCGGTGGTGGTCAGCGGCAGCGCGCCGATCGGGTTGAACGCGACCGGTACGGCGTACCCGGGCAGGGTGGCGGCCAGCTCGGTGCGGACTGCCCGCAGGTCGAGCCGCGCGTCGGGGGTCGCCACCAGGTGCGCGACCAGTTGCGGGTCGCCGGCCGGGCTGACTACCGGCGCGACCGCGGCGGCCGCGACACCGGGCAGTCGCATCAGCGCGGCCTCGACTTCGTCGACCTGCACCCGGTGTCCGCGGACCTTCACCTGCAGGTCGCGGCGACCCTGCATGACCAGCCCGTCGGCCGACCAGGTGGCCAGGTCGCCGGTGCTGAACGAGCGGCGCCCGTCCACCGTCGTGAATCGCGCGTCGGCATCGGCCGACCGCCAGTAGCCCGCTGCCAGGTAGTCGCTGCTGACGACGAGCTCGCCGGTCTCGCCCGGGCCGACCGGGTCGCGGTCGGAGTCGACGATGTCGATCTCGATGCCCTCGGCCGGCTGCCCGACCGAGAGTCGTTCGGTGGCCGGCGGCTGATCGGCGGTGCTGACGCGTTGGGCGATGATTCCGGTCTCGGCCGAGGCGAGGACGTGCGCGAGCCGACAGCCGGGTGCGAAGACGGCGCGGAAGCGGTCGTGGTCGGTGCGAAAAGCCGGCTCCGACGCGATCCGGACCAGCCGGATCGTGGCGACGTCCCGGGCGGACAGGGTCGCGGCGAGATGCCGAAGCACCGACGGCAGCGTGTCGAGCACGGTGATCTCTTCGGTGCGTAGCCAGGCCGAGAAGCCGGCCGCGCCGCGATCCGCCATCGGGAACGCGCAGAGCGTCGCTCCGTTCAGCACCGCCGCCAGCATCGTGACGATGCCTTGGCCACCCGACAACGGCGCATGCCAAGCCAGCCGGTCGCTCGGCCGGATGCCCAACCCGTTCGTGTAGCGCAGGACGTTGTGCAACATCGTCCGATGGCTGTGCATCACCGCCTTGGGGAGCCCGGTCGAGCCGGAGGTGGTGATCAGCGCGGCCAGCCGGCCCGGATCCCCGGGTGGTGCGGCCGGAGCGGTCGCCGAAGCGCCGTCCAGCCGGATCTGATCCGGCTCGAACCCGGCCGCGATCGCCAGGTCGCGACCGTCCGCCGTGGTGATCACGGCCGCCGGGCCGGTCAGCTCGCGTTGCGCGCCGAGCCGACCGGCTGGTTCGGCAGGGCTCAACCCGACCACGACCCGCCCGGCCTTCAGTACGCCGAGGAACGCGGCCACCGAGGGGGCGCCGTGGGGCAGCAGGAGCGCGACCCGCGGGTTCGCGCCGGGCTCGCCGCACGATGCGGCCGTCGCCACCCGGTCGGAGTACTCGTCGAGCTCCGCGTAGCTCAGCGACCCGGCTCGCTCGGTGACTGCGATCTTGGTGGGATTGCGCTGCACCTGGTCCCGAAACCGTTGGCAGACGGTGGTTTCGAGATCCGCCGTGACCCAGGTGGCCTCGGGCTCCGGTGGGTCGGAGGAGATCATTCCGGCATCACCTCTCGCACTGTAACGTCGTACGTCCGGCGCCTCGTGTGACCGACGACCGGAGGTCCGATCGGGAGCCTGGTGCGCATGCGGCGGAGGTGTCGATGGGCAAGCCGATGATCGCCGTGGTCGGTGGCGGCATCACCGGTGCGTTTGCCGCCTACTACGCCACGTTGCTCGGCGTGGATGTCACGGTGCTTCAGCGCGACGACCCGTTGCTGCATGCCTCCGGCAACAACACCGGCGGACTGAACCCGATGCACGGGCCCGGCATCCCCGGCCCGGTTGCGGATCTCGCGAGGGCGTCGTTCGAGTTGCACCGTCAGGCCTGGCCTGCGATCACGGCTGCCGGTACAGCGGATTTCGCCGGCCGCGGGATCCGCCGGCTCGACCTTGCGTTGGATGCCGAGGATGTCGTGCAACTGCGGGACTCAGTCGAGCGGTACGCCGAAACCCCCGGCTTTGCGGCAACCTGGCTCGGCCCGGACGAGGTGCGCGAGGTCGAGCCGGCCCTTACCGCCGACGTGGTGGGCGGGTTGCTCGTCGAAGGCAATCTGCGGGTAGATCCGGCCGCCTACACCCGCGCGGTCATCGCCGCGGCCGAACAGGCCGGTGCGCGGTTCATGACCGCCGAGGTCACCGACGTTCAGTCACGTGACGATCACGTGACCGGCCTCGTCACCGACGTCGGCGTGCTCGCGTGCGACGGCATGATCGTGGCGACCGGGCCGTGGTGTGCCGAGCCGGGCCGATGGCTGCGGATCGCGCTCCCGATCGAACCGGTTCGCGGCGAGCTGTTGGTGGCCGAGCAGCCCGATCCGCCGATCAGCGCGGACCTCGGCTGGGGCCGGTTCGGTGTGCACCCGCGCGCCGACGGCACGCTGCTGCTCGGCGGCA
>CAYNDD010000059.1:0-14323 GCA_964395425.1 uncultured Frankiaceae bacterium
CGCGACCAGGTCGCCGCGATCTGGTCGGCGAACGTGCCGGGTGCGACCGGGCGCGACGGTGACGCCATCGTCGCGGCGGCCGCCGCCGGTGAGCTCGCACTGGTGGTCGCCGGCGTCGACCCGGGCGATGTCGCCGATCCGGCCCTTGCGTTGCGGGCGCTGGAGTCGGCTCCGTTCGTGGTGAGCTTCGAGATCCGCGAGTCGGCCGTGACCGATCGCGCGGACGTGGTCTTCCCGGTCGCGCCGGTGGTCGAGAAGTCGGGCAGCTACCTCGACTGGGAGGCCCGGGTCCGGCCGTTCGACGCGACCCTCGAGGCCAGCGGCGCCCTCGGCGACGGCCGGGTGCTGGATCGACTCTCGACCGAGATGGGCGTCGATCTCGGCGCCGCTGAGCCGCGCAACGTGCGCGCGGAGATCGCTCGGCTCGGGGCCTGGAACGGCGCCCGCCCGGCCGCGCCGTCGTACCCGTTCGGGCCGCTCGCGAACCCCGGAGCCGGCGAGGCGAGGCTCGCGACCTGGCACCTCTTGCTCGACGAGGGCCGGCTCCAAGAGCACGAGCCGCACCTGGCCGGCACCCGCAAGCGCGCGGTCGCGCGGCTCAGTGCAGCGACCGCGGCGTCGGTCGGCGTTGCTGCGGGTGCCGACGTCACGGTCAGCACCGAGCGCGGCCGGATCGTGCTTCCCGTCGAGATCACCGAGATGCCCGACCAGGTGGTCTGGCTGCCCACCTGTTCACCCGGCTCGCACGTGCAGGCGGCGCTCGGTGCCGGGTCCGGGGCGATCGTCCGGCTGGCCGCAGCAGGTGGATCGTGATGCGCATCCTCGCGGCCGCCCCGCCCGGCGGGACCGATCTCGGCGTCTTCGGCAACGACCCGTGGTGGCTGACCCTGTGCAAGTGCATCGTGGTCTTCGTCTTCCTGGTCATCACGACGCTGCTGATGATCTGGGCCGAGCGCCGGGTCATCGGCCGCATGCAGGCGCGCCAGGGCCCGAACCGGGTCGGCCCGTTCGGCGTCGTGCAAGGCCTCGCCGACGGCATCAAGCTGGCGTTGAAAGAAGACCTGATCCCGGCGATGGTCGACAAGCCGCTCTACATCCTCGCGCCGGTCGTCGCGTGCGCGCCGGCCTTCCTGTCCTTTGCAGTGATCCCGGTCGGCCCGGTGGTGTCCATCGGCGGTCACCGCAGCCCGCTGCAGATCACCGACCTGCCGGTCGCAGTGTTGTTCATCCTGGCGATGGCGTCGATCGGCGTGTACGGCATCGTGCTGGCCGGCTGGTCGAGCCAGTCGCCGTACCCGTTGCTCGGCGCCCTTCGGTCGGCCGCCCAGGTGATCTCCTATGAGGTCGCGATGGGCCTGGCGCTCGCCGGGGTGTTCCTGTACGCCGGGTCGCTGTCGACCAGCCAGATCGTGACCTCCCAGCAGAAGCTCTGGTACGCCCTGCCGCTGATCCCGTCGCTGTTGATGTACCTGATCGCGATGGTCGGTGAGACCAACCGGGCGCCGTTCGACCTGCCGGAGGCCGAGAGCGAGCTGGTCGCCGGCTTCCACACCGAGTACGCCTCGCTGAAGTTCGCGCTGTTCTTCCTCGCGGAGTACGTCAACGTCACGACGGTCTGTGCCCTGGCGACCACCTTGTTCCTCGGTGGCTGGCGGGCACCGTGGCCGCTGTCGCTGATCGGCCACGACGAGCTCAACCACGGCTGGTGGCCGGTGCTGTGGTTCCTCGGCAAGATCTTCGTGCTGCTGTTCACCTTCATCTGGCTGCGCGGCACGCTGCCGCGGCTGCGCTACGACCAGTTCATGCGGCTGGGCTGGAAGGTGCTGATCCCGTTCAGCTTGATCTGGCTGCTGATCGTCGCGGCCTTCCGCGAGCTGACCAACCAAGGCCACACCCGGGTGCAGACCCTGGCCTACGTCGGCATCCCGGTCGCTGCGGTGGTCGTGATCTGGACCTTCGTGTCCGAGTCGCGGGCCAACCAGGCCGCTGCGGACGCGGAGCTGGCCGAGCTCGAGGCGGCCGCCGAGCGCGAGACCCGGGCCGAGGCCGGGGTGCCGTCGTACCCGGTGCCGGCGCTGACCGGTGCGCCCGCGGTGGAGGTCACGGCGATCTCGGAGTCGACGGAGGTGCTCGATGGCTGACGACGTCACCTCGAACCTGCCCGACGAGACCGGGACGCATCCGGCGGAGGTCACCCCCGAGCCCGGTCTGGCCTCCACGCCGGAGGCGGTGACTCCGGCCCCGATCGCGGCCAAGAAGCCGTCGGTGATCAAGGAGCTGTTCGCGCCGATCGCCGGCTTCGGCGTGACCTTCCGGACCATGCTGACCAAGCCGGTCACCGAGCAGTACCCCGAGGAGCGGGTGCCGACCGAGCCGCGCTTCCACGGCCGGCACGTGCTCAACCGGCATGCCGACGGGCTCGAGAAGTGTGTCGGTTGCGAGCTGTGTGCGTGGGCCTGCCCGGCCGACGCGATCTACGTCGAGGGCGCTGACAACACCGAGGAAGAGCGCTTCTCGCCGGGTGAGCGGTACGGCAAGGTCTACCAGATCAACTATTTGCGCTGCATCTTCTGCGGACTGTGCATCGAGGCCTGCCCGACTCGTGCGCTGACCATGTCGAACGAGTACGAGCTGGCCGACGACAGCCGGATCGACCTGATCTTCACCAAGGACCAGCTGCTGGCCCCGCTGACGCCGGAGATGGAGGCGCCGCCGCACCCGATGCGGTTGGGCAGCACCGAGCAGGCCTACTACAACGGGCAGCCGGTCGTGCCGGCACCAAAGGACGGCCACCAGTGAGCGGCGTGCTGCTCGCGGCCGCGTCGAGCTCACCGCCGCTGCACGAGGCGTTCCTCTTCTGGATCCTCGCGCCGATCGCGGTCGGCGCGGCGCTCGGAATGGTCCTTGCCCGCAGCGCCGTGCACGCGGCCCTGCTGCTTGCGGTCGTGATGCTGTGCCTCGCGGCGTTCTACACCGCGGAGGCGGCACCGTTCCTTGCCGTCGTACAGGTCGTGGTCTACACCGGCGCGGTCCTGATGCTCTTCCTGTTCGTCCTGATGCTGATCGGGGTCGACTCGATGGACTCGCTGGTCGAGACCCTGCGCGGTCAACGGCTGGCCGCGTTGCTGGTAGGGCTCGGGTTCGTGGTGTTGCTGGTCGCGGCGCTGGCGACCGCGCTCGCCGGCTTCTCGCCCAAGGGCGTGGGGGCAGCCGAGGCCGGTCAGGGCAACGTCGGCGGGATCGCGAACCTGCTGTTCAGCCGTTATGTCTTCGCCTTCGAGGCGACCAGCGCCCTGCTGATCACGGCCGGGCTCGGCGCGATGGTGCTTGCCCACCGCGAGCCGAGCGAGACCAAGCAGCGCACGCAGCTCGAGCGGATGCAGGCGCGGACCCAGCGTGGCGGAGCGGGGATGGGACCGCTGCCCGGGCCGGGCGTCTACGCCGACCACGACGCGGTCGACACCCCGGCCTTGCTGCCCGGCGGCGCGGTCGCGCCCACGAGCGTCCCCGAGTTCCTTCAGGTGTCGGCCGCCCGCCCCCACGTCGACACCACCGAGCACGAGTTGGAGCGATGAACGAATGAGCGCCAACTACTACCTCTACCTGTCGGCGGTGCTGTTCACCATCGGCGCGGTCGGCGTGCTCGTCCGTCGCAACGCGATCGTCGTCTTCATGTGCATCGAGCTGATGCTCAACGCGGTCAACCTGACCCTGGTCACCTTCGCCCGCCTCAACGGCAGCCTCGACGGCCAGATCATCGCGTTCTTCGTGATGGTCGTGGCCGCGGCCGAGGTCGTCATCGGCCTCGCGATCATCATGTCGGTCTTCCGGTCCCGGCGGTCTGCATCCGTCGACGACGCGAACCTGCTGAAGTACTGAGACGCCGCCGATGACCCTCGCCGCAGCACAGGTAGCCACCGTGCACTACGCCAGTGCAACGGGTGCCTTCGACCTCACCTTCCTGCTGGTATTGCTGCCGGCGGCGAGCGCGGCCGTGCTGCTGCTCGGCGGCAAGCGCACCAACTCCTGGGGTCACCTGCTGGGGTGCGCGACACCGATTGCCGCGTTCGTGATCGCGGTGATCGAGTTCTTCGCGCTGGTCGGTCGAGACAACGGGGCCAGCCGCCAGCTCGACCAGCACCTGTTCAGCTGGGTGCCGGTCGCGGGCTTCCACGTCAACGTCAACATGCTGCTCGATCCGCTGTCGATCGTCTTCGTGCTGCTCATCACCGGGGTCGGCTCACTGATCCACGTCTACTCCGTCGGCTACATGGCCGATGACCCGGACCGGCGCCGGTTCTTCGGCGAGCTCAACCTGTTCGTCGCCGCGATGCTGCTGCTCGTGCTGGCCGACAACTACCTCGTCCTGTACGTCGGGTGGGAGGGCGTCGGTCTGGCGTCGTACCTGCTGATCGGGTTCTGGTCGCACAAGCCGAGCGCCGCGGTGGCCGCGAAGAAGGCCTTCCTGGTCAACCGGGTCGGTGACCTCGGGCTGTCACTCGCGATCATGTTGATGTTCACCACCTTCGGCACGGTGGCCTTCGACGGCGTTTTCAACGGCGCCGGCAGCGGGCACGCGCACAGCGGCACGATGACCGCGATCGGATTGCTGCTGTTGCTCGGCGCCTGTGGCAAGAGCGCCCAGGTCCCGCTTCAGTCCTGGTTGCTCGACGCGATGGAAGGCCCGACCCCGGTTTCGGCGCTGATCCACGCCGCCACGATGGTGACCGCCGGCGTCTACCTGGTCGCGCGGTCGAACGCGATCTTCGACGTCTCACCCAACGCGCGGCTGCTGGTCGAGATCGTCGGCGCCGTCACGCTGGTGTTCGGGGCGATCATCGGTTGCGCGCATGACGACATCAAGAAGGTGCTCGCGGCCTCCACGATGAGCCAGATCGGCTACATGATGCTGGCGGTCGGGATCGGACCGGCGGCGTACGCGTTCGGGATCCTGCACCTGCTGACGCACGGCTTCTTCAAGGCCAACATGTTCCTGTCGGCCGGCTCGGTGATGCACGGCAACAACGACGAAGTGAACATGCGGCGCTTCGGCGGCCTGCGCAAGGTCATGCCGTGGACCTTCGCCTGCTTCGCCTTCGGCTATCTGGCGATCATCGGGATCATCCCGTTCGCCGGCTTCTTCTCCAAGGACAAGATCATCGAGGCGGCGCTCGACAAGGGCGGCACCTCGGGTGACATCTTCGGGGCGGTCGCACTAGCCGGCGCCGGCCTGACCGCGTTCTACATGACCCGGCTGATGCTGATGACCTTCTTCGGCAACAAGCGCTGGCCGAAGGACGTGCATCCGCATGAGTCGCCCAACGTGATGCTGATCCCGATGGTGGTGCTCGCGGTCGGGTCGCTGGTCTCGGGCTACCTGCTGATCCTGCACGGCGACCTGCAGAAGTTCCTCGCGCCGAGCGTCGGAACGCTCGCCGAGCCCGCCTCCCGCCCGCTCTCGGCGACTGCGCTGAGCCTGCTCGCGCTGGCCGTCGTACTGGTCGGGGTCGGGATCGCGTACTGGCGGGTCGGTAGCCGCCCGGTGCCGGCCGAGCCGCCCACCCACGTCACGCCGGTGACAGTGGCCGCGCGCCGATCGCTGCTCGGCGACGCGCTCAACGAAGCGGTGTTCATGCGGCCCGGGCAGTACCTCACCAGGCTGCTGGTCTTCTTCGACTACCGCGGCGTCGACGGGCTGATCAACGGCTTCGCGGCCGGTGTCGGCGGGACCAGCGCGCGGGTCCGCCGGGTCCAGACCGGCTTCGTGCGTTCCTATGCGCTGTCGATGCTGGCCGGCGCGCTCGCGATCGCCGCCACTCTCGTCCTCGTCAGGGTCGGGTGATCGCGATGCACACCGGGTTCCCGTGGGTGACCGTGATCGGAGCGCTGCCGCTGGTCGGCGTGCTCGGCATCATTGCGCTGCCGAAGGCTCGGGAAGAGCTGGCGAAGATCATTGCGCTGGTCGCCTCGCTGGTCGCGACGGTGGCCTCGATCATCATGGCGTTCGCCTACAAGACCGACGGCGCGCGGTTCCAGTTCACCCAGGACTACAACTGGATCAAGGCGTTCGGCGCGCACTACGCGGTCGGGGTCGACGGCATCGCACTCGCCTTGATCCTGATGACGACGGTGCTGACGCCGGTCTGCATCCTCGCCTCCTGGCACGACGCAGACCGGGGCGAGGACGCCGATCCCGAGGCCACCGGTGGTCGCGGGCCGCGGCTGTTCTTCTCGTTGCTGCTCGCCACCGAAACGCTGGTGATCGGTGTCTTCGGCGCGCTCGACGTCTTCTTCTTCTACGTGCTGTTCGAAGCAATGCTGATCCCGATGTATTTCCTCATCGGCTCGTTCGGCGGCGCCCGCCGCTCGTACGCCGCGGTGAAGTTCCTGCTCTACTCCCTCGCGGGCGGCCTGCTGATGCTGGTCGCGGTGATCGCGCTCTACGTCGTGTCGATCCACCAGCTCGGCACCGGGACGTTCGACTACCGGGTGCTGATCTCGCAGCTGCACATCTCGCACGGCGAGCAGGTCGCGCTGTTCCTCGGCTTCTTCATCGCGTTCGCGATCAAGGCGCCGCTCTGGCCGTTCCACACCTGGCTGCCGGACGCGGCGAGCGAGGCGCCGACCGGCACCGCGGTCATGCTCGTCGGGGTGCTCGACAAGGTGGGCACGTTCGGGTTCCTGCGGTTCTGCATCCCGCTCTTCCCGTACGCGTCGAAGCTGCTCGCGCCGTACGTCCTCGGGTTGTGCGTGACCGGCATCCTGTACGGCGCGTTGCTCGCGGTTGGGCAGCGCGACATGAAGCGCCTGGTCGCCTACTCGTCGGTGTCGCACTTCGGCTTCATCGCCCTCGGCGTCTTCGCCTTCACCACCCAGGGCGGCTCCGGCGCGACGCTCTACATGGTCAACCACGGGTTCTCGACCGGTGCGTTGTTCATCGTGGTCGGTTTCCTGGCCTCCCGTCGCGGCTCGCGTCTGGTCGACGACTTCGGCGGCGTGGCGAAGGTCGCGCCGTGGCTGGGCGCGATGGTGCTGGTCGCCGGGCTGTCGGCACTCGCCCTGCCCGGCCTGTCGACGTTCGTCAGCGAGTTCCTCGTCCTGCTTGGCACCTTCACCACGCATCGGTGGTTCGCGGTAATCGGCACGTTCGGGATCATCCTGGCCGCGGTATACGTGCTGTGGATGGTGCAACGCACGATCCACGGCCCGGTGGCGGCCGCGGTCGAAGGCTTCAAGGACCTCAGCTTCCGCGAGGCATGGGTGATCGCACCACTGATGGTCGTCATCGTCGGCCTCGGCGTCTACCCGAAGCCGCTGCTCGACATCATCAACCCGGCCGTGCAGCAGACCAACTCGGTCGTCCGCAGCCATGATCCGGCGCCCTCGGTGCCAGAGCAGTCAGCCACCAATCATTGGTGCCTGCCGATTGACGCGCTCGGGCCGCCGAAGGGGCCGCCTGTTTCCGTCGTAGAGTACTTCGCCCCTCGGCTCAGGCCCTCCCAGAGCGTGGTCTGCCCGACAACCCACGGGCGTCCGGGGAGTGCCAAGTGAGCGACTTCCACTCCCCGTCGATCGCGTATCACGCGCTGATGCCGATCATCATCCCGGCCGGCGCGGCCACGGTCGGCGTCCTGGTCGATGCCTTCGTGCCGGCGGTCGCGCGCTGGCGCGCGCAGGTCACGGTGGCGATGCTCGGTCTGCTCGGCGCGCTCGTAGCGACCGCGGCATTGGCCGGAGACCACCTCGTCACGGCCGGCACTGCGATCAGCGTCGACGGCCCAACCTTGTTCCTGCAGGGGACGATCGCCGTACTCGGGATCGGCAGCATCCTGCTGGTCGCCGATCGATCGCCGTCGATGGGCGGGGGAGCGTTCGTCGCGCAGGCCTCGACCACGCCGGGATCGCCGGAGGAGCGCTCCGACAGCATCGGCGGCCGGGTGCAGACCGAGGTCTTCCCGCTGATGATGTTCGCGGTCACCGGCATGATGCTGTTCCCCGCGTCCAATGACCTGCTGATCCTGTTCGTGGCACTGGAGGTGCTCTCGCTCCCGCTCTACATCCTGTGCGGGCTGGCGCGACGGCGCCGGTTGCTGAGCCAGGAAGCGGCGGTCAAGTACTTCCTGCTCGGCGCATTCTCCTCGGCCTTCTTCCTCTACGGGTTGGCGCTGCTCTACGGCTACGCCAACACGGTGTCGCTCAGCGGCATCCAGGCCGCCACGGTGACCGGCGCGCACAGCGACACGCTGCTCTTCCTGGGGCTCGCACTGCTCTCGGTCGGGCTGCTGTTCAAGATCGGCGCCGCACCGTTCCAGTCGTGGGTCCCCGACGTCTACCAGGGCGCGCCGACCCCGATCACCGCGTTCATGGCCTCGGCCACCAAAGTCGCCGGCTTCGGGGCCCTGCTCCGCGTCTTCTACGTCGCCTTCGGCGGGCTCGGCTGGGAGTGGCGACCGGTCGCCTGGGGGGTCGCGATCCTGACCATGGTCGTCGGGTCGGTCTTCGCAGTCACCCAGACCGACGTCAAGCGGATGCTGGCGTACTCCTCGGTCGCCCACGCCGGGTTCATCCTGATCGGCGTCATCGCGCTCAACAAGGCGGGCCTGTCCGGCGCGATGTTCTACCTGGTGACGTACGGCGTGACGACCATCGGTTCGTTCGGCATCCTCACTCTGGTGCGCGACCCGGACGGCGAGGCGACGCACCTGTCCCGCTGGGCCGGCCTCGGTCGCCGTTCGCCACTCGTCGCAGGAGTGTTTGCGCTGTTCCTGCTGGCGCTCGCGGGAATCCCGCTGACCTCCGGTTTCACCGGCAAGTTCGCGGTCTTCTCGGCCGGCGTTGCGGGTGGCGCGACCCCGCTGGTGATCGTCGGTGTGATCACCAGTGCGATGGCGGCGTTCTTCTACGTCCGCGTGATCGTGATGATGTTCTTCGCCGAGCCGCTCGAGGACGGGCCGATCGTCGTGACGCCGGGTGGCGGCACTGCGAGCGCGCTCGCGCTCGCAGTAGCGGCTACCGTGGTGCTCGGGGTGTTTCCGCAGCCGTTGCTGAACCTTGCCAACCACGCCCTGCCGTTCTATCACTGAGACCGCGCGGGATCGGCCGATCTGAGGAGGCGTCGGGATGTCGTCGATGAGCACCCTCGGCCTCACGATCGACCCCGCGCTCGAGGTCGTCGTCGGCGAGGGTTTGGCCGCGGTCGAGTCGATGCTGCGCGACGAGGTGAAGTCGGCGGACGACTTCGTCAGCGAGGCTGCTTCGCACCTGGTCGCAGCCGGCGGCAAGCGCTTCCGGCCGCTGGTCACGTTGCTCGCGGCGCAGTTCGGCGACCCGGCCGCACCGGGCGTTGTACCCGCTGCAGTGGTCGTCGAGCTGACCCACCTCGCGACGCTGTATCACGACGACGTGATGGACGAGGCGACCCTTCGCCGGGGCGCCGACTCGGTCAACTCCCGCTGGGGCAACTCGATCGCAATCCTGGTCGGCGACTTCCTGTTCGCCCGCGCGTCCGACATCCTGGCCGACCTCGGGCCGGAGGCGGTGCGGTTGCAGGCCAGGACCTTCGAGCGGCTCGTGCACGGCCAGATCCGCGAGACGGTCGGGCCCGCCGACCGCGACGACCCGGTCGAGCACTACCTGCGCGTGCTGGTCGACAAGACCGGCTCGTTGATCGGCACCTCGGCCCGGTTCGGGGCGATGCTGTCCGGTGCCTCGGCGGCCGAGACCGAGCTGCTTACGCAGTGGGGCGAGCGGATCGGCGTCGCGTTCCAGCTCTCCGACGACCTGCTGGACGTCGCAGCCGACCCGGCCGACCTCGGGAAGGTGCCGGGCACCGACCTGCGCGAGGGGGTGCCGACCCTCCCGGTGTTGATGCTGCGTCAGACCGGCCGGGCCGAGGACGCTGCACTGGTCGAGGCGCTCGACGGCGATCTGTCCGACGACGCTGCGCTTGCCGACGTGCTCGCCCGGCTGCGTGAGCACCCGGTGATGGCCGAGGCGCGCACCGTCACCGCGAGCTGGGCCGAGGACGCCCGGGCCACCCTCGCCTCGCTGCCGGACACGAACGTCAAAGCGGCGCTCGAGTCGCTGTGCAGCTTCGTGGTCTCCCGCAGCGCCTAGCGCAGGCTCCTAGCCGACCCGGGTCAGAGTCGGCACCCAGAAGCGGAGCTTGCCGCCGCGCTCGTCCTCGAGCACGCCACCGGCCGACTCGATCACCGTCCGCGATCCGACGTTGTCGACGTCGCAGGTGAGCAGAGCCGAGTCGATGCCGAGCACACGGGCCTCGGGAAGCACCAGCCGCAGCATCGCGGTCGCGTGCCCGTTGCGCCGGGCGCTGGGCCGGACGTCGTACCCGATATGGCCGCCGACCTCGAGCAGGTGGTCGGTCAGCCGGTGCCGCAGCGCGATCCGGCCGAGGTAGTCCAAGCCGTCGACGTACCACCAGGTCGTGCTCGGGACGATTCCGGCCGGGCGGCGGGTCTCCTCGAGCGAAGCGGCCCGCAACGCGTCCACGTACGCCGCGAAGCCGGCCGCGGACTCCCAGGTCGCCCCGAACGTGCGGTACTCGGTACCGATCATCGAGTTGTCGTCCGGGCCGCCCCGGCCCTCGGCGCGGTACTCCGCCATCGCGGCGAGGAAGGATCTCTGCACCGCAGTCGTCGGCAGCGCCAGCTCAGGCATGCCTCCAGTGAAACAGCCCGGCGCAACGCTTTTTATCGGTTTCTTCTTGTCGCAGGGCATGCATAGGGTGGGCACCGCACCGCACCGGAAAGGACCCGTACGTCCCGGAGGGACCATGACAACGCTCGCCGATCGACCGAACACCGCGCTTCTCATCGTCGATGTGCAGAACGGCGCGGTGGGCAATGCCCACGAGCGCGACAAGGTGGTTGCCAACATCGCGACGCTGGTGGACTCGGCCCGCGCGGCCGACGTCGATGTGGTCTGGGTCCAGCACAACGATGAGAACTTGCCGCGCGACAGCGAGAAGTGGCAGTACGTGCCCGAGCTCGTTCGCGACGAGTCCGAGCCGCTGGTGCACAAGTCCTACGGCGACTCGTTCGAGGACACCGACCTCGAGTCCGTGCTTGCGACTCGCAAGGTCGGCCGGTTGGTCGTCGCCGGCGCGCAGACCGACGCCTGCATCCTCGCGACCCTGCACGGCGCGATCGTGCGCGGCTACGACACGACGCTGGTCGGCGATGCGCACACGACCGAGGACTTCACCGAGTACGGCGCACCCTCACCCGACAAGGTGATCGCCCACACCAACATGTACTGGCACTACCACTCCGCTCCCGGCCGGGCCGGCGGCACGGTCGACACCGCCGACGTCGACTTCGCCGCGAGCGGCTGATCAGGGGTCGAGGAGCGAGATCGGGATCTCCATGTAGCGGGCCCGCAGCCATTCGCCGAGGCCCTTGGCCTGCGGATCCTGTCGGGTCGAGGACGCGACCCCCTCACCGAGCAGGCCGGGTACGACGAAATTGAGGGCACGCAGGTTGGGCAACTCGTAGCGCACGACGTCGAGGGGCTCGGTCTCGGGCAACAGGAACTTGAAGCACTCGACGTCGAACTCGTGCTCGAGCCAGTGATACGCGGCGTCGGTCGCCACCCACAAGCCCACGTTGGCGTCGCCACCCTTGTCGCCGCTGCGCGCCCCGACGATCGATCCGAGCGGCACCCGCCAGATCGGCCCCCAGTCCTCGGGCGGCTCGGGGCTCGAGGCTCGGGCGCCTGGGCGCTGTCTTGCTGCCGGAGCGCCCGGTGGGGTCTCGATGTCCATCACCGTGCCGTCATCGGTCACGACCCGGTGCTCGACGAGGGAGTTCGGCAGGTAGACCGCCTGGTAGACGCCGTACGGCGTGGCGTCGCCGGGCGGCGCGGTCAGCGTTGCGCCCGGATAACTGGCCAGCGCGATTTCCACGGCGGCGCTGGAGAATGCCCGGCCGATCCGGCTCGCGTCGCTGTCCTTCACCGACACGGTGAACCGCGCGACCGCCTGCTCGTTGGAGACCGCGTCGTCGCGATCGGTGCGGGCCAGTGACCACTCGACCGATCCGACGCCGTCGAGGGCGGGCTCGAGCTGCCGCCTGACCAGGTCGGCCTTGGCGTCGATGTCGAGCCCGGTGAGCAGGAAGGTCATCGAGTTGCGGAACCCGCCGACGGTGTTGACCGCGACCTTGGTCTGGTCCGGCGGAGCAAGGCCGGCCACGCCCCGGATCTGGACCCGGTCGGCTCCGAGGTCGCTGAGGTCGATGCTGCCGAAGTCGGCCGACACGTCGGGGTTCAGATAGACCGGCGGCCCGATCTCGTAGAGCAGCTGGGCGGTGACGGTCCCGACGTCGACCAGGCCGCCGGTGCCGTCGTGCTTGCTGATGATCGCCGAGCCGTCAACGGCAATCTCCGCGATCGGGAAGCCGACGTGCTCGATGCCGGGTACGTCGGTGAAGAACGAGTAGTTGCCGCCGGTCGCCTGCGCCCCGCACTCGAGCACATGCCCCGCCACCAGCGCGCCGGCCAGGGCGTCGTAGTCGTCGCGGGCCCAGCCGTGCCACCACGCCGCCGGGCCGATCACGAGCGCCGCGTCGGTGACCCGGCCGGTCACCACCACCTGTGCGCCGCTGTCGAGCGCCGCGGCAATGCCCCACCCGCCGAGATAGGCATTGGCGGTGATCGCGGTGTCCGGCAGCTCGACGCCAGCGGCCGCGAGCGCCTCGCGCCGGGGCAGCAGGTCGTCGCCCTCCACGTGCGCGACGTTGACCCGCAGGCCGAGCTTCCCGGCGATCTCGCGCACCGCGGTCGCGCAGCCGGCCGGGTTGAGCCCGCCGGCGTTCGCGACGATCCGGACGCCCTGTTCCCAGGCGAGCCCGAGACAGTCCTCGAGCTGGCGGGTGAAGCTGGTGGCGTACCCGCGGCTTGGGTCCTTGGCCGCCGAGCGCCACAGCAGCAGCATGGTCAGCTCGGCCAGGTAGTCACCGGTGAGCACGTCGAGCTCGCCGCCTTCGAGCATCTCGCGCATCGCGGCGAACCGGTCGCCGTAGAAGCCGGAGCAGTTGCCGATCCGGATGGGCCTGGCCATGCCCGCGACGCTACCGCGCGGCCGTCGGCGGCCAGGTCACCGCAATAGAGTCCTGCCGTGGCGGCAATTCCGGTGACGTTCGGCGGGCTCGCCGGCGCGGCCGAGTCGCCGACGCCGTTCCGGCTCGACTGGGGGCGCGGATACACGGTCTGGCTGTTCAACGTCGGCCTGGCCTGCTGCGCGGTGGAGTTCGCGGCGGCGACGATGAGCCATCCTGATGTGCTCCGACCGGCCTCGACGTCGGAGCCCGCCGAGCTGCAGCGTGCGGAGTTGATGGTCGTCTCCGGGACCGTGACCGACAAGATGGCTCCGGCGATCAGCCGGGTCTACGAGCAGCTGCCCGACCCGAAGTACGTCATCTCGTTCGGCTCCTGCTCGAACTGCGGCGGCCCGTACTGGGACTCCTACTGCGTGACGAAGGGGGTCGACCAGCTCATCCCGGTCGACGTCTACGTCCCGGGCTGCCCGCCGCGGCCGGAGGCGCTGCTGGCCGGCATCCGGGCGCTCGAG
This sequence comes from uncultured Frankiaceae bacterium, assembly GCA_964395425.1. Taxonomy (GTDB): domain Bacteria; phylum Actinomycetota; class Actinomycetes; order JAFAQI01; family JAFAQI01; genus DATAUK01. The sequence continues at coordinate 13,589 of CAYNDD010000059.1, forward strand.
GACCGCACCCGGGCCGGTGCCTCGTGAACAGCACCGACCTGCTGGCCGTCGCGGGCAACGGCGCGCGGCTCGACGAGGCGTTCGGCTGCGCGACCGTCGACGTCGCGCCCGAGCGCTGGGCCGACGTGGCGCAGGTGCTTCGGGATGACCCTCGCACCGCCTTCGGGTTCTTCGACTGGCTCTCGGCGTACGACGACCTCGACGCGGGTCTCGCGGTGGTCGTGCGGCTGTGGTCCGTGGCACACCGGCAGTCGGTGGTGCTGCGGACGCACGCGGCGCGGGACGGCGGGCGGCTGCCGACCCTGAGCGGGGTCTGGGCCGGGGCTGACTGGCACGAGCGGGAGACCTTCGAGATGTTCGGCATCGAGTTTGCCGGGCACCCCAACCTGGTGCCGTTGTTGTTGCCGAACGGCTTCGAGGGCAACCCGCTGCGTAAGGAGTTCGTGCTCGCGTCGCGGGTGGCGAAGGCCTGGCCGGGGGCGAAGGAGCCTGGCGAGTCCGATCGGGACGTGGCCCGCGACGCGACGGCCGCGCGCGGCCGGCGTCGGGCCCGGCCGCCGGGCGTGCCGAACCCCGGTGCGTGGGGACCGGAGTCGTGACCGGGCCCGAGGTGATCCACCCCGACCTGCCGCCGCGCAGCCGCAGCGTCATCGCGTTGCTCGAGGACAACTGCACGTCGTGCATGCTCTGCGCGCGCGAGTGCCCGGACTGGTGCATCTACATCGACTCGCACGC
>CAYNDD010000060.1:0-14126 GCA_964395425.1 uncultured Frankiaceae bacterium
GCGATGTGGTCGGGCCCGCGAACCCTGTCGACCGCCTTGCTGCGCTCGTGGGGCAACCGTGCCGACACCGCGGTCGTCGACGAGCCGCTCTACGCCCACTACCTCGCCGTCAGCGGGGTCGTGCATCCCGGCCACGACGCCATCGTGGCGAGCCAGCCGACCGACTGGCGCACCGTCGTCGAGCGACTGACCGCCGGACCGGTGCCGGAAGGTCGAGCGATCTACTACCAGAAGCACATGACGCATCACGTGCTCGCTGACATCGACCGGTCGCGGCTGCGACCGCTTCGCCACGCGTTCCTCTTGCGCGACCCGCGCGACCTGCTGACGTCGTACGCGCGGGTGCGCACCGAACCGACGTTCGCGGATCTCGGGCTCGGGGTGCAAGCCGAGCTGTTCGAGCAGTTCGGCGGCCCGGTCATCGACTCGCGCGACCTGCTTCGCGCGCCGGGGCCGGTGCTGCGCGCGCTGTGCGACGCGGTCGGGGTGGAGTTCGACCCGGCCATGCTGAGCTGGCCGGCCGGACCGCGCGAGACCGACGGGGTGTGGGCGCCGTACTGGTATGACACGGTCCGAGCCTCCACCGGCTTCGGCCCACCCACCGATTCCGTGCCGGCGGTGCCGGAGCGCCTCGAGCCGCTGCTCGCCCAGTGTCTGCCGTTCTACGAACGGCTTGCCGCACATCGGATCCGGGTCGATGCGACCGCGGGCGCCCGACTCGCCGAGGAGGTGCCGTGCTCCAGCGATACGACGAACGCAACCGTGACCTGATCGTCAACATCAACGGCCGCCTCGTACACCGCGACGAGGCCGGCGTGAGCCCGTTCGACTCGGTGGTCCAAGGCGGCGACGCGGTCTGGGAAGGGCTTCGGCTCTACGCCGGCCGAATCTTCGCCCTCGACGAGCACCTTGCGCGGTTGCGTCGCTCGGCCACCGCGCTCGGCTTCACCGAGATCCCGACCGACGGCGAGATCACCGCCGAGCTCCGCAAGACGCTGGCCGCGAACGCGATGACCGACGGCGTCCACATCCGGCTCACGCTGACCCGTGGGGTCAAGGTGACGAGCGGCATGGATCCTCGGCTCAATCAGCGCGGTCCGACCCTGATCGTGCTTGCCGAGCACAAGCCGCCGGTCTACGACCGCAGGGGCATCGCGTTGATCACCTCGACCTATCGCCGGCCGACCCCCGATGTGCTCGACGCAAAGATTCATCACAACAACCTGCTCGGCTCGATCCTGGCGAAGCTCGAAGCGAACGCGGCGGGCGCGGACGACGCGATCATGCTCGACTCGCGCGGCTTCATCGCCGAGACCAACGCGACGCACCTCTTCTTGGTGGCCGACGGCACGCTTTGTACGCCGACCACGGTGGCGTGCCCGGAAGGGATCACCCGGATGAGCATTCTGACCCTCGCGGCCCGAGCCGGCATCGCGACGAGCGAAGGCGACTTCACCCTCGACGACCTCTATCGCGCCGACGAGGCGTTCGTCACCGGGACCATGGGTGAGATCGCCGCGATCGCCAGCGTCGACGGTCACCAGATCGGCACGCAGCCACCCGGTCCGCTCACCCGCCGGATGAGCGAGGCCTACGCGACGTTGACCGCAACCTCCGGCACCGACGTCGTCGGCTAGTCAGTCCTCGATCAGGTCGAGCGAGTCGGATTCGAGCCAGGCCCGGATCTCGGCTGAGTCGGCACCGAGGGCCGGCGGCGGCCGGTCGTAGCGCACCGGAGTCGCACTGAGCCGCAACGGGTTTGCCAGTGTTGCGATCCCGGGATCATCGCCCGCCGGCTCGAACCGGACGACCGGATCCAAGCCCAGCATGGTCGCGAACTCCAGCGCCGACCCGATCGTGTTCACCGGTCCGCACGGAACGCCGACCGCCTGCAGGCGTGCCGCCCACCCGGCCGCCGTGTCGGCCGCGAGCGCACCTTCGAGCAACTCGCGCAGCTCAGCACGATGCGCGAGTCGCCGGGCGTTGTCGGCGAACCGCGGATCGTCGGCAAGCTCGGGCAGACCGACCGCCTCGACCATTGCGCGGAACTGCCGATCGTTGCCGCCGGCCGCAGCCAAAGGCGCATCGCTGGTCTCGAAGGTCTCGTACGGCGCGATGGTCGGGTGCGCATTGCCCAGCCGGCCCGGCTCGGCCGCGCCGTTGATGTAGCCGGTGCCCTGGTTGATCAACGATCCGAGCAGTCCCGACAGCAGGTTGACCTCGACCCGCTGACCGACCCCGCTGCGGTCCCGTTCGTGCAACGCGCTGAGGATGCCGATGGTCGCGTGCAAGCCGGTCAGCACATCGACGAACGGCACACCGGCCTTGGTCGGCGGCCCGTCCGGCTGGCCGGTGACACTCATCAACCCGCCGACGGCCTGCACCACGAAGTCGTACCCGGGCAGGTCCGACCTACCGCCGAAGCCGCTGATCGAGCAGTACACGGCCCGCGGGTTCGACCCGTGCAGCGAGTCGTAGTCCAGGCCGAACGCCTCGAGCTTGCCGGGCAGGAAGTTCTCGATGAAGACATCGGCCCGGTCGGCGAGCCGGTGGGCGAGCGCGAGATCCGCTGGCACCGAGAAGTCCAGCTCGATGCTGCGCTTGTTGCGGTTGACGCTGCAGTAGTAGGCGGTCAGCGAGCCGACGTACGGCGGGCCCCACTGCCGGGTCTCGTCACCGATCGGCGGCCGCTCCACCTTGATGACGGTGGCGCCGAGGTCGGCGAGGAACATCGACGCGAGTGGCCCGGCGAGCACCCGGCTGAAGTCGGCGACGAGCAGCCCGCGCAGCGCTCCGCCCGCCGTTCGGTCGTCCCCCGTGTCGTCCTCTTGCACCAGCCACTCCGTTCGCTGAACCCGTCGCAGTCGGCAATTGTCCCCCGGGGCGGATTCAACCCTTCCCGGGCCGGACCTTAAGGTCGCAACATGACCGAACCCGACCGCGAGCCGATGTCGGCGTACGACGCCTTGACCACGACGCGATCGGTGCGCAAGCGCCTCGATCTGCAGCGGCCGGTCGACCTCGCGATCGTCAAGGAGTGCCTCGACATCGCCCTGCAGGCACCGTCCGGAAGCAACCGCCAGACCTGGCACTTCGTCGTCATCGACGACGCCACAACCCGCCAGGCGATCGGCGAGATCTACCGGCAGACCGTTGTCGAATATCTCGACTCGCCGGGCAGCGCGGCCAAGCTCTTCGCCGACCAGCCGGAGCGGGCGGCGGTGCAGGCCAGGATCGGCGCCAGCGTTGCGCACCTCGGCGACGTGATGGGCCAGGTGCCGGTGCAGGTCCTCGGCTGCATCCAGACCCGCGCCGGGCTCGGCACGGACAACCAGGCCGGCCTCTGGGGTTCGGTGCTTCCGGCTGCGTGGAGCTTCATGCTGGCGTTGCGGTCACATGGTCTGGCCAGCGCCTGGACGACCCTGCACCTCAGCCGCGAGCGCGAGGTGGCCGAGATCCTCGGGCTGCCCGACGATGTCCATCAAGGCGTGCTGATGCCGGTCGCCCATCCGATCGGCGCCGACTTCCACCGCGCACCCCGTGCGCCGCTCGAGGAAGTCCTGCACCTCAATCACTGGTAGCAGGACTGCCGCAACGCGGTCACCAGCCGCGAAGATCGATCGGCCACTCGTCGAGTACAGCACCGGCATCGTCGACGACATGAAATGACTCGTGGAGTGCGCAGGTCGGGTCGACGTGCGACGGCAGCACCCGAATCCGGTCCCCGACCGCCGGCGTCGGGACGCCGTCGTCCATCACGAACACCACGTGCTCGTCCGAGCAGTACAACACCTGCGCGCCGACGATGCTGGGGTTGCCGTGGTCGAGACTCAACGCCTTCAAACCAGCATCGGCAACCAGCCAACCACCCGGGCTGACCGAGATCACCGTCGCGAGGATGGTGAGCGACTGCTCGAACGGCACATCGGTAAGCCCGACGTACGCGGTGTCCATCAGCGGATAGGAGCCGGCCTGGAGTTCGGTGACGTAGTGGTTGGTCCGCCAGGTGCCGGTGCCGCCACCGGAGATCACGTCGCCACCGACCAGGCCGTGCGCGATCCGCAGCCGGTCCATGCACTCATCCGTCTGCGGCGCCCGCTCCGCCGGATCGGTGACGCTCATCAGGTGGCCCTCGTACCCCATCACGCCGCGAACCGACAGCCCGAGCGAGCGGCACAGGTCGGCGAGCCGACCGGCGTCCTCGGGCGGGCAGCCGCACCTCGGCAGGCCGACGTTGACGTCGACCAGCACCTCACCGATCCCGGCCGCGGCGGCCGCCCGCGCGATGACATCCGAGTCGACCGCAACCGTGACCCGCGCACCGGACTCCACCACCGGCGTCAGCCCGCTCAGGTCGACCACCTCGTTGGCGAGCAGTAGGTCGTCGCCGAGACCCGCGGCCGCCATCCCGGCCACCTCGCGGACGGTCGCCGCGGTAAACGCCCGGTGCCCATGGGCTGCCTGGCTCCGGGCCAGCTCCGTCGACTTGTGCGCCTTGACGTGGGGGCGTAGCCGCAGGCCCGGCCACGCCGCCGCCATCGTGTCGAGGTTGCGCTCGAGCGCGGCGTGGTCGATCAGCAGGGCCGGCGTGGTGAGCTCGTCGAGATGCATGTCCCGCATGCTCTCAGGACGCCCGAAACCAAAGCAGCGGGACGAAGGTCCCGCTGCTTTGGTCCGTTTGGCGGAACGATTCGGGGACCTTGCGCTCTACGCCCCGCTCGGGTCGGCGCCGAGACTCACCAAATCGCACCAACGAATGCCGACGGAGGTGACCCGATGAAGCAGGTCCAGATCAAGCCGCGACCGTCCAAGCCCAAGGACCTCGGGCCTGACCTGCGGACCCCGTCGGGTCGCGTCCTTCCGTTCTGAGCGCCCTAGCCATCTCGCGCGAGACCGTCGAGGTCGCTCGGCGTGTCGATGTCGGCCGCGCTGGCGATGTCCCCGCACTCCACCGCGGTGACCTCCTCGCGGTGCGCCGTGAGCCACGGCCGCGCGCCGACGTCGTCGTGCGCGGCGGCGCCGACCTCGGCCCATACCGAGCGGTCGAACAGCGCCGGGTTGCGCAGCTGCCCGTCGTAGCTGGCGACCGCGGCAACCGCCCCGCCGCCCCATGCGGACCGGAGCCGTTCGATCACCTCGGGAGCGACGAGCGGCTGGTCGACGAGTACGACGACCGCAGCGGCGGCGCCGGTGGTCGTTACGGCGGCCAGCCCGGCTTGTAACGACGCACTCATCCCGCGTTCCCAGTCCGGCGCCACCACCACGACCGCTGATCCCAGGTCGGCGCGCTCCTGCACCTCGTCGGCGCTCGCGCCGAGCACGACGAGCACCGGGTCGCATCCGCCGGCGCTCGCGACCCGCACCGCACGTTCGACGAGGAGCTCGCCGTCGTAGGCAACCAACGCCTTCGGGCCGCCGAACCGGCGACCCGCGCCGGCCGCCAGGACGATCCCCGCGACCGCCGACATCAGCCGAAGCGGATGATGCTCGCCGCGCCGAACAGCAGGCAGTAGACCGCGAACGGGGTCAGCTTGTTGGTCTTGAAATACCGGACGAGGAACCGGGTCGCCAGCAGCGCCCCGATGAATGCGGCGATCGCGCCGCACAACGCCTGGCCCCGGATGCCGTTGCCGAGCGGCCCGGTGAAGTCCGGGATCTTCAGCACACCGGCCGCCAGGATGATCGGCGTGGCGAGCAGGAACGCAAAGCGCAGCGCCTGCTCGTGGTCGAGTCCGCGCACCAGGCCGGCCACCATCGTGATGCCCGATCGGCTGATGCCGGCGAACAACGCCAGCACCTGCGCGAGCCCGATCCAGCCGGCGTCGATCGGCCGGACCTGGGCGACCACGGCTGCGTCGACCTCTGCGCTCGTCCGGTCCGCAGCGTCGCCGCCGAGGTCCGGACCTGCCACAGCAGCGCGGGCGGCCAGAGCGCGGCGCCGCAGGTGCTCGCCGGCCAGCAACACGAACCCGTTGATGGTCAGGAAGATCGCGGCCGCCAGCGGCTTGGCGAACAGCACCCGCAACTCGTGCTCGAGGAGCAGGCCGGTCAGACCCGCGGGGATCGTCGCGATCACCAGCAGCCAGGCCAGCCGCTCATGCACCGTCTCGATCTTGCGACGGACGATCGAGCGGAACAGCGAGCGCAGGATCAACACCCACTCGCGCCAGAAGTAGACCAGCAGCGCGGCCGCAGTCGCGACGTGCAGGACGACGATGAAGGCGAGGTACGGCGACTCGCCCTGCGACTCGTCGCCGACCGTCTGGGCCCAGCTGCCACCGATCCAGTGCGGGATCAACACCGCGTGGCCGAGGCTCGACACCGGGAACAACTCGGTCACACCTTGCACGGCGCCGATCACGATCGCCTGCAGGTAGGTCAAGTGATGCACTACTACAGTCTGCCGTAGTTGAGGCCCGTCAGTCGGCCACTTGGCTCAACCGCGCGGCGAGAAAGGCGCGCTCGGCCGGGTTCGTGGCGAGTTCGAGGGCGGCTCGATAGGCGGCCGCAGCAGCGGCCGGCCGATCGAGGCGCCGCAGCAGATCCGCGCGGATCGAGTGGTACAGGTGATAGCTGCCGAGATCGAGTGACTCGATCTCGGCAAGCGCGCGTTCGGGGCCCTCGACCTCGGCGAGCGCCACGGCTCGGTTGAGCGCGACCACATCGGTCGGCCGGGTCGCCTGTAGCTGGTCGTAGAGCGCGAGGATCTGCCGCCAGTCGGTGCCGGCGGCGCTCGCGGCGTCGGTGTGGACCGCATTGATCGCGGCCTGCAGCTGGAACGGCCCGGGCGCGCCGCGCTGCAGGCAGCGCCGGACCAGTTCGTGACCCTCCTCGATCAGCGCCCGGTCCCAGCGCGATCGGTCCTGGTCCGCCAGCAGCACGATCGTGCCATCCGGCGCGATTCGGGCGGCCCGGCGCGACTGGGTCAGCAGCAGCAGTGCGAGCAGGCCGAGCACCTCCGGCTCGTCCGGCATCAGCTCGACCAGCAGGCGGGCCAGCCGGATTGCCTCGACGCAGAGGTCGTCCCGGGTCAGGCCGGCTCCGGCGGTTGCGGCGTACCCCTCGTTGAAGATGAGGTAGACGACGGCGAGTACCGGCGGGAGGCGGTCCGGCAGCTCGGCCTCCGACGGCACCCGGTACGGGATCCCGGCGGTCTTGATCTTGCGTTTCGCCCGCACGATCCGCTGTGCCATCGTCGCCTCGGGCACCAGGAAGGCGCGGGCGATCTCCGGCGTCTCCAAACCGCCGAGCAGGCGAAGGGTCAGGCCGACCTGGGCGCTTTGCGCCAGCGCGGGGTGGCAGCAGGTGAAGATCAGCCGCAGCCGGTCGTCGCGCACGGGCCCCACCTCCTCGGTCACGAGATCGTCGGAATCCTGAGCGTGCAGCCGCACGGCCTGGGCCTGGCGGTCGCTGCGGCGGGCTTCGCGCCGGAGCTGGTCGATCGCGCGGTTGCGCGCGGTGGTCGTGATCCAGCCGCCCGGGTTCGGCGGGAGTCCGGTCTCCGGCCACTTGCCGAGCGCAACCGCGAAGGCGTCCTGAACCGCTTCCTCGGCGAGGTCGATGTCGCCGAGGAAGCGGATCAGGGTTGCGACGCACCGGCCGTACTCCGCCCGGAAGACCGCGCCGATCTCGTCCGGCCCGACCACGGACCGGGGCACTAGGCGGACGGCTCTTCTTGGAACGGACGGACCTCGACCGGCCCCTGGCAGGCCTTGCTGGCGTCGGCTGCGAGCGCCAAGGCGGCGTCGAGGTCGGCCGCGGTAATGACCCAGAAGCCGCCGATGTGCTCCTTGGACTCCGCGAACGGGCCGTCGGTGGTCACCACCTCGCCGCCCTCGGTGCGGACCACGGTGGCGACGTCGGCCGGGTGGAGGCCGCCGGCGAAGACCCACGCACCCTCGGCTTGGAGCCGATCGTTGTACGCGCCGACATCGGCGTACATCTTCTGAATGGTGGCGTCGTCGGGCGGTGGCTGGCCGTCGACCATGTGAACTGACATCAGGTACTGCGGCATGGGGTGCTCCCGTCGGTCTGGGGCTCGGCTCGGTGCCGATCCTCTACTGCCACTACGAACCCCTACCCACCGGATCGACACCTGGCCGCAAAGTTCTTTCTCGCGGGGCTTAGCGTCGAGGCCATGACCGAAGAGATCGCCTTCCTCGAACCGTTCGACGAGTCGTGGTCGACCGCGCTCGCGATCGTCGCGCACCCCGACGACCTGGAGTACGGCACCGCAGCAGCAGTCGCACGCTGGACCAGCCAGGGCAAGCGGGTGGTCTACTGCCTGGCGACGAGCGGCGAGGCCGGGATCGACTCGATGCCGCCGGAGGTCGCCGGGCCGCTGCGCGAGGACGAGGAGCGCGCCGGCGCTGCCCTCGTCGGCGTGGACACGGTGGAGTTCCTCGGCTACCCGGACGGCACCGTGGAGTACAGCCTCGCCCTGCGCCGCGACATCGCCCGGGCCGTACGCCGGCACCGGCCGAACGTCGTGATCTCCGGCAACCACCACGAGTCCTGGGGCCCCGGCACGCTGAACCAGGCCGACCACATCGCGGTCGGCCGCGCGGTCATCGACGGCGTCCGGGATGCGGCGAACCGGTGGGTCTTCCGCGAGCTGAGCGAGGAGGGCCTCGAGCCCTGGCACACCGACTGGCTGCTGATCAGTGGCAGCCCGGACGCGACCCACGGCGTCGACGTGACCGATCACTTCGCCGCGGGAGTGGCCTCCTTGCGCGCACACGACGCCTATCTGAAGGGTCTCGGCGAGGGTCCGATGTCGCACCCCGAGGAGTTCCTGGAGTCCTTCGCTCGATCGACCGGAACCCGCCTGCGGTGCCGGTTCGGGGTCGGCTTCGAGGCGATCCGGCTCTGACCCACCCTTGACCGCCGATCAGGCGGTGGGCTTCACCACCCCGGCGTGCCGCTGCGCGGGCAGTTCCTCGGCGATGCTGTCGGCGGCGAGCAGGCCGGCGATGTCGACGGCCGGACGCGGGCGGGCGAAGAAGAAACCCTGGGCGAGTCGGCAGCCCAGCGACTGCAAGGTGGCCAGCTGGCCGGCGTCCTCGACGCCCTCGGCGATCGCGTCGATGTCGAGTGCCGACGCCATGTCGATGATCGAGCGGACCAGCGCGGCCGACCGCGCGTTCCCGCCGAGCGGGTCGACGAAGCTGCGATCGATCTTGAGGATGTCCACCGGGTACTGGTCGAGGTAGGCCAGCGAGCTGTAGCCGGTGCCGAAGTCGTCGACCGCGACCTTCACCCCGAGGGCGCGCAGCTCGGCCAGCCGGGCCCGGGCCAGCTCGGTGTCCTTGAGCAGCAGGTTCTCGGTGATCTCGATGATCAGCGTCTCCGGCGCGAGCCCAGCGTTGGCGAGGGCCTCCGCCGTACATTGCACGAGCTCCGGGTCGTGCAACTGGCGCGGCGAGAGGTTGACCGCGATCGAGAGCGGCAGCCCGCTCGAGGCCTGCCACCCGGCCGCGTCGTGGGTGGCCTGGTCGATGACCCAGCGGCCGATCGGGACGATCAGCCCGGTGTCCTCGGCGACGTCGATGAACTCGGCCGGCGCGAGCAGGCCGCGGGTCGGATGCTGCCAGCGGATCAGCGCCTCGACGCCCACCACGCTGAGCGTGTCCAGGTCGATCAGCGGCTGGTAGTGCAGGACGAAGTCGCCCTGGTCGACGCTTCGGCGCAGCTCGGTCTCCAGCTGGAGCCGGCCGATCACCCGGTCCTGCATCGAGCGCTCGAAGCTGACCACCCGGCTCTTGCCGTCCGCCTTCGCCCGATACATCGCCACATCGGCGTCGCGCATCAGGTCCTGGCTGTCGCGCGCGTCGGTCGCGTGGACCAGGCCGATGCTCGCGCTGATCGCCACGGTGCTCCTGGACAGCACGAACGGAGTGCTGATCGCGGCGAGCACCCGGTGTGCGGCGGCGAGCGCTTGCTCATGGTCGACGCCCTCGAGCAGTACGGCGAACTCGTCGCCACCGAGCCGCGCGCCCACGTCGTTGGGGCGGAGCGAGCCGCGCAGCCGACGGGCCACCATCGTCAGCAGCTCGTCGCCGAGCGCGTGCCCGAAGCTGTCGTTGACCGCCTTGAAGCCGTCGAGGTCGAGCAGCAGCAGCGCGATGCCGTCGGAATCGGTGGGCCCGATGTGCAGCTGCTCCACCGCGTCGTCGATCCGGTTCGCCAGATGCAGCCGGTTGGCCAGGCCGGTCAGCGAGTCGCTGTGGGCGAGCCGGCGCAGGCCGAGCTCGGCCTCCTTGCGGCTGGTGATGTCGGTGACAACGCCGTCAATGATCCGCCGACCGTCCGGCGGGGACTCGCGCACCCACATCTGGTCGAGCACCCACCGGGTTACCCCGTCAAGACCGACCATGCGGTATTCGAGCGTGATCACGTCGTTGGTGTCCGCGGTGGCCGCGGCCCGGTAGATCTCGACGTCGTCGGGGTGCACGGCGCCGTTCCAGGCGGTGGTGAGGTCGGTGTCCGGCAACCCGCCGAGGAACAACTCGATGCCGGGGCCGGTGAAGATCTCCGAATAGCTGCCGTCGGCGAGCACCTCACCGGTGTAGACGTGGCATCCGACCCGGGTCAGGAGGGCGACGAAGGCGGCGTACTCAGCCGTCGACATCGGCCGGTCGAGGTCAGCGGGCAGCGTCGGCTCGCGGACCTCCCCAGGTGAGCCCATATCCTCTTAGTCGGCTGTCTCACCGCAAACCCTGACAACCGAGGCGCAATCAGTTTCGGCCGAGATCGGCCGGGGTGGCGCCGGAGGTGAACGTGATCTCGTCGAACCACCCGCAGCGCGGCTCGGCCTCGGGCCGGTCGAACCGGCTGACGTAGGGCTTCAGGTCGATGACCGGCGTCCCGTCGATCAGGTCGACCCCGGCGAACCGGATCTCGGGGCCGCTGATCTCCTGCAGCTCGATCAGGCTGAGGCCGATCGGATTGACCCGGCGGGGCCCGCGGGTGGCGAAGATCCCGACCTCGCGCTGCTGCGGCCGCAGCAGGAACGGCACCTGCTTCATCGGCGGCGGCACACCCGGTCCGGCCGGGTCGTGCAGCCAGCTGAGCAGCCAGGCGTAGTCGAACCCCTCGAGCCCGGCCAACCCCTCGTCGTACGGCGGATGGATCACGATCGTGCCGGATTCGGCGCGGTTCAGCGCGGCTTGCACCGGGGTGTTTTCGGGACTGACCCGGTCGGTGTGGACCACCCCGATCACGGCCAGCGGGCAGGCGAGGACCATCGGCAAAGTATCGCCGCAGAACGCCGGTCTTCGAGCGGTATCCGACTCCCGCTTTCCTATGCAATAGTCACCTACCTAGGCAGGTGGTCGGAGCGACCGATGGGTTTGGCCCACCGGGAAGGGCGTGCGCCATGCGGATGGAATCGGACGGGCACAGCCAGGCCAACCCGCGCCTGTACGAGCTGGTCGAGAACGCCCCGAAGACCGGCAAGAGCCCGACCGTCTGGGCTTGGCCGGAGCTGATCGACTACCTCAAGATCGCCGGTCAGCCGGTCCAGGGACCCTGGCCGCCCCACCAGGAACCGCGCCCGGACCCGGTGGCGGACCCGCTTCCGGTCGTCGTCCCCGATCCGGCCTCGACCGACCAAGCCTGAGTCCCGGCGCCCACCCCAGGAGGGGAGCATGTATCCATCCCGGTTCCGTTATGAGGCGCCCCGCACGCTCGACGAGGCGATCGGGTTGCTGCACGGCGGCGGCGGCGAGGCCAAGGTGCTGGCCGGCGGCCAGAGCCTGGTGCCGCTGCTCAAGCTGCGCTTTGCCGCGCCGGAGCTGCTCGTCGACATCAACCGGATCCCCGGCCTCGGCTACCACCGGCTGGCCGACGACGGCTCGATCCACATCGGCGCGCTGGCCCGGCACGCCGAGCTCGAGCGATCGAGCCTGCTCGCCGAGAAGCAGCCCACAATGGCGGCCGCGGCCCCGCTGATCGCCGACCCGATCGTGCGCAACCGCGGCACGCTGGTCGGCTCGCTCTGCCACGCCGACCCGCAGGGTGACTGGGCCTCCGTCATGACCGCGCTCGGCGGCCTCGTCGTCGCGGTCGGACCGCACGGCCGCCGCTCGATCCCGGTGGTCGACTTCGTCAGCGGGCCGTTCCAGAACACCCTGGCCGACGACGAGATAGCGATCGAAGCAGTCGTGCCAGCGCCGAAGGGAAACCCGGCCGGCGGCTACCTCAAGCTCGAACGACGGGTCGGCGACTTCGCCACCGCCGGGGTCGCGGTCGCGATCGAGACCTCCGGCGGGCTGGTCACCCGGGCCGGCATCGGGCTGACCGGCGTCGGCGGGTCGACCATCTCGGCCTCCGATGCAGCGGCCGCGCTGGTCGGGAAGGCGCTCGGCGCCGACTCGATCGCGGCCGCCGCAGAGCTCGCGGCCCAGGCGGCGAAGCCGCGGACCGACCATCGCGGCAGCGCCGACTACAAGCGGCACATCGTGCACACCTTCGTCACCCGCATCCTGACCAACCTGACCGAATCTGCGGAGAGAGCGGCCTGAGATGACGAGCCTCTACGAAGAGATCACCCCGGAGCCGGCCGCCAACGTCCCGATCCGGCGGGTGACGATGACGGTCAACGGCGACCAGCGCACGGCCGACGTCGAGCCGCGGCTGTTGCTGGCCCATCTGCTGCGGCAAGGCTTCAAGCTCACCGGTACGCACACCGGCTGCGACACCACCAACTGCGGCGTCTGCACCGTTCTGGTCGACGGCAAGGCGGTGAAGAGCTGCACGATGCTCGCCGTCCAGGCCGACGGGTGCGACGTACTCACGGTCGAAGGGCTGGCCACGGCAAGCGAATTGCATCCCCTGCAGGAAGGCTTCAAAGAGGAGCACGGGCTGCAGTGCGGCTTCTGCACGCCGGGGATGATGCTCGCCGCGAAGGCGTTGCTCGACGAGAACCCGGACCCGACCGAGGACGAGATCCGCTGGGGCCTGTCGGGCAACTTGTGCCGGTGCACCGGCTATCAGAACATCGTGAAGTCGGTGCTGTGGGCGGCCGCGAAGCTCCGGGCCCAGGCCGGCGACGCCGGAGCGGAGGGCTGACGCCGTGACCACGCAGGCACTCGACGAGATCAAGATCGGCGGGATGGGCGCGAGCCGCAAGCGGGTCGAGGACAACCGGTTCATCCGCGGCAAGGGCAACTACGTCGACGACATCGTGCTGCCCGGCATGCTTCACATGGAGATCCTGCGCAGCCCGCTCGCGCATGCCCGGATCAAGTCGATCGACGCGTCGAAGGCCTGGGAGATCCCCGGCGTACGCCTGGTGCTGACCGGCGACATGATGGCGACCCGCAACCTGGCCTGGATGCCGACGTTGTCTTATGACACCCAGGCGGTGCTCGCGACCGACAAGGTGCGCTTCCAGGGCCAGGAGGTCGCCTGCGTCGTCGCGGATGACCCGTACACGGCGAAGGACGCGTGCGAGGCGATCGTCGTCGAGTACGAGCCGCTGCCGGTGATCGTCAACCCGACCCAGGCGAAGGCGCCGGACGCGCCGATCATCCGCGACGACAAGGAAGGCCAGACCTCCAACATCGTCTTCGACTGGGAGGTCGGAGACAAGGCCGGCACCGACCGCGCCTTCGAGCAGGCCGACGTCGTCTCGAAGCTGCAGCTGCACTACCCGCGCTCGCACCCGTCGCCGATGGAGGCGTGCGGGTCGATCGCGGACTTCAACCGCGCGACCTCGAAGCTCACCGTCTACATGACCACGCAGGCGCCGCACATCATCCGCGCCGCGGTCGCCCTGGTGGCGGAGCTGCCCGAGCACATGATCCGGATCGTCTCCCCCGACCTCGGCGGCGGGTTCGGCAACAAGGTGCCGGTCTACCCGGGCTACGTCATGTCGATCCTCGCCTCGATCCTGCTCGAGGTACCGGTGAAGTGGATCGAGGACAAGTCGGGCAACCTGATCTCGACCGGGTTCGGCCGCGACATCTACCTGACCGGCGAGATGGCGCTGCGCAAGGACGGCAAGATTCTCGGCGTCCGGATGCACACCGACTCCGACCACGGCGCCTTCTTCTCCGATGCGCAGCCGTCGAAGTTCAAGATCGGCCTGATGCACTCGGCGTTCGCCTGCTACGACATCCCGG
>CAYNDD010000061.1:0-13955 GCA_964395425.1 uncultured Frankiaceae bacterium
CGACCCCATCGAACGCGGCGATCCACTCCGCGCGGGTGCGCGTGGCAAACGCCGTCGCGAAGCGGTCGCGGACCGCCGGCCAAGTGTCACGGTCGTTCTGCGGCGGGACGTCGGTCAGGTCGAGCACCCGCACCAGCTCGGCGAAGAACTGTGGCTCGATCGCGCCGACCGCCATGTATTCGCCGTCGGCGCACTGGTAGGTGTCGTAGTACGGCGCACCGCCGTCGAGCATGTTGCTGCCGCGCTCGTCGCGCAGCAGTCCGGCCGAGTTCTGGCCGTGCGCCATCGCCAGCAACGTCGAGACGCCGTCGACCATCGCGACATCGACGACCTGACCCCGGCCGCTCGTGACCCGCTCGAGCAGCGCGGCCAGTACGCCGGCCACGCAGAACATCCCGCCGCCGCCGAAGTCGGCCACCAGGTTCAGCGGTGGCACCGGCTTCCGCCCCGGCTCGCCGATCATCGAGATGGCGCCGGCAATCGCCGCGTAGTCGATGTCGTGCCCGACCCGAGCGGCCAGCGGCCCGTCCTGACCCCAGCCGGTCATCCGCGCGTAGACCAGCCTCGGATTGGCCGCCAGGCACTCGTCCGGGCCGAGCCCGAGTCGCTCAGCGACGCCGGGCCGGAACGCCTCGATCAGGACGTCGGCGCCGGCCACCAGATCGAGCGCGAGCTCGGTCGCCCCGGCCGCCTTCAGGTCGATGGCGACCGACCGGCGGCCACGGGCGAGCACGTCGAACCGCCCGATCACCGAGCTGATCGTCCCGCCCGGCCGCTCCAGCCGAAGCACGTCGGCGCCGAGATCGGCCAGCATCATGGCCGCAAACGGCGCCGGCCCGATCCCGGCGAGCTCGACGACCTTGATCCCGGCCAGCGGACCCGGCCGCACCCCTCCCGCGCTCACCGGGTCACGGTAGCGGTCCGTCCCATGATGATCCGGGCGTGGTCGCGCGGATTGAGCCAGCGCAGCAGGATCAACAGCTCCGAGCGGGGGAGCGCGACACATCCCGACGTCGGGCTGTGGTGCGTGACGTGCAGGAAGATCGCGCTTCCCCGCCCCGGCACCCGCGCGGTGTTGTAGGCGATCGCCGCGACATCGTCGTACGACGGCTGGACGTGCAGCGGCTCCGGTGCGCGGCCCGCAGACTGGCGCCGGGTGTTGGTCCAGAGGTTGTAGCGCGGGCTCGACGGGTCGTCGTCCCACACGTCCCACGGTGCGGCGTGCCGCCACGGGTAGCGCACCTTGGGGTTCGGGTCCACGCCGAAGAAGAAGGAGAAGTGGTAGGAGCCGGTCGGCACCTTGCCGTCACCCTCGCGCTTCGCGCCCGGGCGAGCGAACCCGTTGCGGCCGATCCACGCCGACCACGGGCCGGCCACCCGCTTCCACCCGGCGGCGGTCTTCGAGAACGCCTGGACAGTCGCGTGGACCGAGCCGTAGTGCGCGGTCGTGACAGAAATGACCTGGGTCGCGTTGCGCACTCCCTTCAGGCGGGTCACCAGCAGTCCACGCGGAGCGCTGCGCAGCAAGGCACCGGATCGCGGGGCGCCGCGGGTGGCCGCGCTGGTTGACGCCGGCGCCGCCACGAAGGCGAGCGTCATCAACAGCGCCACCACGACCGCGGTGGTACGCCGGCTCACTCTCGCTCCTACCCTCGACATGTGCCACGACGAACGCTACGCCGCCGACCTGAGGCCGGCCTGGCCGCGGCGGTGGGCCGGGGATGACCGCGCTCGCCCCGTTGACGGTGGGACGCTTCGTCTCGACCTGGCAGTTCGACGGGTGGGCGACCGCCGTCGTACTGGTGTTGCTCGCCGGATACCTCGCCGGCATGCGGGCGGCCGGGCGGCGTGGCATCACATGGCCACGCGCGCGAGCGGCCTGGTTCATCGGCCTCGGTCTCGGCACCATCGTCGTCGCCACGATGTCGTCGATGTCGATCTACTCCCGGGTGTTGCTGTGGCCGATGGCGCTGCAAGTGACGCTGCTGCTGACGATCGTGCCGGTCGGTCTCGGGCTCGGGGATCCGCTGGGGCTCGTCACCGCCTCGTTGTCCACGTCCGGTCGGGTGCACTGGCGCCGGGCCCTCGACCACCCGATCTTTCGACTCCTCACGTTCCCGGCGGTCGCGCCGCTGCTCGCCGTCGCCACACAGTTCGTCGTGTTCTTCACCGGCTACATCGGCGCGGCTCAGCATCACGTCTGGGTCCTGCAGCTCCTGCAGGCGCAGTTGGTGATCACCGGCTGCCTGTTCGTGCTGCCATTGCTGGGGGTCGAGGCACTGCCGGCCTGGTGTACTCAACCGGTCCGGATGACCTTCGCGGCCGTCGATGGCCTGCTCGACGCGATCCCGGGGATCGCGGTGATGACCAGCGGCTCGCTGGTCGCCGACGGCTACTACCGCTCGGTTAGCCGTTCCTGGGGTCCGACCCGAAGCTGGGACCAGATCATCGCCGGCGGCCTCATGCTGACGATCGCCGAGGTGGTGGCGATCCCGTTCGTCGCGATCTTGTTCCGGGCCTGGATCCGCGAGGATGCGGCCCGGGCCGAGGACGTCGACCTGGCCCTGGATCTCGCCGACCTGCAACAAGACCCGGCTGCGCCGCAAGGAGCTCCGCCGAGCAACCGGCCGTGGTGGGAGGTCGATCCGGGACCGCTCGCCGACCGGGCCGCCCGCTACGGCTGGGCCGAGCGGCCGCCCGACAACTAGGTCGTGCGACCCGCCCATTGGGAGATCCCTGGCCCCGAACCGCGCGGTCTGACCTCGAGGTTGCGTCCGCAATCTGCGCGGAACCGGGACCTTCAGATCAATTCTTGACACGGCAGGCGAGGTTCTTGACCATCCGGTCAGACGGGTGAATAGTGCGGGGACTTCGCGGGCCGGCTCGGGGTGGTCTGTGAAGCGCTGTAGCCGGTATGGGCGGACGCAAGTACAGAGAAGCGGCGGATCGGCGCTGGCTTCGCCGTGACGTCGCGCCGACTCGTCGGCGGACCGTCTGTTGAGGATTGCCGGATGCGCGTGACTCGCCAACCGTCTCTGCCGCACTTCGCCTCCTCGCGCCCGCTGGTACGAAGGTTCACGTCGGTGTTGGCCTGTGTCGCGTTGTTGGTCGGATCGTTGGTGTCGCTCTCCAGCCTGACGAATGCGACCGCGACACCGGCGATTCAGCGTGTGAACGGTGGCCTGAATGGCTGTGTCGTGCGCCGGGGCGAGCCGACCGGTCGAGCTGCGCGTGGCCCGTCGGTGGCTCGGCTCCTGGATCGGCGGGTGAGGTCGGTGTCTCTGACCTCGACTGCCCGCTCCGTCGAGCCGGGCGGGTCGGTCCGCTTGACCGCTGCGGTTCGTCCGGCCCTTCGCGGTCGCGGCGACGAGTTGTATCTGGTGGACGCAACAACGAATGACCTGGTCTCCCTGCAGTGCACCACTAGGTCGACATGCCAGACCGAGGCGACTTGGCACCCAAACTCGCAGCGGTATGTCGCGATCGTCGCCAAGAGCGGGCTGACCGTCCCGGCTCCGTTCCGCGATGCCAAGGAGGCAAGTCCTTCGGTCACCCTGATCAGTCAGGCCGTCGATGTTCCTGGCTGGGGATCAAAGCCACGACGCGCGGCCCGAACGATTCAGCCGCTGACGTCGTGGGGCGGCTCGATCACACTTGCTACATCGACAAACACTTTGTCGTCACCGCAGACAGCGACGCTTACGGCGACTGCCAGCAAGGCGTTCAGCCCTTCGTATGTCATCGACCTGGTCGATGAGTCGACGACCCCTCATACGTTCATTTCGGACAGCAGTTCGGGCCTGAAGTTGATCGCGACCGTTCCATGGTCGGCTACGGCCCAAACCTACGTCGCCTACGTAGCCAGTTTTGCAGGCGTTCCTACGGGTGCTCAGATCCAGGCAACCAGCAACACCGAGACGATCTCTCCAACTGCCTGGTCGGTATCGATGACGGCGACTACGAACACGCTTTCCACGGGTCAGTCGGCCACGCTGACCGTCACGCCTAACCAGGGCGTGACGCCGTATGTGTTCGACATTGTTGATGAAACGACGAACACGCTCGCGGCCGACGCTACGTCGGGCACGTCGCTCCAATGGACGGCGCCATGGACGCCGACCGCGCAAACGTATGTCGCCTACGTGGCCAAAGTTGTGGGGATCCCGACCGGCTCGCAAATCATCGCGACAAGCGGCACCGAAACCATCAGCCCTCAGCCGTGGTCTGTTTCGCTGAGCGCGTCGGGCAGCGGCAAGTCAACGCTCACGTTCACGATGAATCAGTCGCTCACGTCGTCCGGCTACGCCGCTGTCCTCTACGACATACAGTCCGAGTCCGAGGCCAACAGCTCGTTTTGCAATCAAGGTAAGACCTGCCAATTTGTGACGAGCGGGAACCCGCAGATCTACGAGGCATTCGTTCTCAATCAAAACACCGGGGCGTATCCGCCGGCTGGAATCATTGCGCAATCCGGCGCGGTGTGGTCGCCGGATGCCGGCCCGGATGGCAATGAGAACCCGTCGGAGAACAACTGTGGTTGCAGCAGCGGTGACCCAGTTTTCACCGACACGGGCGAGTTGATGGAGTCGGCGACTGATCTCAGTGTTCCTGGACGCGGGGTGCCATTGTCCTTCACCCGAAGCTTCGACAGTTTCAACACCGAGTTCTTGGGCTGGTTTGGATGGGGGTGGACGGACAACTACGCGATGTATCTCTTCGCGGACCCAACCTCGCCGACTCAGGGTGTGTTGTCGTCCGCAAGCCCGATCGACCTACGGCAGGAGGACGGCACGCTTGTGTCCTTCACTCGGAACGCGGACGGCTCGTATTCGGCGCCCTCACGCGTGCTCGCCACCCTCGCATACAACGCAAACGGCACCTTCACGTTTGTTCGCAAGGGTCAGGTCTCGTATGTCTTTAGCTCAGTTGGGCAGCTCGTCTCGGAGTCCGATCCCAATGGCTACGTCACGACGCTCGGATACACAAACGGTCTCCTAACGTCTATCAATGATCCGGCCGGGCGCTCGATTACGTTGAGCTACAACTCCGCGGGCTTCGTCAGTCAGATCAAAGATAGTTCCGGCCGGGTTGTGACCTACGGATACAACCCGAACGGCAATGGGCAATTGGTCTCGGTGAGCGACCCGGCGGGCAACAAGACGCAGTTCAGCTATGACGCCAACTTCCGTCTGACGACAATCACTGATCCGAACGGAAACGTAACGACCAACCACTACAACTCCGCCGACCAAGTGGACTACCAGATCGACGGCGCTGGGCGCAAGACGACGTATGACTACAACGCGACCGGCTCCGTAATCGTCCAACATCAGCTCGGCGACGAAATGTTGGAGCAGTACGCAGGCAGCGAACTGTTCAGCCAAACGCTAGGGCTCGGCACCAGTTCAGCAGCAACCACAACGTTTACCTACGACCCGGCAACCCTTGGTGTCGCGACTGCGACGGACCCCAATACGCACACGTGGCACTTCACCTACGGGAGTGCTGGAAACGAGACCTCGCGCATCGACCCAATCGGTGATACCGAGACCGCGACATACAACGGTTTCGACGAACCGCTGACTGTCACCGCACCTGCGCCTGACTCCACCGGCGGGACCGTCACGACGACCAACACGTACGACAGCCATGGAAACATCTTGACCTCGTCGACGCCGGTCACGAGCACACAGACTGCCACGACGCACTACACCTACGGAGACGCCTTTGCCGGTGACGTTACGGCCGTTCAAGACCCGAACGGCGCTACCACCAACTATGCGTATGACAGTTACGGCCAGCTCGCGTCTGAGATCGACCCGATGGGCAACAAGACCTCATACACCTATACCTGCACTCCGGCAGCAGCAGGCTGTCGTTCGAACATCGGCTGGACCTACTCAATGGTCACACCGCGTGGGAACGCAAGCACGCCCTCGCTGTTCACCTGGAAGTACGCCTACAAGAACGACGACGGTGACCTGCTCTCGGCAATGGATCCGCTTGGGCACACCACCAAGTACACATATGACTCGGACAACAACGTCGCCACCGTCACCGACCCAAACTTGAATCTGACGCAGTACGCGTATAACGGCGACAACCAGCCGACCATTACAACTCGCGCAGACGGCTCGCGAGCGAAGATCACATACGACGACGACGGCAACGTTCAGGACCAGACCACTGGATACGGCACAAGCTTTGCCGCGACTACGACCTACACCTACGACCCGCTGAATCGTGTCGAGACGATGACGACGCCGCCAACCGCTTCCTACCCGGCTGGCATCGTGACGACCTACGGCTACGACTCGAAGGGTGACCTCACGTCCGTGGCGCAGCCGGGTACCGCCGGCGCCACCCTCACCACCTCGTACGACTATGACGATGCGAACCGGCTGACCAATATCCAGTACAGCGACGGCTTGACGCACAACGTAGCCATTAGCTACTACCCCAATGGTGAGCGCGAGTCGATGATCGACGGCACGGGGACATCCAACTACACCTACAACTTGTCGGGGTGGCTCGTCAACGCCGCTGACGGTGGTGGAAACGTCGTTGGTGATAGCTATGACCTCGACGGGAACGTGACCTCGATCACCTACCCGAACGGTCAGACCATTACGCGCGGGTTCAACCCCGATGACGAGCTGAGCAGCGTCACTGACTGGAACTCAAACACAACGAAGTTCATCTACGACCCCGACGGCAATCTGTTCACCACCGCGTTCCCCAATGGTGTCAGCTTGGCTGAGAGCTCCGACAACGCGGACAACCCATCGACCATCACATACTCGAAGGCCGGCAACACGCTTGACGCGTTCACGGCCACTCGGGACCCTGACGGCAACATCACCGGCAACACCGTCACTGGAAGTACGGTCGGCACGTCGAGCACATTCATGTTCAACTTGCTGAACCAAGTCAAGCAGGTCACCGATACTGCGCTGAGTGGCAACTACGTGTACGACCAGGCTGGTGACCTAACCGGTGAACCATCCGGGACGACACAGACCTACGACCCTACAGGTGAGCTGACGAGTAGTGCGACCGGGACGCAGACCACGACGTACTCGAACAATCCCACCGGCGACCGCGCCAGTGCCATCGCGCCGGGCGGTGTAACACAGGGTTACAGCTACGACCAGGCCAACCGGCTAGTCGGCTATACGAACCCGTTCGGAACTACGACCACATATGCATACAACGGAGATGGGCTTCGCACGAGCAAGACCACAGGTGCAAACGCAAGCACCTTCAGCTGGGATCAGGCGAGCGGAGCCCCCCCGCTGCTCCTATCGGACGGCTCGACTGACTACATCTACGGACCGGGCGGAGTGCCGCTCGAGGAGATTGGCTCGGATGGGTTCACCTCATACCTGCTGACCGACCAGCAGGGCTCCGTGCGCGCTTTGACCGGACCTACAGGCGCTCTCGCGGGCGTCTACGACTATGACCCCTACGGGAACGTCATCAACCAGGTCGGCAGGTCGAGTTCGCTGCGCTACGCGGGGCAGTACCAGGATGATGAAAGCGGCCTGTACTACATGCGGGCCCGCTACGAAGATCCCGTGACCGGCACCTTCCTCAGCCGGGACCCGCTTGTCGCCGGGACCGGCCAGCCGTATAGCTACGCCGGCGACAACCCCATATCCAACGCCGACCCATCCGGGCTGGACTGGTTCTCAGACTTTAACCCGATCCACTTCTTCGAAGAAGAGATCCACGCGTACGAAAGCGGATGCAGCTACTGGGACTCGATCAAGTACGGCTTCGAAGGAACCTTCGCCGCGGTCACGGACATCTTCGCGTTCGAAGACGGTGAAGGGGAAGCAGCTCTCGCAGCCGAAGCCGCCGAAGATACTGGCGCTGCAGTCGAGTTCACAGCGGACGCCGCAGAAGACGCAACCTCGGGCGGAGTCGGCATTGCCCGCATCACGCCGGGGTCGCTTCCGGCTGATGAGGAGTCGGCCCTCGACAAGACTGTTGGCTACATCGACTCCGGAACCACACCGTCTGGCGGACTGGCGAAGAACTGGGGCGCTCCCTTCAGGAATTGGAACGGAGACCTACCTGGTGGTGTCGGTGAGAACTCGCCGTACGAGGAGTATCGCGTCTCGCCGCCCGCAGGGACGTCCGGCGCCGGGCCACTTCGAGTTGTGTACAACCCCGACACGGGCGACATGTACTACACCTGGACGCACTACGGCGACAGCGGTTATCCGCCGTTCGTTCAAATTCGGTAAAGCAATGGCGATACGACGTGGAGTGTTCTGGATGACGACCGACGACGTCGAAGCCGCTCGCGCCGAGGCTCAGGCGAAAGGGGCCGCGAGCTTCGAGCTGCGGACAAGAGCGGCGACGCGCGAGGCGTTTTTCGACGCCGCTCGAGAAGGCTTGCCGCTGGACCCGCCGGTGCTCGGGTCGAAAAGCTGGGATGCGCTCGCCGACTCGATATGGGCCGGTCTGGACGGGGTGGGCACCCGTGACGTCGCGATCGCTTGGCTTGGCGCGTCCAACTTCAAGGAGCTTGCGCCGGCGGAGTTTCACATCGCCTACGAGATCCTCAAGTCTCTAACTGAGAGATTGTCCAGCTGGGAGGCCACCGACGGTGAGCCCAAGCAGATCACCGTCCTTCTTGAGTAGCGACCGGCGCCGGGTCGGCAGGGGCGGCTCGGCACCACTTCTGCTCATTGCCGGGCTCTGCGCGCTCCTCTCCGTGTTGCTTCCTGCTGCATCGGCCCGTGGCGTGACAGCGGCGGCGGCTGCCGCGTCTACCGCTACGACGGGAGCCGCTGAGGGCACGACTGCGGTTTGTACGCTGCCGTTCGAAACGAAACTGGCCGGAGCCGCGTGCCCGTTCGGTGCTTCACTCGGAACGGCGGCTGCGGGTCGCGGGACGGTTACCGGCTTCGCCGCAGAAGGTGCTTCGGGCGACCTCCCGACGTTCGAGGTTGATGCCGACAGGATGCCGAACATTGCGCGCAACGTGCAATCGGCGCTGGACGAAGGCCAGCCCGGCGTCCTGAACCGGACGACGGATCAGTCCCTCATCAGCGCCAACCGGGCCGCGGCATGCCAAGGGTTCTGCGGTCCTGGCAGCCCTGACGAGTATCCGTTCGCATCAACGATGCAGGGCGGAGCGGGCGCACGTGTCGCCGGTGTCCCGCTTCAAGAACAGTTCGTCCAGGGTGGTCTGCTGCGGGCCTTCTACACGAAGTACGGGATCGGTGAAGGCGACCCATTCCAGGTGGTCGTCACCGGCCTTGAAGACGGGGAGGCCGGACCATGAGCGAACTGCTCGCCAGCCTGTCTGTGAGACCGCTTTATGGCCAGGTGGTCGTGGAGAGCGAGGGCGCGACCGACCTCCCTGTGCCTGAAACGGGCGCCGAACATGTGGTGAGTTCCAGCGAGTCTGTCTTGATTGCCACACGTGGTGACCACGAGGGAGAGGTAACGATCGAGGTGCGCCGGGGCGATGACGATGGCCTCGGAACCCCCCTGTTCGACAGTGAGTTGTCCTTTGCGACGCCGCGCCTGGTTTTCGGTAGCTCGCTCGGGAACCAGATGGAGTCAGTGGACCTGGGCGGCAGCGGCTGGCTTCCGATCAGGATCTTCGTCGACCCACCGTGGGCTCCGAGCCGCGTAGTCGTGTTGGTGCCGTGACCCGCGAACTACGTCTATGACGACCGCGGGCCGCGTCCCAGGGCGCCGACTGATGCGCGGGGCGTTGCGCCGAGCCGTCGGCTTACTCGGGCTCATCGCGACGGTTCTTGTCGTGCTGATTGGCACGACAGTTCAGTTCTGGGCGGCTAAACCCACTGCGTTGGCCGGACCCATATACACCTACGACGTCGCCCATCAACTGTCCGTGGGGATGCAAGCGTCCACGCTCGTGACGCCGCTCGCAAAGCCAACTGGACAGCGCCATTCTGCCGCGGCGCCGGCTCCTCCGGAATCCGAGTCGGTTGCGCGCTTCGCCGCAGAAGCGGAAGCACCGGGCACCGCGCTAGCGCGATCCGACTACCCGCCGAATAGAGGGTTCCTCGGCGAGCCGGTCGACACGACACTGGAGCCCGGCACTCGCGTCGACCGGTACGGCGGTCCAGGAGGGACATTCGCCTCGCCAGAGGGCACGCCGTTCGAAGCACGCTCGCTGCGTTCGACAGCGATAAACAGCCCGTACAACGTGTACGAGGTTGTCAATCCCGTAACGGTTCAGGGAGGTATTACTGCGCCTGCTTTCGGCTACGGCGGCGGTGGGATCCAGTATGAGTTCGGCAGCTCGTTCCAGGATCTGATCGAACAGGGAATCATCAAGCGGGTGGGGCCGTGAACCGCAACTCGCTACGTGACCTGCTGCAGACCGAGCACGTCCGCGACGACGCTTACAGCCTCGACGGCACCCTGCAAGACGAGAGCATGTGCCTCGAAGCGGTCACCGGTGGATGGGCTGTCTTCTACTCGGAGCGGGGCCTACGCAGCGGTGAGCGTGTCTTCGAGACGGAAGATGAGGCATGCCAGTTCCTGGCCGGCCGATTGCTGGCGGATCCAAGCAACCGGCTCGGCTGATGTTGTCTGTCGACAGAGCGGCATCTCGGACGGCGACGGGCGCCACGCTACGCGCGTCTCGATGCCTGTTAGGCGTCTTGTTGCTGGCGATCGCGGCGGTCCTGATCTCGGTCGCACCCGCCGCGGTTGCGGCTACAACGCCAGCACACGGCGTGCGGGCGCAAGCTGCCTGCAGCTACGACCGGTTCCCCGCGCTCCGTATCGGGCACCACCAAACCGCGCTGGCAGTCGGCCGTTCAGGCCACTACGGCCAATCGTCGCCTATGCCAGCTCGAACGGCTGACGCAGTATCGCGCTTCGCCGCAGAAGACGCCGGAATCCCGTCGCGGCTGGCTCGAGTCACGGACGCCGATGTGGCAGGTTCACCCACGCTTGGGGCTCCGGGGTCGACGAGCGTCTTCGTTACGCCGGCCGAAGACCTTGAGGGCATCGAGACGTCTGAAGGGATCGCTCAGCGGCTGACCCTCGTCGACGATGCTGGAAAGCTTCAGGAGGGCCCGTTCGCGGTCACGACCTTCGACACGCCCGAGGAGGGACTAGCCAGCCCCGTCTTCAGGACGAATCCCGGGTTCGTGCAAGGTGGATTCACCGCGGGCGGTGCGCGAGAATTCGTCCTTCCGAACCTTGCATACGAGGATCTTGGCAACGTCGAGCAACGGATAGTTCCGTGAGGTGCGCATGCGACACGCTCTTCGAGCTGGAGGGCAACGAGGCCAAGCAGTATGCACGCGACCACCTGGTCGAGATCGAGGCGGATGCCGTCAATTGGACAGCGCGATATCGCTGTCCCGACACGGGACGGCTATGGCTGCGCGACTACCCCCAGTCCGAACTCCACGGTGGCGGACCAACCCGGCTCCGCCAGGTCGATGCCGACGGTCATCCGGTCACTCGACCATCGAAGGATCCCTACCGCTGACGCACACTCGGGCTGCCTGGCCAATCCTGCTTCGCCTGTTAGTGGCGGTGCTCACGCTGTCAGCCATTGCTCCGGCATCCCCAGCTGTGGCTATGACGAGTCGTTTCGTGATTGCCGCAGAAGCCGGCGGGGATGCCGCTACGACCGCCGGCGCAGACCAGACTCCGGTCGTTCTCGGACGCAATATGGCTGGACGCGTAATCCCCTACGCGAAGTCGATCGGCGCTGATTGGTACCAAGGGGCGCCGGCGGACGTTTCTCCTACGCAGTGGCTTCAGCACAACGCTGACTGGTTACAGGAGCAAATGGACATTGGCCGCCAGGTCATTGATATTGGCGAGGATCCCGCGAGCTTCCGGCCGAGCCCGAACTACGACATGGAGCAGCAGATGCTCCAGGGTTACTCGAACTACTCCAGGGTCTTCCTCGACGAACCTGAGCGCTATCTCATGGCGACGGCGCACTGATGGCTATCACTATTCGTCGAGCCGATGGCGGCGGTTACACCGCCTCGGTCACGCCACCGCATGGGCGAGAGGTCTGGCACACATCTGAGGCCTTGAATGCCCGAGACTTGGTTGCACGTCTGCGAGAGTTGGATTGCCACACGACAGATATCGCTGACGCCTTCTACGCGGCGAACCCTGACTGGCTTAAGGAAGTCGACTGATTCGTGGAGCGCCGAATCGTTCTGATTCTGATTGGCATCCTGGCGCTTGTTGGAGGGTTCCCGTCCCACGCGTCTGCCACTACGACCCGGCATTTCGTGATTGCCGCAGAAGACAGCACGCCGATGTTCCGTGGCATGCAGCCCGACGGTGATGGCCCGATGGTTGGATCGACCGCGAAAACCTTGGGGGCTCGGCCAGGGGTGGACATCCCGGTTGGCGACGACGGGATGGTGAGCCCCGGAACTGGCGGCATGCCTGTTAACGACTCGGCAACGGGAATGCCGGAGTACCGACGTCCGCCCGCGCTCGGCGGGTCGGGCAAAGACCTCAACATGTATTGCATGGACTCCTGCGATCTGCCGCCTGGCCTGAACTACCGGCCAGATCCCGGGCTCCCTGGACACGGATTCGTCGAGCCGGGGTATCTAACTAGAACCCGTTAGCCGCGATGTTGGGCACGCTTGCAACTGCGAAGGCATAAGACCCGACCAGGCTTGTCGGACTTCAGGGGGTTACCTCGCGATCGGTGGCCGCGAGCAATAGTTGAACCGCAGCCTGCAGTGGATCGCTTGGTGGGCGTACGTCAGAGACCGGTCTAGCGCGGCCAGGCGACGACGGGGCCGTCTACTGCGACGGTGGCGACCGAGCCGCGGCCCCATCCAAGACCCCCTCGCACCCGTACGACGAGCATCGGTGCGTCGTTGTGCAGCGGCTTGAGGCGCACGATCGCATCGTGGCCGTAGAACTCGTGGTCGACGATCTCGCACGCGTCTGGTTGCCCGGCTTCAGCCGGGGACAGTTGCAATTGTTCGGGCCGCACCATCACGGTGGCCGCGCCGACGCTGCTGGCCGCACCAGGCGAGTCGTGCAACGACAGCCGGCCGAGTGCGGTGGCCACTGCATCGCCGTCGAAGGTGCCGTCGATGAGGTTGACCTCGCCGACGAAGTGCGCGAGGTCCGCGTCGACCGGACGGGTGTAGAGCGCCTGCGGGCTGTCGAGCTGTGCGATCACGCCGTCGCGCAGGACCGCAACCCGGTCGGACATCGACAGCGCCTCGTCCTGGTCGTGCGTCACGAGAAGCGCAGTGGTGCCCGCCACCCGAAGGATTCGCAGGACGTCGGCGCGCACACTCGCCCGCATCGACGCGTCGAGGGAGGCGAACGGCTCGTCGAGCAGCACCAGTCGCGGGCTCACCGCGAGTGCGCGGGCCAGCGCGACCCGCTGCTGCTGGCCGCCGGAGAGCTGATGCGGATAGCTACGGGCCCGATCGGCGAGGCCGATCATCTCGAGCAGTTCGGCCACCTTCTGCTTGGCCTCCGCGCTGCGGGACAGGCCGAAGCGGATGTTGGCGGCGACGGTGAGATGTGGGAACAGGTTGCCTTCTTGCGGCACGTAACCGATCCGGCGTCGCTCGGGTGGGACGAAATGGGTGGCGTCGTCGACGATCTCGTCATCGAGCTCGACCGACCCGTCCTGCGCCCGCTCGAACCCGCAGATGACGCGCAGCAAGGTGGTCTTGCCGCTGCCGGACGGGCCGAGGATCGCGGTGATCGTGCCGGCCTCGACCCGCAGGTCGACCCCGGTCAGCACTGACTTCGCGCCGAACCCCTTGACGAGGTCGGCCACGACCAGGCTGGTCAATGCATCACGTCCGCTGTGAGGGAAGGCGGTCGAACCACCTTCCGAGAACAAGGCTCGGCACCGCCGCGATGCCCATCATCAGCAACGCGAAGGGTGCCGCTTGACTGTAGGACAGGTTCTGTTGGTAGGCCCAGAACTGGGTCGC
>CAYNDD010000062.1:0-13954 GCA_964395425.1 uncultured Frankiaceae bacterium
GGTCAGGAAGTGCTCCGCGAACGTCAGCTGAGACTCCTTCGGCCCGGTGTAGGTGGCATGCAGCGGGTAGAGCGTGCGGTAGCCGATCGGGGTGGGGTGTTTGGCTCCCTTGCTGAAGCTGTTCTCACACCCGTTGCTCTGCGCCGAGGCGTTGATGAAGCTCGCCGTCGTCTCACCCGGGCAGGCGGCATTCGTGACCTTCAGGCCGAGGTTGGTCGCCACGTCCTCTGGATAGCCGATGAAGGTGGTCGGGCGGTTGAAGTCCGGCGCGGGGATGCTGTTGGCCTCGCGATAGCCGAATGGCACCGAGTCGCCGAGCGCGAGGTAGCGCGAGCCGACCGTCGCCGCAGCCTGGGCCTGGTGAGCCGCCGGCTTGGCGGCAGCGGCCGGCTTCGCGGCTGCTGCGTGGGTCGCGGGGGTCGACCCGAATGCCGGCGTCAGCGCGGTCGCGCCGAGCGCGAGACCGAAGCAGCCGAGGGCTGCGACGCCGGTGCGGGCAAAGCGGCGTGACGTTGATCTCATTAGTCCTCCTGGCGCGGCACGGTTACTACCTGCCAACGTAGCGTTGACCTCGTGAGTTCACCGCGCAACGACGAACCGGTCGAATACCGGCAATACCGGTTCTCCCCGCCGCCGGGTGCCACCACCCTGTTGATCGTCCGGCACGGCGAGTCCGCGCCGGCCCGCGAGGACCGGCCTGCGGATCGCGTCGGTGGCCATTCCGACCCGGCTCTCGACCCGGTCGGTGAGGCGCAGGCGTTGCGGCTGGCGGATCGGTTGGGCGATCAGGCGATCGACGCGATCTACGTGAGCACGCTTCGTCGTACGGCGCAGACTGCCGCACCGATCGCCACGCGGCTGGGCCTCACGCCGGTCGTCGAGCCGGACCTCCGTGAGGTCCACCTCGGCGAGTGGGAGGGGGCGGCCTTCCGCAAGCACACCTCCGAGCTGCACCCGCTCGCGGTGCGGATGTTCAACGAGCAGCGCTGGGACGTCATCCCCGGGGCGGAGCCGACCGAGAAGTTCCGAAGCCGGGTTCGGGCCAGTATCGACCGAATTGTCACAGCACACCCCAACCAGCGGGTCCTCGCGGTCGTCCATGGAGGTGTGATCGGGATGATGATGGCTATTGCGACCGGCGCGCAGAACTTCGCCTTCGTGGGGTCCGACAACGCCTCGATCTCTGAAATCGTCGTCCTCGGCGACCGATGGATAGTTCGACGGTTCAACGACACTGCACATCTGGAACAGGCTTGACGGAGGCTTTGGTGGACCGGGCTTTGCACTGGCGGTGGCGCGCGACGATCGTCGCTGTCCTCGCCGTGCTGGCTGCCGTGGTCAGTGACCCGGCGCAGGCCAGGCTGCTGCAGCCCACCAAGCCGAGCCCGCAACAGCAGGCGCTCGCGGCGTACAACCGGATGACCCCGAGGCAACGGGTCGGCCAGCTGTTCATGGCCGGGTTGCCGAGCTCCGGAGCAAGCCCGGCGCAGATCACCGCGTTGCTCGCAAAGCGGGTCGGCAACGTGATCCTGATCAGCGGGTCGTCGAGTGGTCGCAAGGCGGTCCATCGGGTCACCAGCTCGCTGAGCGCGAAGCTGATCCAGGCCGGTGTCACTCCGTTCATCAGTACCGACCAGGAGGGCGGCGAGGTCCAGCGGCTGACCGGCCCTGGATTCTCGAAGATGCCGACCGCGCTGGTCCAGGGCACGACGACCCCGGCCGCACTGCGGACTGCGAGCACGACCTGGGGCAAGCAGCTGGCCGCTGCCGGCGTGGATCTGAACCTTGCTCCGGTCGCCGACATCGTGCCGAAGAAGGACGCGTCGACCAACCAGCCGATCGGGATCTTCGACCGGGAGTACGGCCACGGCCCGAAGGTGGTTGCCAACCACGTCGTGGCGTTCGTCCAGGGCATGAACGCCGGTGGCGTGGACGCGACCCTCAAGCATTTCCCCGGGCTCGGCCGGGCGACCGGCAACACCGACACCACGGCGGGCGTGACCGATCCGACCACCCGGCACGACCCGTACCTCAAGCCGTTCCAGGACGGTGTCATGGCCGGCGCGCAGTTTGTGATGGTGTCCTCGGCGACCTACCCGGCGATCGACCCGCACCACCTGGCCTGCTTCTCGACGACAATCATCCACGGCATGCTCCGCGGCGACCTGCACTTCGCCGGGGTGGTGATCTCCGACGACCTCGGGACCATCGCGTTGCGCAAGTTCCCGGTCGGCACCCGCGCGGTCGACTTCTTCACCGCCGGTGGCACGATGCTGCTCGACACCACGCTCGGCCAGATCCCGACCATGGTGCGTGCGGTCCGGACCGCGGAGGCGGCCGATCCGACCTTCGCCGCGATCCTGAAGACGGCCGAGCTCAACGTGCTGACTGCCAAGGCCAGTGCGCACCTGATCGCCGCTTAGCCCCCTGCCCGCCAGCCCCACGCATGGCCCATCGGTGTGCCTGGGGGCCCACCAATGGGCCATGCGGGTGGTAGCGGCGCCGCGCTAACAGGTGCCGGGCGCAGCCGGAATCGCCTGGCAGTTCGAGGAGGCGTTGTTGCCGTCACCTCCCAGGACCGATGAGCCGTTGCCCGACGCGGTGTTCTCCTCGCCCCCGCTCACCGTTGCTTCGAACGTGGTGGCAAAGTTGTTGAAGCCGCCCAGGATCGACGCGAAGGACCCGGATGCCTCGCTGTCGTTGCCGCCGGCGATCGATGAACCGCCGCCGGTGCTGTCGTTGAACTGACCGCCGGCGACCGAGGCGGCGCCACCGGACGCATCGTTGACCTCACCGCCGGCGACGGTCGCTTCCAGGCCGGTTGCGGTGTTCTCGAAGCCGCCGAGAATCGCCTCTGCGTCGGCGATACACGTGGCGGTCAGCGAACTGCCGGTGCCGACCAGGTTGTCGCAACCGCCGACGATGTCGGAGTACACCCCGGCCGCGAGGTTGAACAGGCCACCCGTCACCGAGGAATAGGCGCCGGTGGTCTCGTTGTCCCGCCCGGCGATGAAGCTCCAGTTGCCGGCGGCCCGGTTGTTCGCTCCGAACGCGGCGGTGTAGCGGGCGCTGGCCTGATTGGCGAAGCCGCCGAGGATCGCCCCATAGCTGGTCCAGCCGTTGTCGGAACCGACGATCAGGTTGTTCGATCCGGTCCTCGCGTAGCCCTTCGTGTTCTCGGCGTACCCGACGACGAGGTTTCCCCTGCCGTTGACGGCTCCGCTGGTCGAGCCCGAGCCTGACACGATCTGAACGTTGACCCGCGAAAACTCAGCCGTGGGTTTGCCTCCTACGCCTTTGGACACGAAGGTCGGCGCAAGTACGGCGGTCGTGCCGGCGTGGCACGACGGCGACGCAGCAGTCCCTCCGGACAGCACCGGCTGCCCGGCCTTTTTCGGCACGCATTCCCATCCGGGCGTCACCTTCTTGGCCGCCGAGAGCGACGCAGAACCGTGGATGCCTTTCGTAGCGGCGGTGGCTTGCGAACCCAACAACACGCTGGCGACGACTGCACTCACCGACACGACGAGGAACGCGGCGGGCACTGATTTACGCATCTCACCCTCCTTGGCAACAGGGACGACAAACCGGATGTGACCAGGTGGTGGCAATCTTGTGCCCGAGGGCCCTGGAAAGCCATTAGGCGACGCCGGAGCCACACCGATGGGCCGTGCGTGTGGTTAGAGGTCGACGTCGACGACGACCGGGGCGTGATCGCTGGGGCCGGTGCCTTTGCGGGCGTCGCGGTCGACGTAGGCGTCCTTGACCGCGCCGGACACCGCCTGGTTGGCATAGAACAGGTCGATCCGCATCCCCTGGTTCTTGTGGAACATGCCCGCGCGGTAGTCCCAGTACGTGTACGGCGTGTCGTACTTCATCGCCCTCGGCATCACATCGTGCAGGCCGAGGCCGCGCAGCTCGGCGAGCGCAGCTCGCTCGGGCTCGGTCACGTGAGTGGAGGTGACGAACTGCGACGGATCCCAGACGTCGGCGTCGGTCGGGATGATGTTGAAGTCGCCGGTCGCGACGAACGGGTTGGTGCCGATCTCGGTTGCAAGCGCGTCCTTCAGTGCGGCCAGCCACTCGAGCTTGTAGGTGTAGTGCGGGCTGTCGAGGGTGCGGCCGTTCGGCACGTAGAGCGACCAGATCCGTAGCGGACCGCAGTTGGCGCCGATCGCGCGGGCCTCGACCTTCGGCGGCGCGCCGATCAGGGCCGGGTCGTCCTCGTCGGCCGGCGGGTCGTAGGCGGGCTGCCCGGTGAAGCCGAGCTCGACGTTGTCGAGCCCGACCCGGGACAGGATCGCGACGCCGTTCCAGCGGCCCTCGCCGTTGGCGGCCACCTCGTAGCCGAGCTCCTCGGCCCGCTCGCCCGGGAAAGCGTCGGCCGCGCACTTGGTCTCCTGCAGGCAGAGCACGTCCGGCTCGGCGAGCTCCAGCCACTCGTTCAGTCTCGGCAGGCGGGCGCCGACGGAGTTGACGTTCCAGGTGGCGATTCGCACGCCTTCACTGTAGAAGTGCCCGGCGACGATTCGGGCGGCCTCCTATCGTTGGGGCGATGGTGGGCGAGGCGGACGTGGCCGACGTCGACCTCGCGGCGCTCCCGAAGGCGCACCTGCACCTGCACTTCACCGGCGGGATGCGCCACGGCACATTGATCGACCTCGCCAAACGTGCCGGCGTCTCCCTGCCGGAGCGCCTGGCCGAGTCCGAAGTTGACGACTGGCGGCTGCTCGGCTGGCCGCGGTTCCAGCGCTTGTACGACGTCGCCCGCAGCGTGCTTCGCACCCCCGCCGACATCGACCGGTTGCTGCAGGAGGTGGCCGAGGACGAGCACTCGGCCGGGTCGCGCTGGCTTGAGCTGCAGGTCACGCCGACCGGTTATGCCGCCCGCCTCGGCGACGTCGTGACGGCGGTGGAGGTCTTCTGTGCGGCGGCGGCAAAGGCCGAGGCCACGACCGGGGTCGGCATGCGGTTGATCATCGCGGCGAACCGGACCCGGCCGCCCTGGGAGGCCGAGCTGCTGGCCCGGCTCGCGGTTCGCTACGCGGCGTACGGCGTGGTGGGCTTCGGGCTGTCGAACGACGAGCGGCGGGGCCTGCCGGAGGAGTTCGCGAAGGCGTTCCGGATCGCTCGGGACGGCGGGCTGGCGGCGATGCCGCACGCCGGTGAGCTGCTCGGGGCGGACTCGGTCGCGCGCACGGTGGCCGCACTCTCGCCGGCCCGGCTCGGGCACGGCGTCCGCGCGGTCGAGGATCCGGGGGTGCTCCGGCTGCTCGCCGACCGGGGGATCGCCTGCGAGGTGTGCCCGGCCTCGAACGTCGCGCTCGGCGTCGTCGCCGGACCCGAGGCGGTGCCGCTCGCCGCGCTCGAGTCCGCCGGCGTGCCGGTCGTGCTCGCCGCCGACGATCCGTTGCTTTTCGGTGCTTCGCTGCTCGACCAGTACGCCGTTGCGCGCGACCATCACGGGTATGGCCGCGAGGACCTGGCCAGGCTCGCCCGCGCCTCGGTCACGCACTCCCTGATGCCGCCGGATGCCGCGGCGCAGATGATGACCGGCATCGCCGAGTGGGCCGCCACGTAGCCTGGGATGTCGTGGCCACCCGCTCGGACCTTCGTAACGTTGCGATCATCGCGCACGTTGATCATGGCAAGACCACCCTCGTCGACGCGATGCTCTGGCAGTCCGGCGCGTTCTCGGAGCATCAGGCGGACGAGGGCTCGGTCAACGAGCGGGTCATGGACTCGATGGACCTCGAGCGCGAGAAGGGCATCACGATCCTCGCGAAGAACACTGCGGTCCACCACGGCAACCTCACGATCAACATCGTCGACACCCCGGGCCACGCCGACTTCGGCGGCGAGGTCGAGCGCGGCCTGTCCATGGTCGACGGCGTCGCGCTGCTGGTCGACGCGAGCGAAGGCCCGCTCCCGCAGACCCGCTTCGTGCTCCGCAAGGCGCTGGCGCTCAATCTGCCCGTCATCCTGATCATCAACAAGGTCGACCGTGCCGACGCCCGGATCGCCGAGGTCGTCGACGAGACCTATGAGCTCTTCCTCGACCTCGATGCCGACGAGCACCAGATCGAGTTCCCGATCGTCTACTGCCAGGCCAAGACCGGCCGCGCGTCACTGACCCGCCCGGCCGACGGCACCAGCCCGGACAGCCCCAACCTCGAGCCGCTCTTCGACGTGATCCGCGACACGATCCCGGCCCCGACGTACGACGAGAACGCACCGCTGCAGGCGCATGTCACCAACCTCGACGCCTCGCCGTACCTCGGCCGGCTCGCACTCTGCCGGATCTACAACGGCTACTTGAAGAAGGGCCAGATCGTCGCGTGGTGCCGTCAGGACGGCAGCGTCGAGCGGGTCAAGCTGACCGAGCTGCTCGGCACCGAGGCGCTCGACCGGGTGCCGATCGAGCAGGCCGGCCCTGGCGACATCGTGGCGATCGCCGGCATCCCCGAGATCACGATCGGCGAGACGATCGCCGACCCCGACGACCCGCGGCCGCTTCCGGTCATCACCATCGACGAGCCCAGCATCTCGATGACGATCGGGATCAACACCTCACCGCTGGCCGGACAGAGCGGCAGCAAGCTGACCGCGCGACTGGTGAAGAACCGACTTGAGACCGAGCTGGTCGGCAACGTGTCGATCCGCGTGCTCCCGACCGAGCGCCCGGACACCTGGGAGGTGCAGGGCCGCGGCGAGCTGCAGCTCGCGATCCTGGTGGAGATCATGCGCCGCGAGGGCTTCGAGCTCACCGTCGGCAAGCCCCAGGTCGTCACGCGGATGATCGACGGCAAGCTGTACGAGCCGATGGAGCGCATGACGATCGACGCGCCGAGTGACTACCAGGGCGTGCTGATCCAGCTGCTGGCGTTGCGCAAGGGCCGGCTCGAGCAGATGGTCGACCACGGGACCGGCTGGATCCGGATGGAGTACGTCGTACCGGCACGCGGCCTGATCGGCTTCCGGACCGAGTTCCTCACCGAGACCCGGGGGACCGGCTTGCTGCACCACATTCACGAGGGGTACGAACCCTGGTTCGGTGAGCTGCGGACCCGCCCGACCGGCTCGCTGGTGGCCGACCGCTCGGGCGCGACCACCGGGTTTGCCCTTGCAAACCTGCAGGAGCGCGGCACCATGTTCGTCGGCCCGGGCACCGAGGTCTACGAGGGCATGATCGTCGGGGAGAACTCGCGGTCGGACGACATCGACGTCAACCCGACCAAGGAGAAGAAGCTCACCAACATGCGGCAGTCGTCCGGTGACCTGCTCGTGCCGTTGATCCCGCACCGGGTGCTGAGCCTCGAGCAGGCGCTGGAGTTCTGTCGCGAGGACGAATGCGTCGAGGTGACCCCGGGCACGGTCCGGATGCGCAAGGTCGAGCTCGCAGCGGCGACCCGGTTCCGCGCCGCCAAGCGTCGCGCCCACACCTAGCTGCACCGGGGCAGCGGACGGCAAGTCCCTGCCTTCAGGATTCGGGCAAATGGGCCGAACAAGACAGGATGGGCACTGCGGGGTGGATCGGTAGGCGCTCGGCGCCTTCGACCCGAGATCTCCGAGCCCCCTTTGGCGTCACCGCGGCGCTCGTCTCGGCGATCGCGGGCCTCGCGCTCGTGATCGCGTCGCCCGCAGCCGCCGCGGCCCCCGGGAGTGCGCTCGTGCAGCCGGCTGGCGCCAGTTTCGCGGCGGCGTACCCGGGCCCGCCCGGCCACCTCACCGCGACTGCGGCTGAGCTCCGGCGATTTCCCGGGGCGCAGACCGCGACCGCGTTCTTCGTCTCGCCGGACCCGCACGACGTGCTCGGCACTCCGTCGTCGCCGATCCCGCGGGCGCCGACCTTCGCGGTCCTGCAGCTCACGTTCGGCTCGTATCAGGCCGCACAGGTTTACGTCGAAGGCTTCGCGTCGGCCCCCGCGATGAAGCCGGTGCTGGACGGCAGCGTGGCCATCGGATATCAGTTCATCGGCCGAGAAGCCGGCCCGCTCAACCCGACGAGCTCGGTGCGGCAGCCACACGCGTTCGAGTCGGTACGCGTCCGGGCCGGGGGCGATGTGGTGTATCTCGCGCTCGCGGTCACGAAGACCCGTGGATCCGCTGTGCGCTTCACGCAGTCCGTGCGGATCGGCGGAGTGGCGCCGACCCCGCAGTACCCGACCGCGACCGGCGCTGCGCAACCGCCGTTCGCCGTGCAGCCAGGCGCTGGTCAGCTGTTCGTCACCACGTACCAGCCTGGCCGTGGATTCGCGGTCGTTCTGATCGGTCTGCTGGTGCTCGGGCTGATCGTGGTCGGGCTGGTCGCGTGGTACTGGTCACGAGACCGGCGCCCGGGTGACTGGCCAGCGGCCGGCCCGCCGTACGCCGGGATGCCGGCCGCCCCGCTGGCGAACGCGCAGTTCACCTGGTCCTACCAGCCACCGTCCGGGTCGGGGGACATGTCGCCGGGTCCGCCAGCCGGTCCGCCGCCGCCGAACTGACGCCTGGCGGCCCCGGCCTACAGGATTCGGGCAAATAGGCCGAACAAGACAGGATGAGGACTCCGGGATTGATCGGTAGACGTTCTGCGCCTTCGAATCGCGATCATCTCCGCTCGATTGGTCGTACCGCAGCGCTCGTTACGCCGATCGCGGGCCTGGTCCTGCTGAGTGCGTCGACGCCTGCGGCCGCGACTGCCCGGCATGTGCTCGTCCAGCCGGCCGGCGCCAGCTTCTCGGCGGCCTATCCGCACCCGCCGAGGCGCCTCACTGCGACGGCGGGCCAGCTTCGCCTGTTCCCCGGGGCACAGGCCGCCACCGCCTACTTCGTGTCGCCGGACCCGCAAGACGTGATCGGGACGTCGTCGTCACCGATCCCGCGGACGGCGACGTTCGCGGTGCTGCAGCTGAGCTTCGGCTCATCCGAGTCGGCGCAGGCCTTCGTCGCCAAGGTCGGTCAGGCGCCAGGGATGAAGCCGGTGTTGGTGGGTGACGTCGCGGGTTATCGCGTGGTCACCCGCGAGGCTGGTCCACTCAACCCACCGAAGACCGTCCGGCAGCCGCGGGCGTTCGAATCCATCCTCGCGGTAGCCGACAACACCACCGTCTACCTCGGCCTTGCGGTCACGAAGACCCGTGGACCGGCTCAGCGCTTCACCCGCTCCGTGACGGTCGTCGCAGGTGCGCCGGCGCCGCTCAACGGGTCCGCGCAACCGCCAATCGCTTCGCAGGCGAGCCCTGGAAGCCACTCCGACTCGGTCTCCCATCTCGGCCGCGACACCGGGGTCGTCCTGGTCTTGCTGCTGGCGATCGGGCTGCTGGTCTGGTACCGGCAGCGAAACCGGCGACCGGGTGGCTGGCCGGCCGCCGGCCCGGCCTACGGTGGTCCGCCGCACGCCGGGATGCCGACCGGGCCGACTGCGCCGTCCACGCCGTCCACCAACACGCAGTTCGCCTGGCTCTACCAGCCACCGCCCGGGTCTGGCGACATCCTGCCCGGCGCACCGCCCACTCAGCCGCCACCCACTCAGCCACCGCCGACCTGACGCCAGGCGGCACGCGTCGCGCGAACGACTGGCGTCCAACCCCACCAATGGGCCATGCGTGGGGTTCAGCGGTGGCAGCCGGCGTGACCGTAGAAGTTCTGGCCGGCCAGATCGGGGCCGGTGATGTGCGGGTGCGCAGTGCCGCCACCTTTCGGGTAGGCGGTGTCGAACCACTGGTGGAAGAAGCTGGTAAGTCGTGCGCCGCAACCGTTGGTGCTGTGCACCGGTAGCCAACTGCGGAAGGCCGACTCCAGCTCCGGCTCGGTGATGCTGGCGCCGCCGTAGACCCGCTGGATCTGTTGCAAAGCCTGGACGAATCGGGTGTGACCCAGGATCTGGCGCAAGGCGATGTACGCCGCGGCCGGTCGTACGTACGTGCCCGCGGTGGCGAACAGCGAGTGTGGGGTCGGGTTCGACGGCGCGGATGCCCAGAACGCGCCGCCGGCCTTGTAGGCCGAGGCGAACTCGCCGCGGAGCGAGGCCTCGAATGCCTTCTGACCGGCCGGGGATGTCGGCCCGCCGTGGTTGGTCTCTGCGGTCCGGGCCGCGTACAGGAACTCGGCGAGAGTGGCCATGCCTTCCTTGAAGAAGGTCATGGAATAGCTGCCTTCGGAGACGTTGTCACCCCACCACTGATGCATGTTCTCGTGGTAGAGCACATCAAGGTCGGTCTGCCCGCCCGCGAAGGTGATCATCGTCTGC
The DNA here is from genome assembly GCA_964395425.1 of uncultured Frankiaceae bacterium. GTDB lineage: Bacteria > Actinomycetota > Actinomycetes > JAFAQI01 > JAFAQI01 > DATAUK01. The sequence continues at coordinate 10,232 of CAYNDD010000062.1, forward strand.
ATCTCCTCCTCGAAGCTGGCGTCGGGGGTGCCGACGACCACTCCATCGGAGGTGAACGGGTACGCCCCGTTGAACAGGCTTTCGTACTGCGTGATGTCCTGCTGTTGCCCGATGACGGCGGCGTTCTTGGCTCGCTGTTTCGCGGAGATCGCGGCGTCCTGCACCTCGTAGTAGTGCACGCCGTTGTCGGCGGTGCGCTCGGACAGGTCGAAGTTGCCGACGCTGCTTTCGACCAGATAGCTCGCGATCGGCGCGGCCGATCGCCAGTGCCAGGTGGTCGACCCGTGCGGGAAGCCGTGGCCGGCCGGGTGCCCGGTCTTGGAGACCAGGATGCCGTTTGCCACCGCGGTCTTGCCGGCGTTGACGGTCTCGTGGAAGTCGTACGTCGGCTTCGCGCTGGGGTAGTCGTTGAGCGGCATCCAGTCCTCGGTGCCGACCGGCTCGGTGGTGACGAAGCCGCCGTCCGGTGCCCGGAACCATCCCTCGGTCGTGCCGTCGCCGTCGTTGTGCACGCCGGGCCGGCCGGTGTAGTCGACGACGACGCTGAAGGTGCTCCCGGCCGGGATGTCGGCACTGGGCATGATCACGAGCTTGTTCGCCGGGCACAGCGTGCCGTTGAGTGCCTTCGGGTCGGCCTTCGGGTTGGCCAGCTCCGGCGAGCAGGCGGGCGGCAGCGGGTTGTGGTGGGGGCCGCCGACCGGGTCGGTCTGCGATGCCTCGTGCGCGCTGCGGCGGGGATCATTCGGCCCGCGCGGGTCGCCCGGGAAGGTCGGCCGGGCAAACCGGAAGTGCGCCGGCTGGCCGTTGACCGTCACCGCGCTGACGGAAAGGTCGGGTCCCTGGGTGTGGTTACGGGAGTGCCGCTCGAGGTCGAGGCTGAACGACGTGAGGCAGCGGGTCGCGCGGTCGAGGAGGACGACGTGGTTGCCGCGCAGGAAGCGGTTCCTCGTGGCGTTGTAGACCAGGTCGACCGTCGTGTGCAGGCTGGTGTATCCGCCGTTGCCCGTGTCGGGGTACATCCGTGACCCGGGGCGCGAAAGGGTCCGCGCTCCCGGCCCGCACCGCCTGGCTGCGACAGCGGTCGTGGTCGGGGTGGAGCGGCCATGCACCGGTGCGGCCGCCCCGGCTGCGGGTACCGTGCCGATCGCAACGATCGCGACGGCGAACAGCGGAGCGACGCTGACACCTCGCCGACCGCGCACCATGGCGTCACTCAATCAGAGTCTCCCGGCCACCGCGCGGTCGGTGCACTCGCAGGCGGGGGATACGGTCGGGGCAATGACCGAGTGGGACGGACGCGGACTGCCGCCGGCAGCGCAGGCACGGGTCGACCGTGCGAGCACCGACGGCGTCAGGTCCTCGCTGCTGTCGATCCGTGGCCAGGCCGGGGTGCACAGCGTCGGCCTCGATCCGGTCGGCGAGGTCATGGGCTGCATCGTCGAGCAGATCGGCTGGACCGGCTGGGGCGGCTGCGGGGTGTATTACGGCGGCGGGTTCGGCGGTCTCGCCATGGGCGGCCCGACCGTGACATCGGGCGCCGGCGGGTACGCGGGTTTCGCGCCGTACGTCGATGCCCTCTACCGCGGCTTCGACACCGCGATGTACCGGATGATGCTCGAGGCGCACGCACTCGGTGCGGACGGCGTGGTCGGCGTCAAGTGGTCGCGAGAGCGCCTGCTCGAGATGGGCGGCGCGCAGGAGTTCATGGTCCGCGGCACCGCGGTGCGAGCGAGGTCGACCGCCCGGCCCGCGCACCTGTTCTCGACCGACCTGAGCGGTGGGGACGTCGCCAAGCTGATGCACGCCGGCTGGGCGCCGACCGAGCTGGTCTGGGGATTCTCGGTCGCGATCCGGCACGACGACTACATGACCCGGATGGCTGCGGTGCCGTGGTCGACGCAGAACATCGAGATCCCCGGCTACACCGAGCTGGTCAGCTATGCCCGCGCCGACGCCCGAGCCCGGTTCGAGGAGCGCGCGGCCCGGCTCGGCAGCGACGCGGCGACGATCAGCGAGATGTCGCTGCACGTCCGGGAGATCGAACCGGGTGAGGGCCACCGCGACCACATCGCCGAGGCGATGGTGGTCGGCAACTCGCTGGTGAGGTTCCACAAAGGAAGCCGGGCACCGACCGAGAGCCACGTCGTACTTCCGCTACGAAGGAGCACCCTGTGACCGAAGACCCCAGCCAGCTCGGGTTGCCCGAGGACGCGATGCGCCGGCTGTCGGAGATGCGGCCCGGCCAGGCGACGTCGATGTTCACCTCGGACCTGTCGGTCAACGAGTTCCTGCTGGTCCGCGAAGCGGGGTTCCGGCCGCTGGGCCTGGTGCTCGGCTCATCGATCTACCACGTGGGCTTCCAGCGCGGCCGATGGAGCCAGAACCAGGAGCTCGGGACACTGACGCAGGCGATGTATCAGGCCCGCGAGCTCGCGATGTCGCGGATGGAGGCCGAAGCCGATGTCCTCGGCGCCGACGGCATCGTCGGGGTCAGGCTGGAGATCGAGTTCAAGGAGTTCGGCGAGGATCTCGCCGAGTTCATCGCGGTCGGCACCGCGGTGAAGGCCGACGCCCCGCCGCCGACCGGCGACGGCTGGCGCAACAACACCGGCAAGCCGTTCACCTCCGACCTGTCCGGGCAGGACTTCTGGACGCTGCTGGAGGCGGGTTACGCGCCGCTCGGCATGGTCATGGGCTCGTGCGTCTACCACATCGCCCACCAGGGGATGATGAAGTCGCTGGGCAACATCGGCCAGAACGTCGAGATCCCGAAGTTCACCGAAGCCCTGTACGACGCGCGAGAGCTCGCGATGTCGCGGATGCAGGCCGAGGCCGAGGCGCTGACCGCGGAGGGCATCGTCGGCGTGCAGCTGCTCGCGCTGCCGCACCGCTGGGGCGGGCACACCACCGAGTTCTTCGCGATCGGCACCGCGGTGCGGCCGCTTCGCGAGGACCACGTGATCGACCGGCCGCAACTGGTCCTGCCCCTCACCGATCCGTGAGCGACCGGTGAGCGAGCCGCCGGCGAGCCCTGGACCCGAGGACGTCGATGCGCTTGCCGCCGCGTTGCGCGCCGACAGTGCCGACCTCGAGGTTTATTCGCGGGTCCTGACCTCGTCGCTGGCCGATGCGCTGCCGGCCGAGATGGTCGAGGTCGTGCGCGACCAGTCGATGCGGGACCGGCTGGCCGGGCGGCCCGGCGAGGTCCGGACCCTCCGGGTCAATCTCGGCGAGGTGACGCTCGAGCTCAGTCGGGGGAAGTCAGGGACGCCGGTTGCGCGCGCGGCTCGGGAGGTCCGCGGAGTGATCATCTCCAGCCGGGACGTCACCGTCGAGGAGTGGACCCGGATGCTCGCCGACCGGCTCGCCGTCATCGCGCGGGACTCCGCGACTGCGCGCGCCGCCCTCAGCCGGCTGCTCGGAGCCGGCTGAGCGTGATTCCGGCGCAATTCGGATAAGGTTCCGGCCGAAATTGCCGAGGACAACGATGTGGGCGATGTCCTAGGTCCTGACGAGGACTCCGAACTTCGGCGGCTGCACCTGCTGAAGAGCTTCGGCATGGTGGCCGGCAACGTCACCTCGCGCTACGAAGCGCTGCGCCATCGCGACCGTCGCCATGGCGTTCGCGATCCCGACGAAGCGACCGTCGCCGCGCCGGTCGAAAAGACCGACTGGCGGGCCCCCAAACCCGCGAACCGGCAGCCGAGCTCAAACCCGCAGCCC
>CAYNDD010000063.1:0-13581 GCA_964395425.1 uncultured Frankiaceae bacterium
GCTTCTTGAAGTTCGCCGAATAGCTGTAGGAATGGGTCTTGCCCTTGAGCGTGATCCCCTTGCTCGACATCGGGACCATGCCGAACCGAGCCGCGACAGATCGCGAGGCGCCATCTGCTCGCCGGACATCGTTCGTCGGGACCGCCGACCCGCCGAGTCCGTAGCCATTGGCGAAGTTGATCGACTTGTTCCACTTCAGCGTGCCGTTCGCGATGAGATCGGTGAGGGCAGCCGGCTTGGTGCTGACGACGAAGTGGCCATGCGATCGCGCGGTCTTGGTGACGTCACGCACGGCGACGTGCTGGAGCAGCATGACGCTGCCGGTCTTGAGCCTGGCCAGCGCCCCATTCCTCGACGTGAACGTGTACGTCGCACCGTTCGTTGAGACCGATAGCAACTGCTTCTTGATGGTCGCGGTGGGAATGACGACGGTCTGCTTCGTGTACTGGATGCCACCCGCGCGGGGCGCCGTCGCGCCCGTACGGTGAGCGATCGCCGCGTCCGCAGCGGGTACGACGGCTGCGGTCGCGAGCACCAGCCCGATCGCGGCCGCCGACACGAGTCGGCGCCGGGTCGAGCGCCTGGTTCCGGGGCGGCCTGCACGCGTCGAGTTGTTGCCCATGGTCCCCCCTCGCAATGTTCCGGTCGCGATCGTAAACCGCAGCACTCGAGGTCCGCGCGCTCGGCGCGCCTAGGCAGCGCCCTCGAAGGAGTAGAGCCGCCACCGCTCCGGCACGCCCGCTGGAGACCTCGAATGGCCCTAACCTGATCGAATGCCGATCTGTCCGTCCTGCGCGCAGGTGAACCCGGACATCGCGCAGTTCTGCCTGGCCTGCGGCAAGCGGCTGGGCGCCGAGGAGCCCAAGCACGAGGAACGACGTGTCGTCACCGTCATCTTCGTCGACCTGGTCGGCTTCACCAGCAAGGCCGAACTCCTCGATCCCGAGGACGTCCGGGCGATCCTGACGCCGTACTACGAGCGGGTCCGCAACGAGATCGAGTCTTTCGGCGGGCTGGTCGAGAAGTTCATCGGCGACGCGGTGATGGGTGTGTTCGGGATTCCCACCACCTTCGGCGACGATCAGGAGCGAGCGGTGCGCGCGGCACTCGCGATCCGCGACGGGCTCGGGGATCTCGAGTCCGGCTTGCCCGACCTGTCCATCCGGGTGGCCGTCAACACCGGTGACGCGCTGGTCCACCTCGGCGCGCGACCGGAGCACGGCGACGCGATGGTCGCCGGCGACGTCGTCAACACCGCCTCGCGCCTTCAGCAAGCCGCCCCGGTCAACGGCATCCTGGTCGGAGCCGAAACGTACGCCGGCACCCGGCATGTGATCACCTACGAACCAGTCCCGCCGGTGCTGGCCAAGGGCAAGCACGATCCGGTCGAGGCATGGCTGGCCGTCGCCGCCGCCGCGGCGCCCGGCGAGCGCCCGCAGACCAGCTCGCCGCTCGTCGGGCGCGAGCGGGAGCTGCGGCTGCTCGAGTGGACCTGGGACCGGGCCGCGGTCGACCGAACCCCGCAGCTGGTCACCGTTTTCGGACCGCCTGGAGTCGGCAAGACCCGGTTGGGTCTTGAGTTCGGGCAGCACGTCGTCGACGCCGGCGGCTGCACGTTGCGCGGGCGGTCGCTGCCCTATCGGGAGGGCAACGCATACGGCGCGCTGGCGGGACAACTGAAGCAACTCGCTGGGATCTTCGAGAGCGACTTTGCCGAGGTCGCCATGAAGAAGCTCCACGACACCGCGGAGCCGTTGCTCGGATCCGACGCGGCCGGCGTGATCGACCATCTCGCGATCGTCCTCGGATACACCCCCGAACGTGAGGTCGAGGATCGCGAGAGCCTGTTCTTCTCGGTCCGGTGCTTCCTCGAAGCGCTGGCTCGCGACCGCCCGACGTTGCTCGTCTTCGAGGACATCCACTGGGCCGACCAGGTTCTGCTCGACCTGATCGAGCAGCTCGCGGGGCGGCTGCACGACCTCCCGATCCTGCTGCTCACGCTCGCCCGCCCGGAGGTGCTCGACACCCGGCCCAGCTGGGCGAACGGTCTGGTGTCCTACCTCGCTGTCCCGCTCGAGCCACTGGCGCCGCAGGCGGCCCGCGAGCTCGTGCAGCGGTTGCTCGGGCCGGACGCCGACGGCGAGGGCGAGCAGGTCGCCGGGCTCGCCGATACCTCGGAGGGCAACCCGCTATTCATCGAACAGCTTGCTGCCGCGCTGACCGAGAAGTCCGCCGGTGGCTCGACCCTCCCGACCACGATCCGCGGGATCGTGGCGGCTCGGTTGGACGCCCTACCGGCCGCCGAGCGAACCGTCCTGCTCGCCGCCTCGGTGATCGGGCGGATCTTCTGGCGCGGTGCGCTCGCCCAGATGGTCGACGAGGCGACGCTGCCGAGTCTGCTCGGGGCGCTCGAGGCCCGGGACCTGATCCGGCGCGAGAGCCAGTCGCTGATCAAGGGCGAGCAGCAGTTCTCGTTCAAACACGGTCTGATCCGCGACGCGGCGTACGAGACCACCCCCCGCAAGAAGCGGCAAGAGATGCACGCCGCGGTCGCCGACTACCTCGAGCGCGAGGTCTCGCTGGAGGGCGAGTCGGTCGCGGTGCTGGCCCGGCACTGGCGGGGCGCCGGCCAGCCCGAGCGCGCGATCGACTACCTGGTCGCGGCCGCCGAGCAGGCCGGTCGCGGCTGGGCGAAAGCACACGCGCTCGCGTTGTACGGCGAGGCCCTCGAGTGCGCCCCGCCCGACCAGGTGGAGCTGATCAGGACGCTGCGACAGCGCCAGGCCATCGCGTTCCAGGCGCTGATGCACCTGCCGGATGCCCGGCACCTGCGGCGCGGCGCCGACCAGTAGCCCGACGACTCGCTAGGCGATAGGTCTAGGCGGGGAAGTCCGCCGGGGTGACGTCGCCGGCGATTTCGTGGATCTGGTCGACGTTGTGCCGGCCAAGGGCCGCGGCGTGCTGGATCACCATCTCCTTGTCGGGCGCGCTGTAGATGCAGAAGGTGCGGACGCCGCCGCTGTCGTCGACGATGACGTGGCTGTGCTCCCACTCGATCTCGGGGAATCGCTCGGCCGCGATCTCCTTCGACTGACGCCCGACTTCAGGCATCTCCTGCTCGTGCACGAAGAATGTCCGCTCGATCAGATAACGCGGCATGCCCGACCTCACTTTGGCGCTGGACGAAGTGGGGGAATCGTACGCCGACGGCCGACCGTCGCATATGGCGAGCCCTTGCAGACATAGGGCTCGATACGGATATACAGCTCGCGGCAGGCAGAAAGGAGGACGGGACGCATAAATGCGTCCCGTCCTCACGGTCACGACCGGAGCATGTGCTCAGGTGGGACGGCGGCTGTGACCCTCGACGTCGTCGTCCTCGGTGGCGCCGGCGAACTCCCGCTTGTGGCCCTCGACGTCGTCGTCCTCGGTGGCGCCGGCGAACTCCCGCTTGTGGCCCTCGACGTCGTCCTCGACGGCTGGATAGTGCTTGTGACCTTCGACGTCCTCGTTGATCTCGTTCTCGGTCATCGTGACTCCTCTGCTCGCCCCGGTCCCGGTGACCGGCCGCTTCACACTCTGGCGCGAACCGACGCGGGTTGCAGTCGGATCGCTGACACTCTCGCTGTCATCCTCCCGACACTTCGGGTCCGCCGCGGCCGGGCCGGCCTGCGGTGGGTGCCACCGACCGAACGGCGTCAGTCGGCTGGCGCGCTCGTCGTACGTTCCGCCTGGCGTAGTCGTCCGCACATCACGAGCAGCAGCGCCTTCGCGATCGACGGCTCCTCGTCGAGCAGCGGGCGAAACTCCCACGCGGTGAGGGCCGCTGTCTTCAACGGCTCATCAGCCGTGACCGTTGCCGACCGCGGCTCGCCGTCGATCATCGAGATCTCGCCGAAGTAGGCACCCTTACCGATCTGTCGCCCGGGCCGGCCGTCCACGGACACGGTCGCGGTGCCCTCGAGGATCAGGTGGAAGGCAACGCCGTCCCGGCCCTGCGTGGTCAGGACCTTGCCGGCGTCGTGTTCGGTCGTCTTCACCGCGCCCGCGACCTTGTTCAAGGCTCGACGGTCGAGCGAGCGAAAGAGGTCGGTCGCGCCGAGTGCGTCGATGATCGCCGGGTCCGGTGGCATAGTTGCTCCTCGCAGGCGGTGAAGTCAGAAACTCTAGTCGGATGGCGCGGATCGTGGCACGTTGGCTGCTCCGCGTCCAGCCGGAGCAGGGGAGCACGATGAGCGCATCGGCTCGGACCATGGCGCGGTCATGACCACTCCCGACGACCTGCTCAGCGAGCTGGGCCAGCTGGCCACCAACCTCGGCCCGGCGATCCGCCCGGTCGGCGCGGACGAGTTGTTGCATTCGCTCGCCGAGACCGCGCGCCGCCTGTTCGGAGCGGCCGCGTGCTCGCTCGCGTTGCTGAGCGACGACGAGTCGGAGCTGATCTACACGACCGCGGCCGGCGAGGGGGCCGGCGACGTGACCGGTATGAGGATCTCGGCAAGTCAGGGAGTGGCCGGCTGGGTGGTGCAGTCCGGGCAGCCGATCGCAATCAGCGACCTCGCGAGCGACACGAGGTTCTCCCGGGACATCGCGGAGCAGACCGGTTACGTCCCTCAGGCCATCCTGGCGGTTCCCGTTGCGTCCTCGCGGAGGTCGCTCGGCGTCATCTCGTTGCTCGACCGTGACGCCAGGCGCCCGGGGGCGGAGCAGGACATGATCCTGCTGGCCCTGTTCGCCGACCTTGCCGCAATCGCCTTGGAGAGCGTGCGGTCGTTCTCGGATCTTGGCCGGGTGCTGCTCGGTGCGGTCGCGGACGCCGCAACCGTCGATGGCGATCTCGCGCAGGCCGCGAGTCGCGCCGCCGAACAGCTGACCGGGTCCGACGCTCATCTCGCCGCGCTTTCCACGACGTTTGCCAACCTCGCCCGCCGCGGCGCCGCGGAGCGCAGGCTTGCTCTCGGCGTCCTTCGCGAGGTCGCCACCTACGCCGAAGGACGGTCGCCACGGACTCGCTGAGACCGGCCTGGGCTGAGGCCTTTGCGCCCGAGGTGCTCACCCCGATCCGTCGGATCGACCTGCCGGTCACAAAGGAGTGGGCGTGGGACGGCGCGACCGGTGCTGGCATCGACGTCGCGGTCGTTGATAGTGGGATCGACCCTGCCCACCCGGCAGTCGGCTCGGTCGAGCGGGCGATCGCGTTGTCCTGGGACCCCGACGAGGAAGAAGTCCGGTACGCCGAAGGCCCGCACGAGGACCTGTTCGGTCATGGCACCGCCTGCGCAGGCATCATCAAGCACGCCGCTCCGGACGCCACCCTCACCTCGGTTCGCGTCCTAGGCGAACGGCTGTCCGGCAAGGGAGTCGTCTTCGCCGCCGGCTTGCGGTGGGCGATCGAGCACGGTGCGCGCGTGATCAACCTGTCGCTGAGCACCGGCCGCGAGGATTACTTCGGCATCTTCCACGAGATCGCCGACGAGGCGGCCTTCGCCGGGGTGGTCCTGGTCTGTGCCACCAACAACGTGCCGGCGCCGACGTACCCCGGTCAGTTCTCGTCGGTCATCTCGGTCGCCGCGCACGACGGCAAGGACCCGTTCTCGATCGACGCGAACCCGGCCCCGCCGGTCGACTTCGGGGCGCCGGGCATGGATGTCGAGGTGCCGTGGCTCAACGGCACGACGATCGTGAGCACCGGCAACTCCTTCGCCGCTCCCCACGTCACCGGACTCGTGGCCCGGATCCTGAGCAAGCACCCACAGCTCACGCCGTACGACGTCAAATCGGTGCTGAGGGCGATCTCGACCAACGCGAGGGCTGAGACGGATGGCTGAGCACATCGACGTCGGTCGGCTGCTGGCCGAGGTTGCGTTGTTCGCCGGAGTGCCGCCGGCCGAGCTCGAGCGGATCGCTGAGTCGACCCGGCTGCGCCGGTATCCGCGCGGGCAGCTGGTGTTCTCCACCGGCGATCCGAGCGATTCGTTGTGCGTCATGGTGAGCGGACGGATGAAGGTTGTCGTGCGGTCGGCCGATGGCGGCGAGCTCATGCTTGCCGTGGTCGAGCGCGGGGGCGTGATCGGAGAGCTCGGCGTGGTCGACGGCGGCACGCGCTCGGCGGATGCGGAGACCCTCGATCCGGTCGAGGTGCTGGTGGTGCCGCGGGAGAGCATCATCGATCTGCAACGGCGGTTTCCGGCGATCTCGACGAACCTGCTGACCGCACTCGCAGCGAGCTTTCGGCGGCTGACCGAGGCGACGTCGGACCTGGTCTTCCTCGACCTTCCCCGGCGGGTGGCCAAGACGCTCCTGGAGTATCCGCGCGACGCGGCCGGCGTCATCGATCTCGGGTTGAACCAGCAACAGCTGTCCCAGCGGGTCGCTGGGACCAGGCAGAGCGTCAACCTCGCGCTGAACGGCTTCGAGCGCCGAGGCTGGATCCACCTCCACGGCCGCCAGATCACGGTAGAGGACCCGGCTGCACTGGCGCAGTTTGCCGGCGAGGAACTGTCGGGAGGATGACACCGCGGGTGTCCGTGATCCGACTGCTCTCAGGCCCGGTCCGCGTCACAGTGTGAAGCGACCGGTCACCGGGACCGGGATCTGCAGAGGAGTCGAGATGGCCGAGAACGAGATCAACGAAGACGTCGAGGGTCACAAGCGCTACCCGGTTGTCGAGGACGACGTCCAGGGTCACAAGCGCGAGCTGGTCGGCGCGACCGACGAGGACGACGTCCAGGGCCACAAGCGGGCGCTGGTCGGCGCGGCCGACGAGGACGACGTCGAAGGTCACAGCCGGCGCCCCACCTGAGCGCAGGCACTGATCACCGGAGGACGGGACGCACTTCGCGTCCCGTCCTTCCGTTGTGCGGCGTTGTCGGCGACGTCCGACCGGATCGCTCGTCGATCCCAACCGGGCTTGTACGGCGCGACCCCTCGGTCATACTTGCCGAATGTCGTCGGGTGGACCAGACGAACGGGCCGAAGGGCTGATCGAGGGGATCATCCAGGCGGGTGAGTCGTCGGCCGCTCCGCCTGGTCGCGGCTCCGAGCTGTTGACCTTCCTGTTCGCCGACATCCGTGGCTACACGAACTTCACGCAGCAACGCGGCGACGAGGCCGCGGCCCGGTTGACCGACAAGTTCGCGACGATCGTTCGTGAGCTGGTCGGCGAGTTCGACGGCACCGTTTTCGAGCTGCGCGGCGACGAGGCGATGTGCGTCTTCGCTTCCCCGCGACAATCGTTGCGACTCGCCGTGGCACTGCAGCAACGATTCGTCGACGAAACGGTTGCCGACCCCGGATTGCCGATGAGTGTCGGCATCGGCGTCGATGCCGGTGAGGCAGTACGCGGCAAAGACGGCTATCGCGGCGGTGCGCTCAACCTGGCCGCCCGGCTGTGCTCACAGGCGAAGGCCGGCGACGTCCTTGCGACCGGCGAGGTCACGCATCTGGCCCGGACGATCGACGGGATCCGTTACGTCGTACAGGAGAGCGTCACGCTCAAGGGACTGAGCGAACCGGTCCGGCCGGTGCGGGTTCTTCCCGATGATGCGGACCCGGCTCAGCAAATGGCGTCACTGATTGCCGCGACCGTGACGCCTGCGCGCTCGCCGGCGCCACCTTTGCCGTGGTTGCCCGGCCCGCTCGCGCGCCTGTCCGGGCGGGCGCTGATTGCCGTTGCGGTCGTCCTCGTTGTCGTCGTAGTCGCGGTGATCGTGAGCCTGGCGCAGGGCGGCGGAAGCCCGAACCTGACCGCACTCCCGGAGAACTCCGCCGGTGTGATCGACCCCGGCAATGGCCATCTCGTCGATGACGTGGCCGTCCAGAGCGGGCCCGGCGCCGCCGCCGCGGGGTTCGGGTCGGTGTGGATCGCGAATACCGACGCGCACTCCGTTTCACGGATCAGCACCTCGACCGACCAGGTGATCACCGATGTCCAGGTCCAAGCGGCACCGTCCGCGGTCGCAGTCGGGTTCGATTCAGTGTGGGTGGCGAACGGCGGATCCGGGACGGTCTCCCGGATCGACCCCGCCACCAATTCGGCTCAGACCATCCCGGTCGGCACTCTTCCCGGCGGCATTGCCGTTGCAGACGGCTCGGTCTGGGTCACGAACACCGGAGACGGCACCGTGTCCCGCATCGACCCTGCCGCGGGCAAGGTCGTGGAGACCATTCCGGTCGGTGACAGTCCGAGTGGGATCAGTGCCGGTCGCGACATCTGGGTGGCCAACTCGGGCTCGAACGACGTGTCGGAGATCGCGGGTGGCGGCAGCAAGTACGCCGTCGTCCAGACCATTCCCGTCGGCAACGACCCGGAGGGAATCGCGCTGGTCGGCGACAGCGTGTGGGTCACGAACAACCTCAGTGGGACCGTGGCGCGGTTCCCGACCAACGGGACGTCCGTCACCGGCGCGGTGCAGGTGGGTGGCGAGCCGACGCAGATCGCGGCCGTGGACGGTGATGTGTGGGTGGCGTCGCAGGGAGGCGAGGCGGTCGCCGAGATCGACCCGGCAACGGTGCAAGTGGTCCGCACCGTGCCCGTGGGCGCGATCCCTGGGGGTCTCACCGCCGACGGCGGCCGACTGTGGGTGACGGCGACGATCAATCCGGCGCTGCACCGCGGCGGCACTCTCGACCTCGCCGGCCAGGAGACCGGGCCGCTCGACCCCGACTATCAACAGAGCGCCTTGGCAGGGTGGCTGCTCAACGGAAGCTACGACGGACTCGTCGGGTTCCGGCGTACCACCGGTGCTGCGGGCACCGTGGTCGTCCCGGATCTCGCCACGGCGCTCCCCGCACCAACCAGCAACGGTCGGGTGTACACGTTCCAGCTGCGCAGCGGCATCCGCTGGTCGAACGGCCAACCACTCACCGCCTTCGACGTGCGCCGAGGTCTCGAGCGCGTCATCTTCAGCGAAGATCTGGGCGTCGTGCCGGGCCCGTTGAACCAGGAGATCGTCGGCGCGAGCGACTGCCGGGCGACTCGATGCGAGATTCCCGGCATCTCCATCAATGCGGCTGCCCGCACCGTGACGATCACGCTCGTCCGGGCGAATGGCGGCTTCCTGACTGATCTTGCGAGTGACGACGACGCCGTGCCCGCTGCGACCCCACTTGCGCAGCAGACGACCAGGCTGATCCCGGCGACCGGGCCTTATCAGGTCGCGCGATATGCCGCCGGGAAGCTCGTCGTCCTCACCCGAAACCGATTCTTCCACCAGTGGTCCTCCGCTGCGCAACCCGCCGGGTTCCCGGACCAGATCGACTGGCGAATGTATCCAGGCGTTTCCACCACCCCTGAGGTGAAACTGGTGGCAGCGGGGCACGCAGACTGGTCCGACGCCCGCACCGCCGGCCCACTCAGTGCGCTCGAGGCCCAGTTCAAGAACCGCATCTACATCGCACCGACCGAGGCGACCGCAGCTCTGATCCTCAACACCAGGGTGGCACCGTTCACCGATATTCGGGTACGCCGTGCGCTTGCGTTCGCCGTCGATCGCGGCGCGGTTGCCGCCGACTGGTTCAACCCCGCAACCGTCACCTGCCAGCTGCTGCCACCGGACTTCCCGGGGCATCGGCCGTACTGTCCCTACACGGTGCGACCCGACCCGAGCGGAGCCTGGACCGAGCCCAACATCGTGAAGGCGCAGCAGCTGGTCCGAGCCTCCGGCCGGTCAAACGTTCCGGTAACGGTCTGGACATTGCCGCCCCCGGCTCCGGCGATCCGCCAAGTCGTGACCGCGCTGCACGAAATCGGATTTCGGCACGCCCGACTCCATGTGTCCACCAACCCGAACTACTTCGACTACATCAATAACTCGACCCACCTGGTCCAGGCTGCCGTCGAAGCCTGGACGCCCAACGAGCCAAGCGCATCACAATTCATCGGCTCGCTCTTGCGGTGTACGGCATTCAATCGAGCAAGTCCGAACAACGTGAACACCGCGGAGTTCTGCGACCACTCGATCGACCGCTTGATGGACCGAGCGACACGCGCGGAGTCGTCATCTCTAGCGGCTGCGAACGAACTGTGGGCCCGAGCGGACCGACGGATCGTCGACGCCGCGCCCTGGGTCCCCCTCGTCAACCCGTCGTACGTCGACGTCGTGTCGGCGCGGGTGCACAACTACCAGCGCAACCCGGAACTCGGAGTTCTCTTCGACCAGATGTGGGTGCACTGACGCCGAAGGAGCAGTTGATGAGCCAGATCGTCGTGATCAACTCCGTCACCGTCGATGGTGTGATGCAGGGGCCCGGTCGCGCTGAGGAAGACACCCGAGGGGGTTTCTCGCACGGCGGATGGGCCATGCCTACGATGAACAACGAAGTGCAAGACGCAGTCAACGCCCGGGTGGCAGCACTCGGAGGGCTGCGGTTGCTCCTCGGCCGCCGCAGCTACGAGGACATGCTCGGCTACTGGAATACCCAGGACAGCCCGTTCAAAGACGGCCTGAACCACGCGCCGAAGTACGTGGCCTCAACGACCTTGCGCGAGCCTCCCTGGCCGAACACGACACTGCTCGGCGGCGACATCTTCCGCGCGGTCGCCGAACTCAAACAGCGGCCGGGTCACGACCTCGTCGTGATGGGCAGCGGCGCGCTGATTCAGGCTCTGATGCGTCATGACCTCATCGACGAGTTCATGCTTCTCGTCCATCCGCGCGTGCTCGGAACAGGCCGCAGGCTCTTCCCGGATGGAGGGGTGCCGGTCTCACTACGCCTCGTGTCCGCAGATCCGACCAGCTCGGGCGCAGTGATCGCCGTCTACCGGACACGGAGCTGACCGCGGCCACGAGATGGCGCTCGCCCGTCATCATCGCGGTGGCGTACGGACACCCGATACGCCGTCACCGAGCGGGACCTGACGCAGCTAGCCCGCGTCGGTGGAGTTCGTTCCGTACGCCGGTGCGAACAGGACGAGCAGTGCAAGGTCCTCGACGATGTCGACGAAGCGGTGATCCTCGCCGGCCGCCACGAAGATCACCGAACCCGGCCCGATCTCGACCGAGCCGTCGCCGGGGGTGGCGATCCGGGCTCGCCCGGCGGTGACAACGTAGATCTCGTCCTCGGTGTGCGGCTCTTGGTCGTCCACGCCGCCGGCGGGGATGCAGTACGTCCCGACCGATAGCGCCGGCACCTCGAACTGCTCCGCCCAGTCGGTCGCTTCGCCCGCACTCGGCGCGGTCCACTGCCCGGCACCCTCGATGATCTGCACGAGCGAATCCTAGGCGCGATGGCGAGGTCGACCCGCATCGGAGACGATGTCCGGGTGAGCGTCCAGGGGATCGCCCCGGTTGTTGCCGGCCCCGGGCCACCCCGGGTGTTCGCGATTGCAGCGACGCCCGGCGGTGGGATCGTGGTGGGCACAGTCGCTCGGGGCGTCGTCTGCTCGCTCGACGGCGGTCGCAGTTGGGTGCCGCAGGTCCACCAGCCCGGCGATGGCACCGTGACCTCGCTCGCCAACGACGCAGAGGGGCGGCTGCTTGCGACGACCGAGACCAGCGGATTGCACGAGTCCACCGATGGCGGGCAGACCTGGCAGCCGATTGCCTCCGACCTCGGCGCCTCCGCGCTCTACGCCGTGCTGCCACAACACGACGGCTCGCTGCTCGTCGGCACCGGCGGCCGGGGTGTCCTGTCCTCGCCCGACCGGGGAGGCACCTGGACTGCCGTCGAGGGCGGCCTTGCCACCCTGACGGTCTACCGGCTCATCGACGACGGCCCCGGCCGCGTCCTCGCGGCCACCTCGACCGACGGCTGCTGGGCGATCATGGGCGACCGCAGCGAGCCGGCCGGCCTCCCCGGCGCCACCGTGCACGCGCTGTTGCGGCTCGAGGAGGGCACCGTGATCGCCGGCACCAGCGGTGGCGGAATCTGGTGCCGACACGGCGGTTCGTGGAGCCCGGCCGAGCATCCGGACGTTGCGAGCGTGGTGCACGTGCTTTGCGCCGATGCCTCGGGCACCGTGTACGCCGGTTGCAGCGGGGGGGTCGTGAGATCGACCGACGGCGGGCGGCACTGGGAGCTGGCCGCCGATGGATTGAGTGGTCGGCGGATCTTTGCCCTGGCCGCGACTCCGGCCGGGAAGCTCTTTGCCGGCAGCTATGACGGGGTGTGGTTCTCGGTCGACGGAGGCCGGCAGTGGACGCCGACGGACATCGGGATGTCCGGCTCAGACACCTTCGCGGTCGCGATCGCGCCGACCGGTGATCTTGCGGCGGCCGGTGCGGGCGGCGCATGGACGTCGGCCGACCGCGGTGAGTCCTGGGCAGCGGCGGGATCGGGGCTTTCGCCGTACGCCGGATATGGCTGGTGCTGGCTCGACAGCGGCGATGCGCTCCTCGCCACCGACGACGGCGTCTATCGACGAACCGGCGATGCGGGGGACTGGTCACCGTCAGGACTGCGTGGGAAGCGCGCGTACGTCGTCGGCCAACCCGCCGCGCACGTCGTCTTAGCAGGCACTCTGGGGGCCGGGCTCTACCGGTCGGTCGACGACGGCCATCGCTGGACCGGTTGCGCGGAGATCACCGATCCGCTCGTCTTCGACCTGCTCCGCACCCGATCGGGACACCTGCTCGTCACGACCGGTGATCCGGGCTCCGGCATCAAGCGCGGGGGCATCTTCCGCTCGACCGACGATGGGGCGCAGTGGCAGCGGCTGACCACGCCCGCGATGTCGGTGTACGGCGTCGCCGAGGACGGCGCGGGCCGCCTGTATGCAGCCGCCCAGCGTTGCACCGTGCTCCGATCCGAGGACGGCGGC
The DNA here is from genome assembly GCA_964395425.1 of uncultured Frankiaceae bacterium. Taxonomy (GTDB): domain Bacteria; phylum Actinomycetota; class Actinomycetes; order JAFAQI01; family JAFAQI01; genus DATAUK01. Next base: position 12,761 of record CAYNDD010000063.1, read on the forward strand.
AACAACTGGCTCGAGTTCTCGGCGCCAGGATCCGGCACCGACAAGAGCTATGCGATCGCGGTCGACCGCGACGGGCGGGTTTACCTCGGCACGGACGCGGGCGTGTTCCGCAGCGACGACCAGGCCGTGACCTGGGCGGACTGCAGCGAAGGGTTGGCCGGCGCGACGCCGTATGCGCTGTGCACCCTCGCCGACGGGACGGTGTTCGCTGCGACCACCCGCGGCGTCCTGCGCCGGACCGATACCTCCGGTTGGCAGTAGCGGATCACCGTTCGGATTCGGGCCGAAAGGCGAGACTTCCGACTCTAGGCAAAGGTCGGTCGCGCGGCGCAGTGTGAAACGAGCTAGTCGAGGAGAGAGGGACGGCCATGAAGGCACTCGTTTATCACGGACCGGGCGAGAAGGGTTGGGACGATGTGCCCGACCCGATCGTTATCGACCAAACCGACGCGATCATCGGCGTCGACGCCGCAACGATCTGCGGCACTGACCTGCACATCCTCAAAGGCGACGTACCCGCGGTCACGCCCGGCCGGATCCTCGGCCACGAGGCGATCGGCACCGTCGAGGCGATCGGCAGCCAGGTCACGTCGGTCCAGCCCGGCGACCGCGTGCTGGTGTCGTGCATCAGCGCCTGCGGCCGTTGCCGATACTGCCGCGACCGCGCCTACGGCCAGTGCCTCGGCGGGGGCGGCTGGATCCTCGGACACAAGATTGACGGCGTACAGGCGGAGTTCGTCCGCGTTCCGTTCGCCGACACCTCCATGAATCCGATACCGGCTGGCGTCACCGACGAGGCCGTGCTGATGCTCGCCGACATC
>CAYNDD010000064.1:0-8696 GCA_964395425.1 uncultured Frankiaceae bacterium
AATACCGCGGCTACGACTCGGCCGGGATCGCGATCAACGACGGCGCCGGCCACCTCACCGTGGTGCGGCGAGCCGGAAAGCTCGCCAACCTCCAGCACGCCCTCGAGGCCGAGGATCCGCAGTCGTTGCGCGGCACCCTCGGCATCGGACACACCCGATGGGCGACGCACGGCGCACCCAACGACCGCAACGCCCACCCGCAGACCGACTGCAGCGGCGCGATCGCGGTGGTGCACAACGGCACGCTGGAAAACTTCACCGCGCTGCGCGAAGGCCTCGAGCACCGCGGCCATGTGCTGACCAGCGACACCGACACCGAAGCGGTTGCGCACCTCATCGAGGAGCGGTACGACAGCGACCTCGCGGCTGCGGTGCGCAGTGTCGCGGCCGATCTCGACGGCTCTTTCGTCCTGGTCGTCGTGCATCGCGACGAGCCGGATCTCGTGGTCGGTGCGCGACGCAACCTGCCGTTGGTGGTCGGCCGAGGCGACGGCGAGAACTTCTTGGCCAGCGATGTCACCGCGTTCATCGCGCACACCCGCGACGCGCGAGCGGTCGACCAGGACCAGTTCGTCGAGTTGCGCCGCGACGGCGTAGTGGTCACCGACGTGAGCGGTGCACCGGTCGACGGCGAGGAGTTTCACGTCGACTGGGACGTCGCCGCCGCCGAGAAAGCCGGCTACGACTACTTCATGCTCAAGGAGATCGACGAGCAGCCCGAGGCCGTGCGCGAGACGCTCGGCGGGCGACTGGATCCGAACGGCCGGCTGATCCTCGACGAGCTCGCGATGAGCGACGAGGACATCCAGGGACTCAACCAGGTGATCGTGGTCGGCGCCGGCTCGGCGTACCACTCTGGCCTGGTCGCGAAGTATGCGATCGAGCGGTGGGCGCGGCTGCCGGTCCACGTCGAGATCTCGAGCGAGTTCCGCTACCGCGATCCGGTGCTCGACCGGCACACCCTCGTGGTGGCGATCAGCCAGAGCGGCGAGACGGCGGACACGCTCGAAGCCGTGCGCCACGCACGCCGGCAGCGGGCCTGGGTGCTCGCGGTGACCAACACGGTCGGGTCGTCGATCGCGCGCGACAGCGACGCCGCGTTCTATACCCGAGGCGGCCCCGAGGTCGCGGTCGCCTCGACCAAGGCGGTCATGACTCAGCTTGCCGCGGTCTACCTCGTCGGTCTGTACCTCGCGCAGGTTCGTGGCTATCGCGACACCGATGAGATCCGCTCGCATTTCCGCGACCTGGAGCAGATGCCCGCGCTGATCAGCGCGGTGCTGTTGCGGATGGACCCGGTCCGCAAGCTGGCGCGCGAGATCGCCTCATCGGAACGGGTGCTGTTCATCGGCCGGCACGTCGGCTATCCGATGGCGCTCGAAGGCGCGTTGAAGCTCAAGGAGCTCGCCTATGTGTCGGCCGAAGGCTTCCCGGCCGGTGAGATCAAGCACGGCCCGATCGCGTTGATCGACCGCGGGACACCGGTCGTCGTCATCGCCCCCCGCCATGCGCTGACCCCGAAGCTGGTCACGAACGTGCAGGAGATCCGGGCCCGCGGGGCGCGCACGATCGTCATCGCGACCGACGGTGACGAGAGCATGGTCCCGCACGCCGACGACCTGATCGTCATCCCGGACACCAAGTCGTTGCTGTCGCCGATGTTGATGCTTGTGCCGATGCAGGTGTTGGCGGCGGAGTTCGCGATGTCGCGCGGCCTCGATGTCGACCAGCCGCGCAATCTCGCGAAGAGCGTCACCGTCGAGTGACGATTGTCGGCATCGGCGTCGACGTCGTCGATCTCGGACGCTTCGCCGCTGCCCTCGACCGCACGCCGCACCTCGGCGACCGGCTGTTCACCGCCCGGGAGCGCGCGGCCGCACCGGAGACGGTCGCGGCGACGTTCGCCGCCAAAGAGGCGGTGGCGAAGGTGCTCGGTGCGCCCGGCGGCCTCGGCTGGCACGACGTCGAAGTGCACCGCAATGACGTCGGCGAGCCGACGCTCGTCGTGACCGGGACGGTCGCGGCCGCCGCGGATGCGGCCGGCATCACCCGCTGGCACGTGTCGCTGTCGCATGATGGCGGCGTCGCGATCGCGATGGTCGTCGCGGAGGGTGCGGGATGAGAGCGGCTTACGACGCGGCGACCGTTCGCGCCGCTGAGGCGCCGCTCCTCGCCGCCTTGCCGGAGGGCGCCTTGATGCAGCGGGCTGCGGCCGCGCTTGCCCGGCGCTGTGCAGCGTTGCTCGACCACGTGTACGGGTCGCGGGTGGTGGTGCTGGCCGGACCGGGTGGCAACGGCGGCGACGCCTTGTACGCCGGCGCGCGCCTCGCGAAGCGAGGCGCACGGGTCGACGCGCTCCTGCTCAGCGAGTCCGTGCTGGAGCCCGCGTTGACGGCGCTTCGGGACGCCGGTGGCCGGGCCCGATCGGCCGGCACCGACACCGATCTCGCGCTGCTCGCCGCCGCCGATCTCGTCGTCGACGGGATGCTCGGCATCGGCGCCATCGGCGCGCTGCGCGCGCCGATGGCACGCCTGGCCGACGCGCTGGTCTCCGGTCCCGCGACGGTCGTCGCGGTCGACGTACCGAGCGGGGTCGACGCCTCCACCGGCGAGATCGCCGGGACCGCCGTCCGCGCCGACGTCACCGTGACCTTCGGCGCGCTGAAGTTCGGGCTGGTCGTCTCGCCGGGCGCGGCCTGCGCCGGCCAGGTCGAGCTGATCGACATCGGGCTGTCCCTCCCGGACGCCGGGGCAACGCTGCTCGACGCGGCCGACGTCGCGGCGATGCTGCCGGAACCGCGGGCGGAGAGCGACAAGTATCGGCGCGGCGTGGTCGGTATCGCGGCCGGCAGCGACACCTACACCGGCGCTGCGCAGCTCGTCGTCGGCGGCGCGCTCGGGCTCGGCGTCGGAATGGTTCGGTACGCCGGCGTCACGCACCCGACCGAGCTGGTCCGGCAGCGTTGGCCCGAAGCCGTGGTGACCGACGTCGCACCCGGCGACGGAGCCGCGGTCCTGGCGGCGGGTCAGGTGCAGGCGTGGGTGGTCGGGTCGGGCCTCGGCACCGACGCCGCCGCCGGTTCGGTGATCGAGGCGGTGCTGGGCGCCGAAGTCCCGGTGTTGATCGACGCCGACGCGATCACCTGGCTGGCCGACCATCGCGACGTGTTGCGCGACCGCCGGGCGCCCACCGTGTTGACCCCGCACTCGGGGGAGTTCGCCCGGCTGATGGGCGTGGATCGCGACGAGGTCGACGCCCATCGGCTTGCCGAGGTCCGCGCCGCCGCCGCCGATCTCGGCGTCACTGTGTTGCTCAAGGGCTCAACCACCGTGGTCGCATCGCCGAGCGGTCAGGTGCGGATCAACAGCGCAGCGACGCCGTACCTCGCGACCGCCGGAAGTGGCGACGTCCTTTCCGGGGTGTGCGGCGCGTTGCTCGCGGCCGGCCTCGAGCCGCTCGACGCCGCCTCCGCGGGGGCCTTCCTGCACGGGCTGGCCGGACTGCTCGCAGCGGGCAGCCCGGCCGCGTCGATCACCGCGATGGACATCGTTGATCGGCTGCCCGACGCGGTCCGTGCAGTACGCGCCTGACCCCCCGATGACCCGCTAGGTGCCCAGCGTCTGGCGCCACATCGCGGTGTCGTGATGGTTGGTCAGCTTCACGATCTTGCCGGCGCGCACGGTGAAGACATGGACGAACGGAGCGTTCATGGTGGTGCCGGTCGCCTTCGCGGTCGCCACGACGCGACCACGGACGATCACCGTCTCGCCGTCGCAGAAGAAGTCTTCGGGCACGAGCTCGAAGGAGTCCCAGTGCTCGGGCACCGCAGCGAAGACGTTCTGCGCGATCGCGTCCGGGCCGACGTGGGTTCCACGCCCCGGTACGTCGTCGGCGTCGGTCTCAACCCATTCCGCACTCGGATCGATCACGGCCAGTACGGCGGGGATGTCGCCGACGGCGAATGCGGCGTAGGCGGTCTTGATCAGGTCGATCGGGTCGTTGGACATAGCCCAGATGCTGGCTCAGCTCGAGCCTTTCTGGCAACGATTACCCGCGCTCGATCCGATCGAGCAGCTCGCGCCGGCGCAGCTCGAGCTGGCCGATCACCGCCTCTTGCCGCTCGGCGCCTTCGATCGCCGCGGTCTTGTCCGAGGTTTCCTCCAGGTCACGGCGCGCGTCGTCGGCGATTCCTTGCAGCTCGGCGATCTGTGCGTCGAGCTCAGCAAGCTCGGCGCGCAGGGCGTCAGTGGAGTCCGGCGTCGTCATCTGACCTCTTCGTGGGCTCGGGGCGTGGTCGTGCGGTCCCAGGATCGCACGCCCCACCTGAGACAATGACGGGGTGACTGTCTCAACGGCGCGAATCGACCTCGATGCGATCCGGGCCAACGTCGCCGAGCTCGACCGGCGCGCGGGCGATGCAGCCGTGATGGCGGTCGTGAAAGCCGATGGCTACGGACACGGGTTGGTGGAGTCCGCGCTCGCCGCCCTGGACGGTGGCGCGACCTGGCTGGGTGTCGCGATGGCGGACGAGGCACTCGCGCTCCGGGCCGGAGGGATCGAGGCGCCGGCGCTCGCCTGGCTGCTCGGGCCGGCCGACGACTGGACCGCTGTCGCGACCGTCGACGTCGACCTCGGGGTCAACGCCGGGTGGGCGCTCGACCAGGCGGTCAAGGCCGCCGCCGCGACCGGACGACCGACCCGGATCCACCTCAAGGTCGACACCGGGCTCGGGCGAGCGGGCGCGACCCCGCACGACTGGCCTGACCTGGTCGAGGCGGCGGCCAAGGCCCAAGCCGACGGCGCGGTCGAAGTGGTCGGGATCTGGTCACACCTCGCGTACGCCGACAGCCCGGCGCACCCGACCATCGACCTCCAACGACAGGTCTTCGAAGACGCGCTCGAGGTCGCGGGTGCGGCGGGGATCCAGCCCTCCGTACGCCACCTGGCGAACTCCGCGGCCACCTTGGTGCGGCCCGACACGCACTACGACCTGGTCCGGCCTGGCGTTGCGGTCTACGGCCTCTCACCAGGCCCGGAGGTCGGCGCCGCCCGGGACCTCGGCCTGCGGCCGGCGATGAGCCTGACGAGTCAGGTCGCGCTGGCCAAGCGGGTGCCGGCCGGCCACGGCGTGTCCTACGCCCATCGCTACACGACGACCAGGGAGACCACGTTGGCCCTGATCCCGCTCGGCTACGCGGATGGCGTGCCGCGACACCTGACCAACATCGGCGAGTTGGCGATCAACGGACGCCGCTATCGAATCGCCGGGACGGTCTGCATGGATCAGTTCGTCGTCGATGTCGGTGACGACCCGGTCGCGGCCGGCGACGAGGTCGTGCTCTTCGGCTCCGGAGCAGGCGGTGAGCCGACCGCCGAAGACTGGGCGCAGGCCATCGGCACGATCAACTACGAGATCGTCTCGCGGGTCGGTGCGCGGGTGCCCCGGACCTATGTGGGGCAACGATGAGCACCCGCCGCCGGTTCGGGCTGGCCGCGGTGGCCGCGGGGGTTGCCGGCGCCGCCGTCGGTGGCGCGATCGCCGCCGAGCGCCGGGTCGTCGGCCGCGCGCGCAACCAGCCGGATCCGTTCATCGACGAGCCGTTCGGCTCGCTGCACACCGACGGGATCGACGTCGTCGCGACCGACGGCGTGCCGATCCATGTGGAGGTCGACGGCGACCTGCATGCGCCGGTGACGATCGTCTTCGTGCACGGCTTCACGCTGTCGATGGACTCGTTCCACTTCCAGCGCCGCGACCTCGGCGATCTCGGCCGGCTGGTCTTCTACGACCAGCGCAGCCATGGCCGCTCCGGGCGCTCGGCTCCTGAGCACGCCACGATCGATCAGCTCGGCCAGGACCTGTACGACGTACTGCAGGCGGTTGCTCCCAGTGGGCCGGTGGTCCTCGTCGGTCACTCGATGGGCGGCATGACGATCCTGGCACTCGCCGACCAGCACCCCGAGCTGTTCGGCGAACGGATCGTCGGGGTGGCGCTGCTGGCGACATCGACCGGTGACCTTGCGAAGTCGTTGCTGGGAATGCCGGAGTGGGCGGCCCGAGTGATCGATCCCGCCGTGCCACAGATCGCGCGGGTCGTCCGGAGGCGGGCGAACCTGATCGAGAGCAATCGCAAGTTCGGCAGCGACCTCGCCTTCATGGCCACCCGCCGGTTGTCGTTCGGCACCGACGTGCCGCCGTCGCTGGTCGCATTCATGGAGCGGATGCTGAGCAGCACCTCGGTCGAGGTGATGTCGGAGTTCTTCGACACCTTCCTCTCGCACGAAAAGCTGACCGCCGTCGACGTGCTGCGCGACATTCCGGTCCTGATCTCCTGCGGCGAGCGAGATGCACTGACGCCGCTGTCGCACAGCGAGGTGATCGCGGCCGCACTGCCCGATGCGGAGATGCAGGCGATCGCCGGCGCGAGCCACATGGCGTTGATCGACCGGTATCCGGCGGTGAACCGGGCCTTGCGTCGGCTGGTCGCCCGTGCGGCCGAGTCGTCGCCGAGCGCCGTCGCTGGATGAGCCCACGGGTTGCCGATCCGCAGATCGCCGCGATCGCCGCGCGGGCCTCGTCCTGCGACGATCTCGAGTCGATCGCAGCGGTCGCTCGGACCTGCGTGGCCTGCCCCGAGCTGGCCGACACCCGGACGACCGTGGTGGTCGGCGATGCGCCACCGTCGGCGTCGCTCCTGATCGTCGGCGAGGCGCCAGGAGCGACTGAGGACCTCGCCGGCCGCCCCTTCGTCGGCAAGGGCGGGCAGCTACTCGACGAGTTGATGGCCGCGGCCGGGCTTTCGCGCCGATCGACCGCAGTGCTCAACGTGCTCAAGTGCCGGCCGCCGGCGAACCGTACGCCGACCCGGGCCGAGGCACTGCGGTGCGCGGGTTGGCTCGATCGCCAGGTCGAGCTGATCGCCCCGTCGCTGGTGCTGACCCTCGGCCGGACTGCGCTCACCTGGGCGCTCGACGGCCGCTCGACGCTCGACCAGGTCCGTGGCCGGGTGCACGAGTGGCGCGGTCGAGGTCTGGTGGTCTCCTACCACCCCTCGGCGGCGATCCGGTTCGGTCCGAAGGGTGCGCCGCGGGCCGCCCTCGAGGCGGATCTCCGCCTGGTTGCGCAGGCGCTGGCATGCGCCTGAGCATCGAAACACCCGAGGCGATGCGTGCACTGGGCAAGCGCCTGGGTGCCCAGCTGCGGCCGGGGGACCTGGTGGTCCTCAGTGGCCGGCTCGGCGCCGGCAAGACCACGCTGGCGCAGGGAATCGGCCACGGCCTCGGCGTGACCTCGGCGGTGTTGTCCCCGACCTTCGTGATCGCCCGGGTGCATCGGGACGGCCGGGCGCCGTTGGTCCACGTCGATGCCTACCGGCTGGCGACGATCGCCGAGGTCGACGACCTCGACCTCGATGCCGCGCTCGACGAGTCGGTGACCGTGGTCGAGTGGGGCGAGGGGTTGGTCGAAGGATTGTCCGCGGACCGTTTGCTGGTGACGATCGAACGGCCGGCCGAGGACTCCGACGAGACCCGCACGGTCGACGTGGTCGGGGTCGGGCCGAGGTGGGCCGGCGTCAGCCTGCCGTGACCCGCTGCCGCGCGGCCCGCGCAAGGTCGGGAAGCGTGTCCATCAGTGCCTGCGCCTGGGCCTGATCCCGATACCGCGCGGTCGCAGTGAAGCGATGTCCGGCCGTGTCGAGGAAGAGGTTCGCCAGCCGGAGCCGGCGTACCCATGGTCCTTGCGACCACCGGACGCTCTGCACCTTCTCCAGCGGGACGATGACCGTGTCGGGCCGGAAGCGGCCGGTGCAGCAGGAGACGTACCGGTCGTCATGGTGGATCCGGGCGTAGCGGCGCGCGAGCGGTGCCCGCCAGATCGAGCGGGCCGGCGCGCCGGCCGGTGGCGGGAGCTCGCCGATCGCGCCCGGCAGCACCCGGCTGAGCAGCCACCGCGCCTCCTCGCGCGAGCCGAGCGGAAGCAACGCGCGCGAGGTCGTCCCGGACTGCCGGTCGCCGCGCTCGGCATTGCGGCGGCGCGCCACGTCGAACTCGAGCCGGACCCAGCCGAACGGCCGCCAGGGCAGCGGCTCCACCCACCGGACCGCTTGCACCCGACCGTGCGGGATCGTCTCTGCCCGGGTCTGCAGGAGGCCGCTGCGAAGCCGGATCCCGTCCGGCGCCTCCGCAATGTGGAACTCCCACTCGGCGGCGATCTGCCGCCAAGTGACCAGCAGGTCGCCGAACACGATCGGGACCGACCCGGCGAGGATTCCGCCGGCCGCGCGCGGGAACGATAGCGCGGCGATGATGACTCCGATCACCAGCAGTACGCCGAAGGCAAAGCGCAGGCTCAGCAGGTTGGCGATCAGGATCTGGCTGCCGCGGACGGCGAGGATTTCTCGCTCCGGCGGCTCCGGGGTGTCGTCGGCCAGGCCGTGCGCCAGTGCGAGCAGTTGGGCCCGGACCTCGATCGCCCGGTCCTCGTTGAGGTAGGCGAGCCGGGCCCGGCCGGTGTCGTGCCCGGCCAGGACCAGTCGAAGCTCGGTGACCCCGAGCATTCGGGCGACCAGCGGGCGGACCAGGTCGATTCCTTGGATCCGGGTGACCGGCACCCGGACCTGCTGCCGCCGGATCAGGCCGGTGTCGATCTGGAGCTCGCCGCGGTGCACCCGCCATCTGGTCACCCGCCAGTAGA
>CAYNDD010000064.1:8796-13415 GCA_964395425.1 uncultured Frankiaceae bacterium
GCGGCGGTGTGCAGCTGCACCGTGGCCAGCCCGAAGACGCGGTCGACCGGGCCGGCGGTGACGTCGACGAACTGCATCCGGCCGTAGGGGACCACCGTCAGCCGTCGGATCATCACGCCTCGACGCACGAGCAGGTCGTCGGCTCGTTCGGCGTACCCCCAGGCGCGATAGCGCCGCCAGCTCAGCAGGGCAAACCCGGCCGAGCCGGCCACCACGACGGCTGCGGTGATCAGTCCGGCGGCCGCTCCGAACGGGATCCCGATCGCCAGGCCGAGCCCGATCAGTGCAACGCCGCCGATCAGGCCGACCTGGGCCTGACGAGCCCGCCACATCCGCGGCGAAGGGGACAGCCAGGTCGGATCCACGCGTCCTTCCTACCGCACCCCATTAGCGTTGATGGATGCTCGTGCTCGCCTTCGACACGTCGACGCCGGCCGTTACGGTCGCGGTGGCCTCGGTCGATCCGGCCTCAGAGGGGGCCTCGACCCTCGCGGCCGCAGTCGAGGTGGCGGCAAATCACCACGGCGAGCTGCTCGCGCCGCTGATCGACACCGTGCTCGCGGCGGCCGGAGTGGTGGTGTCGGACCTCGACGCGATCGGGGTCGGGCTCGGCCCCGGCCCGTTCACCGGGCTGCGGGTGGGGATCATGACCGCGCGCGCGATGTCCGATGCGCTCGGTGTGCCGGCGTACGGCGAGTCGTCGCTGCGGCTGCTCGCGCGCGGTCGGGCCGGCGTCGCGACCGACGCGCGCCGCAAGCAGGTCTATTGGGCGATCACCGGTGATGCCGGCTTCGAGGCGGGCCCGGATATCGCGACGCCGGCGGAGGCGGCGGCGCGCTTTGCCGAGGCCGGGATCCAGACGGTCGCTGGCGAGGGTCCGTTGCGCTATCCAGAGGCCTTTGCCGGGTTGACCGCGGCGCCGGGCGCCACCTATCCGCAGGCCGCACTGCTGATCGAGCGGATCGCGCACCGGGTCTGCACCGCGGCGCCGGCCGATCCGCTCGCGCCGATGTACCTCCGTCGCCCCGACGCCCAGCCACCGGGCCGGCCGAAGCAGGTGACGCCGGCATGAGACCGATGCGGTGGTGGGACATCGAGCCGGTGATGGAGCTCGAACGCGAGCTGTTCGGCGACGAGGCCTGGACCGACGCGATGTATTGGTCGGAGCTCGCCGAACGCGACTCGCGCTACTACCTGGTCGATGAGGACGACGGCCGGATCATGGCGTGGGCCGGCCTGTGCACATATGCACCGCACGAGGCCTACATCCAGACCATCGGGGTCGCCCCGGCGGGCCAGGGTCAGGGACGAGGGACCACGCTGCTCGTGACGCTGCTCGACGAGGCGCGCCGCCGCGGGGTCGCGCACGTCGACCTCGAAGTGCGGGCGGACAACGACGCGGCCAAGCGGCTCTACGAGCACCACGGCTTCGCCCAGATCGCGGTCCGCCGCAAGTACTACCAGCCGAGTGGTACCGACGCGATCGTGATGCGACGGGAGCTGCACGAATGAAAGCGGCAGCGGCGCCTATCGTGCTGGGGATCGAAACCTCCTGCGACGAAACCGGCGTCGGCATCGTGCGCGGCCGCGAGCTGCTCGCCGATGCCGTCGCCTCCAGCGTCGAGGAGCATGCCCGCTTCGGCGGCGTCGTACCGGAGGTGGCCAGCCGCGCGCACCTCGACGCGATGGTGCCCATGATGCACCTCGCGCTCGAGCAGGCCCAGCTGACCCTCGACCGGGTCGATGCAATCGCCGTCACCGCCGGCCCGGGTCTGGCCGGCGCATTGCTGGTCGGCGTCGCGGCCGCGAAGGCGTACGCGATGTCATTGGGCAAACCGTTGTACGGCGTCAACCACCTGACCGCGCACGTCGCGGTCGACCGGCTGGTGCACGGCGATCTGCCGGAGCCGTGCGTGGCGTTGCTCGTCTCGGGTGGCCACTCTTCGCTGCTGCTCGTGCCGGACGTCGCGGGTCCGGTCGAGTACCTCGGCTCGACCGTCGACGACGCCGCCGGCGAGGCCTTCGACAAGGTGGCCCGGGTGCTCGGCCTGCCGTTCCCGGGCGGGCCACAGATCGACCGGGTCGCGCGCGAGGGTGACGCGGCCGCGATCGAGTTCCCACGGGGCGTCGTGCGCGACGCGGCGTACTCGTTCACGTTCTCGGGGTTGAAGACCGCGGTTGCGCGCTGGGTCGAGGCGCGGCAGCGCGCCGGCGAGGCCGTCCCGGTGGCGGACGTCGCGGCGTCGTTCCAGGAGGCGGTCGCCGACGTGCTGAGTGCGCGCGCGATTGCCGCCTGCCGGGACCGCGGCGTCGACACGTTGGTGATCGGCGGTGGGGTGGCCGCGAACTCGCGGTTGCGGGCGCTCGCCGAAACTCGTTGTGAGAGCGCGGGAATCCGGCTACGGATCCCGCCGCCCAAACTGTGCACCGACAATGGCGCCATGGTTGCCGCGCTCGGCTCGTTGCTGGTCGAGCGTGAGGTTGATCCGTCATCGCTCGACCTCGCGACCGACTCGTCGATGGCGCTGGTGTGACCACGCCGTCGCCGATACCCCCGCCGCGCCTGCGGCGCGGTCCCGAGCCCGATCCGAGGAACGGCCGGCGGGTGCTGATCGGCGTGTTCGTCTTCTTCTTGTTGCTGGTGACCTTCGTCGTCGTACTGGTCGTGACGATCGGGCTCAACAACCACGGCGTGAAGATCCCGCCGGGACCCGCGCCGCACGCGACCCAACCGTCCTGACCCACGCTGGCTGATCGTTAGCAGGCGCAATAAAGTTCGGGCCATGACATACGACGCGATTCTTGCCGAGACCGTGATGATCACCGGTCACGACGGCGACCCGATGCAGGCCTACTCGGCCCGCCCCCTCGACGGTGGCTCGCGCGGCGGCATGGTGGTCATCCACCACATGCCCGGCTACGACTCGGCCACCAAGGAGATCACCCGCACCTTCGCGGTGCACGGCTACAACGCAATCTGCCCCAACCTGTACTGGCGCGAGGCGCCGGGCGCCGCGCCCGACGACGCGGCCGCGACTGCGCGGGCGGCCGGCGGCGTGCCGGACGAGCGGCTGGTCGGCGACGTCCATGGCGCGATGCTGTGGCTGGACAACCTCGGCAACAGCAACGGCAAGGTCGCAACGATCGGCTACTGCTCCGGCGGGCGCCAGTCGTGGCTGGCCAACGGCAGCCTCTCGCTCGCGGCGGCAGTGGTGTGTTACGGCGCGTTCATCATCGGCGAGGTGCCGGAGGGAATGCCGGCCCGACCGCCACTCGGCCACCTAGCGGCCACCCAGTCCGGCCCGGTGCTCGGGTTGTTCGGCAACGACGACAAGTACCCGACGCCCGAGCAGGTCGACGAGCTCGAGGCGCTGCTCAAGCAGGCTGGCAAGCCGTATGAGTTCCACCGCTATGACGGCGCCGGGCACGCGTTCTTCTCGGTCGACCGGCCGTCGTACCGGCCCGAGGCCGCCGTAGACGGATGGGACAGGATCTGGGCGTTCCTCGACAAGCACCTGGCCGGCTGAGGTGTGCACCTACCAGACCGAGCTGCTCCAGGTCGCCGGCAGCGGCAAGGGGCCGGCCGGGTGGCTGCGGGTCACCGACGCCAGCGTGTACGTCGACCATCCGGTGCACGCGCTGGCCGGCCACACGCTCAACATCGACCTCCGCAACCCGGCAGAGGGCCCGGCCGCCCGGGTGGCGCTCGAGCTGCACCCGGACGCGGCGCGCTCGCTCGCGGAGGCGATCCTGCGCTCGCTGGACGCCGTACCCGACGCCGTCCTTGCCGCCGGCTGAGCAACTCGCGTGGCCCATGCGTGGGCCGATAGCCCCACCAATGGGCCATGCGTGGGGCGCAGATTGACTCGGTCTCGGTCGCTGACGTAACTTGGCACTCGGCACGGCAGAGTGCCAGCCGTCCACTTCTTCCGCAGGAGGTCAGGCCGTGGCCACCGCCACCAAGACGAAAACACACATCAAGCCGCTCGAGGACCGCATCGTGGTCTCGGTTCAGGACAGCGAGCAGACCACCGCGTCCGGCATCGTGATCCCGGACACTGCCAAGGAGAAGCCGCAGGAGGGCCTCGTGCTCGCGGTGGGCCCGGGCCGGTTCGAGGACGGCGCCCGCGTGCCGCTCGACATTTCCGAGGGCGACACGATCATCTTCTCCAAGTACGGCGGCACCGAGGTCAAGTTCGGCTCGGATGAGTACCTCATCCTGTCGGCGCGCGACGTGCTCGCGATCGTCCAGAAGTAGCCAGCCACACGCCAACGCACGTCGAAAGGGCCCGCAGCTGACGCTGCGGGCCCTTTCGCTGTGCCGGCCACCCGCGACCCGTTGCCGGGGCGGTTTGAGTCGTTAGCACTCGACCGGCTAGAGTGCCAGTTATGTCGAAGATTCTCGAATTCCACAGTGACGCCCGCGACGCCCTCCAGCGAGGTGTCGATGCCCTCGCCGACGTCGTCAAGGTCACCCTCGGCCCCAAGGGCCGCAACGTGGTGATCGACAAGAAGTGGGGCGCGCCCACGATCACCAACGATGGCGTGACCATCGCCAAGGAGGTCGAGCTCGCCGACCCCTACGAGAACCTCGGCGCCCAGCTCGCCAAAGAGGTCGC
>CAYNDD010000065.1:0-13355 GCA_964395425.1 uncultured Frankiaceae bacterium
CGATCGGGTCCTCGACGGTCATGATGTGGTCGTGCCGCTGGCGGTTGGCCAGGTCGACCAGCGAGGCCAGCGTCGTCGACTTACCTGAGCCGGTCGGCCCGGTGACGAGGACGAAGCCACGCGGCATCATCGCGAAGTTGGCAACGCTCGGCGGCACGCCGAGCTCCTCGAGCGCTTTGATCTCGTAAGGGATGATCCGGAAGGCCGCACCCAGGGCGTCCCGCTGCCGGTAGAGGTTGACGCGGAACCGGGCCCGGCCCGGAAGCGCATAGGCGAAGTCCAGCTCGAGCTCTTCCTCGAACCGCTCGCGCTGCTTCTGGGTGAGGATCGCGTACATCATCCGCTGGATGACCGGCGGAGTGAGGATCGCGCGGTCCTCCATCGGCACCAGGGTGCCGTTGATCCGCAGCGTCGGGCGAGCGCCTGCGGACAGGTGAAGGTCGGAGGCGCCGCCGTCCTGGCACTCGACGAGCAGCTCGGACAGCAATGCGGCTTCGATCCCGCTGTCCTCTTCGAGCGCGGCGCGGGCGTAGCTGGCGTCGAGCTCGACCTGCGAGTTCACGGTGGTCAGCGCGTTGGCATCCGGTGCGGGCGATGTCATCGGGGGCAGGTTCGGGGAAACCGTCGGCAGCGGCGCGGCATATGCCGGCGCCACAGGTGCAGCGACCGGAGCGACCGGCGCCGCCGCAGGTGCCGGTGGTGCGACCGTCGGAGCCGGGGGTGCCAGCGTGGCCGGCGGCGCGGACGGGGATGTCACCATGCCGCCGTCAGGGGTCCAACCCGGGTCCAGCGGAGTCAAGCCGACCGAAGCCGTTGACTCCGACGTGACAACCGGCGGAAAGGACGAGCCTTCGTTGCCCTGTGTCTCCACGTGCGTGTCCCCTCATCTGCGGTCGTCCGCGAGCAGCGAGACCTGTCCCGCCACACGTCTGCATCGGCCAGCAATCGCTGCGTCTTGAGCAACCTCGGCCCACCCGAATGGCGGGTCGCCGTTACACCACGACGCGCAAGATCTCCTCGAGTGAGGTCACGCCGGCCCGGATCTTGTCCATGCCGTCGAGGCGCAGCGTGCGCATGCCCTGCTCCACCGCGACCCGCCCGATCTCGAACGCCGACGCGCGGGTGACGGTCAGGCGCTCGATCTCCTCGGACACCGTCATGACCTCGTGCAGGGCCAACCGGCCCCGGTAGCCGGTCTTGGAGCAGTTCGAGCAACCGATCGCGCGGTAGAGCGTGGGCAGCGGCTCGCCGTCCTCCCACGGGAAGGCGGCCGAGCGAAGCACTGATGGCTCGGCCGTGTAGGGCTCCTTGCACTTTTCGCACAGCCGGCGGGCCAGCCGTTGGGCCAGCACCGCGTCGAGCGCCGAACCCACGAGGAAGGGCTCGATCCCCATCTCGACCAAGCGGGTCATCGCCGACGGCGCGTCGTTGGTGTGCAGGCTGGTCAGCACGAGGTGACCGGTGAGGGCAGCTTCGATCGCGATCTGTGCCGTCTCGTGGTCCCGGATCTCACCGATCAGGACGACGTCGGGGTCGGATCGCAGGATCGAGCGCAGGGCGGTGGCGAAGGTCAGACCGGCTTTGGGGTTGGTCTGCACCTGGTTGATGCCCGAAATGCGGTATTCGACCGGGTCCTCGACCGTGATCACGTTGATCTCAGGCCGGCTGACGATGTTCAGCGTGGCGTACAGGGTGGTCGACTTTCCCGAACCGGTCGGCCCGGTGACCAGGATCATTCCGTACGGCTTCGAGAAGCTCACCGAGTAGCGCTCGTAGTTGCCCTCGCTGAACCCGAGGTCGGAGAGGTTGAGCATCGCAGTCGAGTTGTCCAGTACCCGCATGACGACCTTCTCGCCCCAGACCGTCGGCAGGGTCGCGACGCGGAGGTCGATCTTCTTTCCGCTGGCGGTCACGGACAGCCGGCCGTCCTGCGGAATCCGGCGCTCGGCGATGTTGATGTCGGCCATGATCTTCAGCCGGCTCGTGACACCGGCCTGGATGTTGCGCGGCGAGCGCATGATCTCGTGCAGCACACCATCGATTCGGAACCTGACCCGCAGGTCGCGCTCGGTCGGCTCGAGGTGGATGTCCGAAGCCCGGTCGTTGATCGCCTGGGTGATCAGCAGGTTGACGAACTTCACGATCGGCGCGTCCTCGACGACCTCCTTGAGGTTGTCGAGTGCCGGGTCCTCCTCGTCGTCGAGCGCCATCGTGAGGTCGTCGAGGTCGGAGTCGGCCCGGTGGTAGCGGTTGATCGCCGTACTGACGTCGGACTTGGTGGCGACGACCGGCTTGACCTCGATGCCGGTGATCGAGCGGATGTCGTCGAGGGCGAAGACGTTGGCCGGGTCCGACATCGCGACCAGCAGCTTGCCGTCCTCGAACCCGATCGGAAGCGCGTTGTAGCGGCGGCAGACGATCGGCGGGACGGTCGACAGCGCCGAGCCGTCGATCGGGAAGTCGGAGAGGTCGACGAACCGCATGCCGATCTGCTGGGCGAGCGCGGCAACCAACTGGCTCTCGGTGAGCACGCCACGATCCACGAGCACCCGGCCGAGGGCGCGGCCTACCCGCTGATGCTCGTCGTAAGCATCGGTGAGCTCTTCCTGGGTGACGAGCCCGTCCTCGACCAGGATGTCGCCGAGTTGCTTCACAGTGAACTCCCGCTACTCGTGGGGTGCGCAGGCTCCTGCGCTGTTGAGTGCCCAAGGGACTGCACGGCTGAATGCCCCAAAGGCAATGACTGCTTGAAATCTCCGGGCCATGCGGCGACCGCCGCCACCCCGGTGAGGGCGACGCCGGCGAGCACCGCGACCGCGGCCAGCCGGGACGGCCCGCGCCGTACCTCCGGCTCGGCGCGCGACCAGTGCGCGGCGGCAACCAACCCGGCCAGGACGGCAACGACCTCGAAGTCGGCTGCGTACGACCAGTCGAAGTCGACCGCTGAATGGACCAGCAGGGCACCGAGACACAACGGGGCGACGAACCCGGCGGCGGTGAGCTCGCGCTGACGCACCGCGGCGATCAACGCCCGTACGACGTACCAGCCGATGAGGGCGGCGGCGAGCAGGAACGGAACTCCGAGCAGCAACCCACCGTCGGACAGCGCCTGGAGATAACCGTTGTGGGCCAGCGGCGAGAGCGGCCAGCTTCTCGGCACGTGACCCTGCGCCGCCGAGGCGAGGGAGTGGAACCCGCCCCCGACCAGCGGGTGCCGGTGGAAGACCCCGATCGCCTCGTGCCAGAAGTCGACCCGGTAGCCGCCGTTTTGACTCAGCGACTGGCCGGTGGCGCGACCGCTCGTGCCGGCGAACGGCAGCGACCGGTGTGCGAAGAACGGTGGCCCGGCGATACCCCAGACCGCGAATCCGATCGCCGCGACGGCGACCGCCAGGCGTCTCACGCCAGCGAGTCCGCGAGTGGAGAGCTGGACGATGCCGACCGCCAGCATGGCGACCGCGAAGCACGCTCCGGCGGCGCGGCTGGTCGAGTAGACCATCCCGATCGTGCCCAGCGCTGCGGCGAGCAGCCCGAAGGCCGCGACCGGCCCCGAGCGCCACAGCCAGAGGGCGAACCCGATGACGCTCCCGGCGAGCATGAAGGCGGCGAACGGGTCGTACCAATAGAACGTGCCGGAGATCGGCACACTGGCGTCCGATCCGCCCCACCAGGCCAGCCATGACTCGGCGACCTCGACCAGGACACCCGCAACCACGAGGAGCAGGATCAGGTTGGGGAGTTTGGGGTTGGACCTCGCCGCCGCAGCGACCACGATCACGGTCCAGCTCACGCAGACGTAGCTGGCCGCTGCGGGAGCGCCGGCCCAGCCGGTGGGGGCCAGCACGGCGACGCCGAGGGCGCCGGCGCTGACCGCGAGCGCCAGCCAGATCGCCCCGCGCGGAGCGACCCGGTGGGGCCGGACGACGAGCGTGGCCAGGCCGGTGAGGATCGCTCCCCCGGTCACCGCGCCCGCTCCGCGCCCGCCTTCGAGCCGGGGGGCGAGCAGCAACCACCAAGCGCAGGCGGCGATGACCAGTACGGCCTCGACGTTGGCCTGAAGCAGGGTGAACCCACGCAGCCGGGCAGGGGTGCGCGACGGCGGCTCGAGCGCGCACGCGGAAGGGGTCACAGCGGTCGTGGGCGACGCCGTGACCGCAGCTTGGGTCACGCTGTGGCATCGGCGCGATCGCAGCGATGCTTGACCCTCAGCCGCTCGCCGAACCCTCCCCGGTCAGCAGCGCAAGGTAGGTGCTGCCCACCTGGGCCCAGGAAAAGCGCTCGGCCGCCCGCTGCCCGGTCGCCTCCCGCAACGCAGCGAGCCGGACCTCGTCGAGCCGGTCGACCTGGTCGAGCAGGTCACGCCGCTCGGCCTCGTCGGCGAAGTACCAGGCGTCCGGTCCGGCCACTTCGCGGTTTTCGGGCGTGTCGAGCACCAGGCAGAGGTTTCGCGCGCCCATCGCCTCGATCAGTGCGGGATGGGTCCCGCCGACCTCGGTCGCGTGGATGTAGCAGCGGGCATTGCTCTGCAGCGCGGTGTAGGTCTCGCCGTACACCGAGCCCGGCAGCACTGCGGTCGGGGCCGCCGCGGCCCGGACCTCGCGCTCGAGCTCGGCGTCGTACGCCGCGTGGCCGAGCATCACGAGCTGTCGGGTGGTCTGCGAGCCGGCGTGCGCACGAGCGACCAGGTCGGGATTGTTCTCGCGCTCCCACCGGGCCACGTAAAGGGCGTAGCCGTCCGGCTGGACACCGACGTCGGGAGGCAACGGCAGGCCCCTCGGCACCGGATCGGCACCGTACGGAACCATCACCGAATCGGTGTCATGGCGAACGTGGTAGTAGGTGCGGACCTCCTCGGCATCGGTCACGAGCACGCTGGCCAGCCGCACCGACAGCCACTCCCCGAGCCGGTACCAGGCCCGGCCGGCGATGCCCCACTTGCCGCGGCGCCATTCGAGCCCGTCGACGTTGAGCACCACCCGGCGGCCGGTGAGCCGAAGGATCGGCAGGGCGGGCGCATTGGCGGCGTTGCACAACATGACGTTGCGGATCCGGGTCCGGGTGACCAGGTGCACGGTGGAGAGAAAGGTGTGCACCACCGTGTCGAGATACTTCGACCGGATGGTCGGCAACGTGACCAGGCGTACGCCGTGCCACTCAGCTCCGGCGGTGGCGTGGTGCTTGCGGCAGTAGACGGTCACCGGGATCCCGGCCGCGACCAGATAGAGCGACAGTCGCTCGGCGAAGGTCTCGAAGCCGCCGTAGTTGGCCGGGATGCCGCGGGTCCCAACGATCGCCACTCCATGACCGCGGCCGCGGGTCCGGGCGCGCACCGCGCGATATCGCGGCGCGAGTCCCGACGCGCGCAGCAACGGAACCCCGTGCAGCATCGCCACGCTCGCCACCCGCAGCTCCAGCCCGGACAGTCCAGGAGCCAGCAGGACGTCGATGCCCGCCCCGGACAGAGCACCGGCCAGCTTGCCCGCCACGATCGGGTCGGTATCGGCGGTCAGGATCAGCCCGTCCAACCGCAGCTCGCTCGCTCGCGCCGAGAGCTCCGCCGGGGACAGCTCCCGCGGCAGCAGCGTCACCACCTTGAACGGGGTGCCGGCGGCCCGGGTGAGGTCGTCGTAGAGGCGACGACCGGCACGGTCGTCGCCGACCACGGCGTAGCGCTCGAGCGCGATCCCGAACGGCGCCAGCAGCCGACGACCGGAGCGGATCAGCGCCCGCGAGCCGATCCCGAACAGCAACAGGGCGAGTGTGACCAGGCCGATCCACGATCGCGACAGAGCGCCGTGGACGCTGAACTGGTTGACCAGAAAGACCGCAAGGCCGACCGCGACGGCCGACTCCACCGCCGCCTCGACGTTGGACTCCCCCGGCCGCAGCACCCCCCGGCGGTAGAGGCCGGCCGCGCGGCCTGCGAGCACCGAGCCGACCGCCAGTCCGACCGTCATCGCCTGGTAGCGCACCACGTAGAAGCCGGGCACCGTGGTCCCGCCGAAGCGAAGAGAGTAGGCGACCACGCCGGCGAGCAGGCCGAGCCCGATGTCGACGATCCCGAGGAAGTAGTCCGTGCGCCGGCGGAACGCGAACATCGAACGCACGCCAGCAACCTACTTGCGTGACGCGTCGAACGCGCGGACCTGACGGCCTTTCGCGCGCATTCGGTGCCGGAGCCGCCAGGCCTGCCACAGACCGGGCAGTGAGCTGCGCTCCCTCGTGACGACCGCGGCGACCACCACGACATCCCGGGCCAGGCCGGACGCGAGGCCGCCGGGGCGCCGTACGCCGTACTTGAAGGCGATCAGGAACCGGTTGCGGACGCCCAGCAAGTCGATCGCCGGATCACCGCCACGCGTCGTGCCGCGCAATCGGCGGGCGTGCACGCCCCGGGCGGCCGGCACCAGGTAGCTCGGGATCCCCAACAGCCCGGCCCGGTACGCCAACTCGGCATCCTCGCGATAGGCGACGAAATCCTCGTCGAAGAACTCCCCACTCGCCCCGGTGATGCGGTCGTAGGCCGTCCGGCTGACATACAGGCAGGCTCCCGAGATCCCGTCGACCCGGACCGAGGCGGTCGGCAGGTCGACCATCGGGTCGCCCTGCCGGGCATCGAGATGCCGAGCCCCGGGCGCCCACCGGATCCCGGTCGTGTCGATCCGCCCGGTCGGCCGCAGATCGACCGGATCGGCCAGCTCGAGCAACGGGCCGAGCAGGGCGGGCTGCGGCAGATCGGTCTCGGCCGACGTCAGCTCGGCGAGTGCGTCCTGGTCGAGCACCAGGTCCGGATTGAGCACGACGACCGCGTCGCAACCGGCCCCGAACAGCCGCGCGAGCGCGAGGTTGTGTGCGGTGCAGAAGCCGAGGTTCGACTCGGAGCCGGTCACCGCGAGCCGGGTCAGGCCTGGTACGCCGCCGAGCAAGGTCGCGCGGAGCGAGTCGATCTCCGACTCGCTCGCCGCGTTGGCGTGCACGACCACCTCGACCACCGCCACCGTCTGGGCGGCCAAGCCTCGCAACGTGGCGAGGACCCCCTCGATCGG
The DNA here is from genome assembly GCA_964395425.1 of uncultured Frankiaceae bacterium. GTDB lineage: Bacteria > Actinomycetota > Actinomycetes > JAFAQI01 > JAFAQI01 > DATAUK01. The sequence continues at coordinate 7,047 of CAYNDD010000065.1, forward strand.
GCTGCGATAGAGGACGATCGACACGCCCAGCACGTTTGAACGCTAGTCGGCGCGCAACGTCGACCCGATGCGCCACGCTGTCGCGGTGCGGATCGCTTACCTCATCTCCTGGCGGGGCGGTGAGCTGACCGGCCCGTTCAAGAAGATGAAGGCGCAGGCTCGCACCTGGTGCGACCTCGGTCACCAGGTCGGCCTGTTCGTCGCGACCGACCCCGGCTCCGCGCCGGCCTGGAACCACCTCGACCAGGCCGTGCAGGTCGAGGCGATCGGCGCCGGCTGGGTCCGAGGGGTGCTGGGCCGGCGGCGTACCTATCGGGCGCTCGAACGCTGGAACCCGGACCTCATCTACCTGCGCCACGGCGTCTACTCCCCCGGCCTTCGGCGGCTCGTCCGCCGGTTTCCGACCGTGGTCGAGGTCAACGGCGACGAGGTGGCGATCGCGCGCCAGACCTCCCGCTTCAAGGCGGCGTGGGCGGCCCGGACCCGATCACTGGCGCTGTCCGAGGTCGCCGGCGGGGTGTTCATGACCGATGAGCTCGCAACCGGCCCGAGCTTTGCACCGTTCACGTTCGCCCGGATCATCGTCCCGAACGGGATCGACCTGGCCGCGAATCCGGCGCTGCCGCCCACGGCGGACCCGTCACCGCGGTTGGTGCTGCTCGGCCATCCGCGCTCGCCCTGGCACGGCACCGACAAGCTGCTGGGGCTGGCGCAGCGGCACCCCGACTGGTCCTTCGACGTCATCGGCCCGACGGCGGCGGATCTCGGCGGCACCGCGCCGGCCAATCTCCGCCTCCATCCCGAACTGCCCGCGGACGACTACCTCCCGTTGCTCGCTCGGGCAGACATCGGGATCGGAAGCCTGGCGATGCACCGGGTCGGCGCGAGCCAGAACCCGGCCCTGAAGGTTCGGGAGTACCTCGCGCGTGGCCTCCCGGTCATTCTCGGCTGCCGCGATCCCGACTTCCCGGACCCGGTCGACTTTGTGCTCGAGCTGCCGAACACCCCGTCGAACGTCGCCGACCACGACGAGCAGATTGCCGAGTTCGTCCGGGCCTGGCAGGGCGTCCGAGTCGGCCACGACCGGATCGCGCACCTCGACCTCACCGCGAAGGAACGGGTCCGGCTGGCCTTTCTTGCTCGGTTTGCTCGTCCGGCTGGGGTCAGCTCGGGTCGAGCCACCCCCCGCGGGCGTTGAGGAGCCTGAAGAACCTCGACTTCTTCCGGTGCAGGCCCGGATACTGCGCGGCGTCGTCAAGGAGCCAGCCGACCTCGGCCCGGCTCTTGAACAGTCCCCACCCCAACGCCGTACTCGCGAAGTAGGACAACCAGATGTCCTCGCAGAACCAGTACGGCGCAGGACACCGGAAGACCCGCTCGTCGAGGAAGATGCTCGAGTCGGTGATCATCCCGCCGGTGCCGCAGTACTTTGCCGGCTCGCCCGCGGCTACCGGCCGCCGCCGCCAGTAGTTGCGCCGCTGGGTGAAGCGGAACCCCCAGGCGGAGTGGATCTGGCCGACCGCGGCCTCGGCGCGGAAGGTCGCCACGCTGTCGACGTCGAGCAGCTCGTCGTCATCGACGAACAGGACGAACGAGTTGGTCGCGGCGAGTTCGCGTGCCCAGAAGAAGCGGCCGAAGCCGCCGATGTTGGACGCGCTGTTGGCAACGACGACGCGATCCGGCACGAGCGCCGCGCCGGCTACCGCGGTCGCGATCGCGTCGGCCTGCGTCGGGTCGTTGTTCCACAGGTACAGGTCGCACGGCACGCTCTGCCTGGCGAGCATCCCGAGGATGGTGCTCAACCGATGGTGCCGCTTCCACAGACACACGACGACGGGCAACGGTGCCTGGTCGGGGCCGGCCTCATCGCGATCCGGCCGACGGAGCTCGACCCGGGCGGCGAGCGCGGACTCGGCCACCCGCCACATCGCGTCGACCTCCGCAACCGGCGCCAGCACGGCGGCCACCCCGGCACCGCGACTCACCAGACCACCTCCGATACCTGGCTATCCGACGGCCGACGTCGTACGTCGCCGACCGCAGTGAGCAGATCGACCCACGCGGCCGGCTTCACGACGATGAGCTCGACCGCGTAGAGGACCAGCCCGGCCGCGACGAGGGCACCCAGCCGGGCCAGGTCGGGCATCGTGGGCAACACGATGTTCACCACCGCCAGCAACCCGCACAACACGACCGACAGCGCGAACGGCGTCGCGACCGCCGAGAGAAACGCCTTCGGACGTAGGTCGACCGCCCGGCCCGAATACACCGCGTTCACCGGGAGCGAGACGAAGTTCCACGCCAGGTAGCTGTAGACGACGCCCATCAGTCCCCACTGCACCCCGATCACGAACCCGGTGATGACCAGCACGGTCAGCACGATGGTCACGCGGAACATCCTCGTCGTCTGCCCGGTCGCCTGGTAGAGCCAGCCGGTCGTCGTACCGATCGATTGAATCGCAGCGACGACCGAGAACACCCGCAACACCGGAATCGCGGCGTGCCATTGCTTCCCGAGTACGCCGATCACGAACGGATGCGCGCCGACGAACAACAGCACGGTCGCCGGGAAGACCAGCAGTCCGACCACTGCGATCGTGCGCAGGTAGGCCGAACGCACCCGGGAGTGGTCGTCCTGAACCGTCGACATGGCGGGGAACATCACTCGGTTGACGACCTGCGCGACCTGTTGGACCGGGAACAGCAAGATCACGTAACAGCGGCTGTAGACGCCGAGCGCCGCACTCCCGACGACCCGCCCGATCAGCAGGTTGTCCGCGTTGCGGGACCAGTAGTTGAACACGGTGTAGCCCAGCAGCCCGCCGCTGAACTGCCACAGCTCGCCGAACGCGGCCCGATCCGGTCGCACCCGCAGCCGCGACGAGACCGCAGTGCTGAGGATGATGCTCGTCACCAAGTCCGACCCGATGAGGAACGTCACCATCGGCCACGGGCTCGGTCGCACGACGGCGTGCACGATCGCCGCCGTGCCGCCGACGACCACCCCGGCCAGCTCGGCGATCACCACTCGCCGGAACCGCAGTTCTCGGGCGAGCAACGCGCCGGGCACCAGGCCCGGCGCACTCACGATGAAGTCGACCGCGAAACCGATCGACAGCGCTTCGAGGGCGTGGCGATGGAAGAAGGCCGCGATCAACGGCGACGCCGCCGCGGTGATGCCGGCGAACAACACGCCCAACGCCAGGGTCAGCCAGGCCGCGGTTGCCACGTGTTTGTCGGTCAGGACCTTGCGCTGGATCAGCGCGTTGGAGATGCCGGCCTCGGTGAACACGGTGGCAAAGCCGGTCAAGGTGCCGACCATCGTCACCAGGCCGAAGTCGTTCGGCACCAGCAGGCGGGACAGCGTGATCACTACGGCCAGCCGCGCGGCCTGCTGCCCGAGTTGTCCTGACAGCGTCCAACCCATCGCCCGCAACGCCCGATCGCGGATCGGCCCGGGCGAGCCGTCGCTCACACGTCCTCCGGACTGAGGTGGATGTCGTACGTGGTCCAGCCGTGATGGGCGGGCTCAGCATACGTGCGCGTTGCCACCGGATCCGTGCATCCGCGCCGGTTACGCTCCACTCGATGGCCAGCTCCCACGCGTCGCGCCGAGCCCGGCAAATCGCGCGAAGGCTAGTGCCGCGGGCGGCGCGGCAGCACAACATGAACGAGCATCCCGGCGAGCGGTACTACTACGAGCAGTACATGACGGTGCTCGCGAAGCATCTCGACGGTCGGCCGCAGGTGCTCGATGTCGGCTGCCAGTACGGCCGGTTCGCACTTCCGTTGGCCGCGCACGGTCACCAGGTGGTCGCGACCGACATCGACCAGGCCTGCCTCGACTACGTCCGCGCCCAGAACCCCTCGATCGAGGTCAGGTGCGAGTCGGCCGACGAGTCGGCCCGAGACGGTTCACGCGACTTCGATGTCGTGCTGTGTCTCGAGGTGTTGTACCTCCTGCCCGACTGGCGGTCGGTTGTGGCCGGGCTGGTGCGGCGGGCCGCGCCGACCGGTGTGGTCGCCTGCTCGCACCGGAGCCAGGGCTACTACATCCATCGGTTCCTTCGCGAGCGCCGGTACGACGAGCTCGACCAGCTGCTCGCCGGCCGACATCCCGCGATCAACGCCCAATCATCCGCCGAGCTGCACTCGGCCTACCGGGACGCCGGCGTCGACGTCGTCAGCGTCACCCCGATCGGCACCTTCTCCGGTATCGAGGTCGACCCGTTCGCCGCCATCAACGACCCGACGGTGCTGACCACGACCGACCGCGAACGACTGGCGGGCTACGAGCTCGATCCGGAGCTGACCGCGCAGTTCATGGACAGCGCGCGCTACCTCCTTGTGGTCGGGACACCGAGTTAGCCGGTGCCGGCTCACGCCATCGGGCGGTCGCGGGCGGCCCGATGCGCAAGCAGCCGGCCAACCACCCGAGGAGCACTCCGAACGTGCCCGGCGAGGATCCCGGTGGCTCGGGCGACCCGGCCGGGCGGCGTCGGCAGCAACAGCTCGCGACCCTGCGCCATGATCTCGACGTAGTCCATCGCGGCCGGCAGCGAATATCCCTGGTGCCAGGTCCAGGCACCTGACTCCTCGTACAGCGCCTTCAGCTCGCGGTAGCGGGCCGGATCCGACGCCCGGGTTGTCCGGGCCAGCCCGGCCACCTTCGGGTCGTAGTAGTCCCGCCGCAATCGCATGTTGGACCTCAGTAGATCCGATGACGCCAGGCCGTCCCACGCCCACACCGAGGCACCCGCCAAGGCAGCTGCATCCAGAACGGCACGGCACACCTGCACGTGTTCCTCGTGGCCGTACTCCCCCCAGGGGTTGTGGGTGTAGACGACCGATCGACCCGCCAGGTACGGCGCGAGCAGCTCGCGCAGCTTGGCGTGGTTTGCCTCGTACTCCCGCTGGATCTGCTCGGGACAGTCCGGCCGCAGCGCCACGCCGAACATCGTCGGCGACCGCCGGCGCCAGTCCGAGCGGCCGAGCACATCGAGGCTCTGCAACGGCAGGAACTCCATCGTCCCGAACGGGAATCGCTCGCGAATCCGGGCCCGCGCGGCGGTGACCGCCTCAGCCCGCGGGTGGTTCGGGAAAGCGACGATGACGGTGGCGTCGTCGGACAGCAGCGGTTCGAACCACAGCGTCTCGTCATCGGGATGAGCGACGACGATCAGTGCACCGGCCGCCGGGACTGGCGCCTGCGCTTCCCGCGACATCCGTCGCAGCCTACTGAGACACCGGCACCTGTGGTGCGTACTCTCGTCGCAGCCGGTGGACCGATCGAGGAGCGCCATGAGCTCGATGAACCTCCCGGGCGCGCGCCAGGCGCGCGCCGCAGTGAGGCGGCTGCGGCCGTTGGGCAGCAGCGCGTCGTACTGGGAGCGGCGCTACCGCGCCGGCGGCACCTCTGGCGCCGGCTCATACGGCCGGAACGCGGCGGTCAAGGCCGAGGTGGTCAACCGGGTCGTCCGCGAGCATCAGGTCGGCTCGATCGTGGAGTTCGGTTGCGGCGACGGCAACCAGCTCTCGCTGATCGAGGTGCCGTCGTACGTCGGGCTCGACGTCTCGGCCGCGGCGATCGAGATGTGCGCCGCACGGTTCGCCGGTGACGAGTCGAAGAGCTTCTTCCGGTACGACCCCGGGCACTTCGTCGATCGCAGCCGGGTATTCGCCCGCGACCTGGCGCTGTCGCAGGAGGTGATCTTCCACCTCGTCGAGGACGACGTGTTCGAGTTGTACATGGACCACCTGTTCGACGCGGCGGAGCGCTTCGTCCTGATCTGCTCGAGCGACCTGGATCTGCGGCCGACCAAGCACGTCCGGCACCGCGTCTTCACCCGGTGGGTGTCGCAACATCGCCCCGAGTGGGTGCTGGCCGAACAGGTGCCGAACCCGCTGCCGCAGGACGCGTCGTCCGGCGAGGGGATGCTGGCCGACTTCTACCTCTACACCCGGGCCCCGAGCTAGCCGGAGCGGTTGACCCCTACCCCGCCGGTCAGTCGGGCTGCCGCCTCGCGCAGCGCCAGCGACGCACCGGAGGAGTCATCGAGCTCCAACGAGGTCCCGTCGGAGAAGCCGAGCCGGACGGCCGGCAGCTTCGGCCGGGTCGTGCCGGCCGCGGGCCTCATCGGCCGTAGGGCGGGCTGCGGGTCGGGAGTCAGCGCGGCCGGCGGGTCGGGAGTCAGTACGGCCGGTGCGGCGCGTGACGGCTCGGGCGGCGGCGGGGCCGGCGCGACTGCCACGACCGGCTCGGGCGGCGGCGGGGCCGGCGCGACTGCCACGACCGGCTCGGGCGGCGGC
>CAYNDD010000066.1:0-2541 GCA_964395425.1 uncultured Frankiaceae bacterium
CCCAGTCGAGTACGGCGGCCACGGTGCCCGGCGTCGTGGGATCGAGCAGCAAGTTGTCCATGCGGTAGTCGCCGTGCACGACCGGTCCGGTCGGCGAGGCCGGGAGCGCCTCGCTGAGCCGCGTGGCCAGGCGGTCAAGGTCGGCACCGCCCGGCTCGTCGGGCTGGCGAGTGGCCTCCCACTGTGTCGTCCAGCGCCGGATCTGGCGGGTCAGGTAACCGTCGGGGCGCCCGTAGTCACCGAGCCCGACCGCCGCCGGATCGACCGAGTGCAGGTCCGCGAGCACGTCGACCAGGCCGTGCCCGATCGCCCGCCGCTGGTCCGGGCTTTCGGCGTACCCGTTGGGCATCTCGTCGCGCACGATGTAGCCGGGCACCCGCGACATGACGTAGAACGGCGCGCCGATGACGTCGTCATCGGTGCAGAGCGCGAGGGTTTGCGGCACCGGCACCGGCGTATCGCCCAGCGCGGTCATGACCCGGTGCTCGCGCCCCATGTCGTGCGCGGTCGGCAGCCGGTTGGACAGCGGAGGTCGCCGCAGCACCACGTCACCCGCAGCCGAGGAGACGAAGAAGGTCAGGTTCGACCGCCCGCCCGCGACCAGCTCGAGCGAGCAGTCGCGCCAACCCTCGTCACCGAGCTGCGCCGCGAGATAGGCGCCGACCGCCTGGTGTGGCACGGCCCGTTCGGTGAGCGCGGTCAGGTCATCGGTGGGAGGCGTACTCACCCGCTCATCCTCGCGCGTCATCGGGCGGCGCCCCGTCATCGGCTTCCGGGGCAAGGGTGTGGTAACGCCCGGCCCGGCCCTCAGCCGGAAGCACCACCTGCGTGCAACGACCGATCGCCAACAGCTCGCCCTTGGTCTCGCCGCGGTGCAGCTCGGCGGCGCAGAAGACCACCCGACGGGTCCGCCGCACCACCCAACCGTGCGCCGAGAGCGTCCCGACCTGAGCCGAGCGCAGGAACTCGACCCGCAGGTCTGCAGTAAGGAAGGCCTGATCGCGATCAAGCACGGTCCAGCAAGAGCCACCCATCGCCGCGTCCAGCAGCGCGGTCACGAGCCCGCCTTGCACGATCGGCCCGCCCGCGGTCGGGAAGCAGTACTCGGGCGTCGCGTCCCACGCAATCGAGGTGGCGCCCGGCTCCCACGCCAGCCGGCGATAGCCCAAGGTGTGCCAGAGGTGCGGTGCGGCGATCCGCGCGTGGTCCCACGCGTCGATGTCGGCGAACCGCTCCCCCGGCGGAATACTCGGGCGATCGCTCATTAGTTTTCAGTCTGCCGCATCGCCCGGCGCACGCCGCGGCGGCCGACCTCGGGTTCGGGGCCGGCCGCCGCTAGGTGCTTCTGCCGCGTCCTCAGTCGGTCGGGATCCCGTTGGAGGGAGCCGTCGCCTGCGGAGTGGTGTACGGCGTGATCGGGCCGCTGCCGTCATCGGTCGTCAACGGCGTACCGATCAGCTTGATCGCCAGGCCCTTGATGATGCCCATCTGCGCACCCGTGAAGCCCGAGTGGTCGGTCGGCGAGTAGGCGTAGGGCACCAGGCCGGGCCCGGCGAACTTCGTGTTCTCCACCGCCGCCACGATGCTCGCGCGGGTCGGATTCTGCCCGGCCGCCTCGAGCGCCTCGGCAAAGGTGTACGCCGCGGCCATGCCGTACTCGACGTTGCCGTCGAACGGCAGCTTCGGGATGTACTTGTCGTGGATCGTCTTGAACAACTGGATCCAGCTGTTCGACGGATCGATCGGCGAGCTCAGATAGCCGTCCGTGATGATCCCCTGGATCAGCGCCCTTCCCGGCGCCTTGCCCTTGGAGAAGCTGGTCAGCAGGCCCGACAGGGTGATCGGGTCGGAGCCGACGTTGCTCACCACGAGGTGCGCGGGCTGGTACTTCAGCGCCAGTGAGTCGAGCTGGAACAGCGCCGTGAACGCCGGGACACTGAACGAGATGATGACTTGGGCGCCGGCGGCCTGCAGCTTGCCGACGAGCGGGGCGATCGCGGCCGGTGCGCCGGCCGGGTCGTAGCGCTGGGTCGACACGATCGAGCTGGCCGGCAGCTCGTCTTTGAGACCGTTGATGCCGTCGGTGCCGAAGTCGTCGTTCTGCGCGAAGATCCCGACCTTCATGCCCTTGAAGTTCTGCGCGACGTACTGGCCGAGGATCTTTCCCTCACGGGTGTAGTCCGGCTGCCAGCCGAACGTCTCCGGATCCTGGCTCGGGTTGTTCCAGCAGAGGCAACCGGAGGCGACGAACAGGTCGGGCACCTTCTGCGCGTTGAGGAACGGCACGACCTGCTCGTGGGTGGGCGTGCCCAACCCGTTGAAGATCGCGAACACGTGGTCTTGCAAGACAAGTTGCTTGACGTCGGTGACCGTCTTGGCCGGGTTGTAACCGTCGTCGAGGTACTTGTAGATGATCGTGCGGCCGTGGATGCCGCCGTTGGCGTTGATGTAATCGAAGTACGCCTTCGCGGCCGGGGCGATCTCGTCATAGCCGGGCGCCGCGACACCGGTCAGCGGCTGGTGGCTGCCGATCGTCACCGT
>CAYNDD010000066.1:2641-13335 GCA_964395425.1 uncultured Frankiaceae bacterium
CCAACGAGCAGCCGCAGGGGTGTCTTGGTCATGGTTCCTCCCATCGCCGGGGACGCTGGGCGGAACATATTCCGAATCTGGTTCTGTGCCTAGTTACTGGCGAGTTTTGTTTTCCAGGCGTTACCTCGTCGCGAGTCTGGTGGCACCGACGCGACGTCGCGCCCGGGCCCAGACCTGGGCCAATAACCCTTGTAAGCCAAAGGGAAACACCAGCATCGCGACGACCAACGCCAAGCCGTAGACCGCGATCGGCAGGTTGTTCACGACATTGGTCGACAGCGACAACTGATGCGACAGGTCGGTCGACCATTGCGGCAGCAAGGTGATGAGGACCGAGCCGTAGACCGCGCCGCTGAGGCTGCCGAGGCCGCCGAACACCGCCGCCGCGAGCAGTCCGAGCGACAGCGAGAGCGGGAACGAACCGGGGCTCACGCTGTCGGCGACCACGGCGAACAACCCGCCGGCCAGGCCGGCGGTTGCGGCGCTCACGACGAACGCCAGGATCTGGATCCGCGCCACCGGCAGCCCGGCGAGCGACGCCGCGATCTCGTCGTCCCGCACGGCCCGGAACGCGCGCCCGACCCGGCTGCTTGCGAGGTTGGCCAGCAGGAAGACCGTCAAGACCGCAGCGATGCAGCAGATCCAGGCCTGCCAGCGGAAGTAGTTCACGCTGCCCGGCTGAAGCGGCGCGGTCACCGGAAAGCCGGCGTGACCGCCGAGCTTCGACTCGAGGTGCGAGTAGTCCGGGAGCACCGGCAGACCGAGGGCGAGCGCGAGCGTGACGCCGGCGAGATACGGCCCGCGCAACCGCGCCGCCGCGGCGCCGACCAGGCCGCCGACCGCGGCAGCGACGACCACCGAGGCGAGCAGCACCAGGATGAACTCCCGGTTGTTGTAGCCGACGATGGTGTGGAACCACGGATGGTGCTTGAGCAGCAACGCCACGGTGTAGGCGCCGACGAACATGAACGCGCCGTTGCCGAGCGAGATCTGCCCGGACAGGCCGGTGAGGATGGTCAGACCGGCCGCGGCACACACCGTGTAGGCGATATCCGCGAGCTGGGTGTTGCGATACTCCGACATCACCTCGGTCAGGCCCATCAGCAGACCGATCGCCACGAGCGCGAGCAGGAAGTTGCGCAGCAGCGTCGAGCGCCCGAGAATCCCTGGCAACCTCATACCCGTCTCACCGACCGCCGTGAGAACAACCCGTTGGGCCGCACCATCAGTACGACGACCAGCAGAGCGAAGACGAAGAAGAAGTCGATGTCGCCGCTGACGTAGTTGTCGAGCAACTGCAACGCGACACCGACGACCAGGCCGCCGACGACCGCGCCCACCGGCGAGTCGAGGCCGCCGATCACGGCGGCAGTGAATCCGAGGATCAGCAGGCCGTCGAAGCCGTTCGGGTTCATGTAGTTGGGCTCAGTGCCGGCGATCAACACACCGGCAAGTGCGCCGACTCCCGCTGCGAGCGCCCACCCCAGCGTCAGCATGCGGCCGACCCGAACACCGAGCAGCCGGGCCACCTCCGGGTTGAAGGCCGACGACCGCATCCTCAGCCCGAGCGAGGTTCGCTGGAAGAGCAGGTACAACGCGACCATCACAGCGAGGGCCGCGATGACGATGAACAGGAAGTTCGGCGAGAGGTAAATCACCTGATGGCCGACGTGGTAGAAGTTCAACGAGAACTCGGGCGGATACGAGCTGAGCCCGTTGCCCCAGATCATTCCGGCGACCGCCTCGAGCGCGAGCAACAGCCCCAGCGTGACGATGACCGCGTTGAGCGGCGGCCCGTTCTCCACCGGCCGCACGAGCAGCCGCTCGACCACCGCACCGAGCACCAGTCCGGCCGCGATCGCCACGACGAGGCCGAGCCAGTAGCTCTGGTGATGCCGCTCGACCAGTTCCCACGCGATGAAGGTCGTGAACATCAGCATGCCGCCCTGGGCGAAGTTCACAATCCGGGTCGAGCGCCAGATCAGCACCAATGCCAGCGCGACCGCGCCGTAGATGGTGCCGTTCGCCATCCCGTAGATGATCAGGTTCACCGGTGTCATGGTCAGAACCCCAGATAGGCGTGTCGGAGCTTCTCGTCGCCGGCCAGCTCGGCCGCCGCGCCCTGCACGACGACCCGGCCGAGGTTGAGCACGACGGCGGAGTCGGCGACCGACAGTGCGCTTCTCGCGTTCTGCTCGACCAGGACCACCGTCAGACCCTGCTCGTCGCGCAGTCGCCGCAAGGTGGCCATGATCTGCGCGGTGATGCGCGGCGCAAGGCCGAGCGAGGGTTCGTCGAGCAGCAGCAGCGTCGGCCGGCTCATCAGCGCGCGCCCGATCGCCAGCATCTGGCGCTCGCCGCCCGACAAGGTGTCCGCGACCTTCGACCGGCGCTCGTCCAACGGCGGGAACATCGCGTACATCGCAGCGAGGCTCGCCGTCGTCTCCTCGCGGTTCTTTCGCCACAACGCGCCGAGCCGGAGGTTCTCCTCGACGGTCAACTCGGTGATCACGCCACGCCCGTCCGGCACGTGCGCCACCCCGTAGGTGACCACCTCCTCGATCCTCGAGGTGATCAGGTCGTGGCCGGCGTAGGTGATCGAGCCGGAGGCCGGCCGGACCAACCCGTTGATCGAGCGGAGCAGCGTCGTCTTGCCGGCGCCGTTCGCCCCGAGCACGGCGGTGATCTCGCCGTCGGGCACCGCCAGGCTGACCTCGTCGAGCGCGCGTACCGCGCCGTACGTCGTCACCACCCGGTCAAGCTCGAGCATCGCCCACCTCCCTGGTGGACTCGTCGACCTGCTCGCCGAGGTATGCCTCGAGTACCTTCGGGTCGTCCCGCACCTCGGCCGGTGTGCCGGTCGCGATGCAGCGGCCGAAGTCGAGCACGGCGATCCGGTCGCACACCCCCATCACAAGGTCCATGTGGTGCTCGACCAACAGCACCGCGGTCTGGTCCTTGAGGCCGCGGACGAGGTCGCTCAGCTCGGCGAGCTCGGGTGCCGAGAGGCCGGACGCCGGCTCGTCCAGCAGCAACAACGCGGGCTCGGCGACCAGCGCGCGGGCCAGCGCGACCCGCTTCTGTACGCCGTACGGCAGCTGACCGGGCAGCTGCTGCGCGGCGCTTTCGATGTCGAGCCGGCGAAGCGTGTCGAGGGCACGCGCACGCAGGCGACGCTCGTCGTTGTCGCTGGAGGGCAAGCCGAACAGCCCGGAGGCGAACCACGCCTTGGCATGGCGGTCGGCGCCGACGAGAACGTTGTCGAGGACGGTGAGATGCGGGAACAGGCCCAGCGACTGGATCGTTCGGGTGATCCCGAGCCCGGCCAGCTGATGGGGACGATGGCGGCGCAGCGGTTCACCGCGCCAGCGCAGCTCACCCTCGGTCGGACGCACGAAGCCGCAGATGACGTTGAACAGCGTGGTCTTGCCGGCACCGTTCGGGCCGATGACGCCGACCACCTCACCTGCCCCGACCGAGGCCGAGACATCGACAAGTGCGGTGAGCCCCCCGAATCGCACCGTGACGTGTTCGACGTCGAGGAGCACCGGCACGACGAGACCTCCTATGCCCAGGCCGTCATCATTTCCGGCGAACCATAGCGAGGAGGTAGCCGCTCGGCCAGAGCAGATCTTCGGGGCCGGTGCCGCAAACGGCGCGACCCGCCGTACCAGTGGTTGCGGCGGCGCAGATCAGCGGTCGGCGGTCACCCGGGTCACCCGGCTCACCCGGCGCGGATCGACCCGCTGACCGCAGTGTGCGCAGTCGAGCTGCGCGTCGAGCCGGTGCCCGCAGTCGTGCTCGAGCACCATCGGCGGGCCGCCGTCGAGCGGCCGGTGCCGGTCGCCCCACTGCATGAGGCTGATGATCACCGGGTAGAGGTCGCGGCCGGCCGCGGTCAGGACATATTCGTCGCGCGGCGGGTGCTCGCTGTATTGCCGGCGCTCGAGGATTCCGTGCTCGACCAGAGTCCGCAGCCGCGCGGCGAGGGTGTCCCGCGGCGCGCCGATGTTTTGAAGCATCTCCTCGAACCGCCGGCAGCCGAGGAAGACCTCGCGGACCGCCAGCAGCGCCCACTTCTCACCGACCACCTCGAGCGTGCGGGCGACCGAGCACGTGCGCGGCGGGTGCGTCGTGGTGGCCATACGACGAGGATAGCGCAGTCAGTCGATTTTTCGGACTAACTCGTGCTACGGTCCATCCAGATTCCGGACTTACTAGCTGTGGAGGCCGCTGTGACCCTCGCCGACGCCGCCATCTCCCATCGCCGGCTCTCCCCGGCGGCAATCGCCGTCGCGGTGCTGTCGCTGGGGGTGTTCATGTCGAGCCTCGACCTGTTCATCGTCAACCTGGCGTTCCCCTACATCGGACACGACTACGGCGGCACCAGCCTTGGCGCGCTGTCCTGGGTGCTGAACGCCTACACGATCGTGTTCGCCGCGGTGCTCGTGCCGGCCGGCCGTTGGGCGGACCGGGTTGGTCGGCGGCAGGTGTTCGGCGCCGGCCTTGCCGCCTTCACCCTCGGCTCTGCGTTGTGCGGCGTCGCGCCCGGGGTTGCGCTGCTGATCGCTGCTCGCGTCGTGCAGGCGATCGGCGCCGGCCTGATGGTGCCGACCTCGCTCTCGCTCCTGCTCGCGGTGGTCCCGCCGGCCGACCGGGCCCGCGCGATCGGGACCTGGTCGGCAGTCGGCGCCCTCGGCGCCGGCCTCGGACCGGTCGTCGGCGGTCTGCTGGTGCAGGAGAACTGGCGGCTGGTGTTCTGGGTCAACGTCCCGGTCGGTCTGCTCGCCCTCGCGTTGGTACGACGCAGCATCCCCGAAAGCCGGGATCCCGACGCCCATCCGCGCCCGGACCTCGTCGGCGCCGTCTTGCTCGCCGCATCGGTCGGCCTGATGGCGCTCGCGCTGGTGAAGGCACCCGACTGGGGCTGGGTGTCCGTTCGCTTCTTCGGCTCGCTCGCGGTCGCGATCGTCGGACTGGTCGCGGTGGTCCGGCACTCGGCCAGGCACCCCGCGCCGATCATCGAGCTGCCGCTGCTGCGCCTGCGATCGTTCAGCGGCGCGTTCGCCGCGTCGGTGCTGTACTACGCCGGTTTCGGTGCCTTCGTGCTCAACGCGGTCGAGTTCCTCACCGGCGAGTGGCACTACTCCGCGATCCGCGCCGGCCTCGCCATCGCGCCCGGGCCCTTGTGCGTGCTGCCGTTCGCGCGGATCGTCGCGCCCCGACTCGCGGTAAGGCTGGGCGGCGCCGGTCGGGTTGCCGTCATCGGCGCGCTGGTCAACGCCGCGTCACAGCTGTACTGGCTGCACGGCGTGCAGGCCGAGCCGGCGTACGCCACGCATTTGCTGCCGGCGCAGCTCATCGGCGGGATGGGCGTCGGTCTGACGATCCCCTCATTGCTCGGCGCGGGCACCTCCGCGGTGCCGCCGGCCTGGTTCGGCACCGGCAGCGGCGTCCTCAACATGGCCCGTCAGATCGGGTCCGTGCTCGGCGTCGCCGCCCTGATCGCGATCCTCTCGAACACCCACCCCGCGGATCCGATCGCCATGTACCGCCACGGGATCGAGCTGATCCTCGGCTTCTTCCTCGCGAGCGCGATCGTGACCGCGCTCGTGCTCTGGCGGCGGACGCCGACCGCTTCCGCGCAACGACCGAGCACCTCCGACAGCGCAAACGGCCTGGTCGGGGCCGGCGCGCATTAGCCACGCGACCTTCAGCGCGGGTCGAGGGTGACCCCGTCAAGGATCGAGAGGTCACTGATGTCCTCAGCGCTGGCGTCGCCCGGGCTCGGCGCCGCGCCTTTGGAGGTGAACATCAACACCGCGCCCTTGCCGCCGGACGCCATCATCGGGCAGTCGACGACGATGCCGGGCTTGGGCAGATCCGCCTTCGGCAGCGTGAAGGCAACCGTTCCGGACCCGCCGCCATCCAGCGTGCCCCTGAAGTGCACGAGGCCCTGCGCGTCGACGGCGTACGCGGGTGAGCGGTAGGACGGCGTACCGATGTGGCCGTCCGCCCAGCCATTGATCGGCGTGATCGGGTGCCACACCAAAGGCGACAGCGTGCGTGCCCTTGGCACGATTCCGAGCGAGGACTCCTTGACCTGCTTTCCGGTAATCGTGTTGTGCTCCAACCGGTTTCCGGCGATCGAATGCTCCTTGATCGAAGCGCCATTGATCAGCTGGCTCGCGGTTCGGCCGGCCGCGGGCAGCGCCAGCCCCACGATCAGGCCGACAACGGCAGCGACCAGGATCGACGACGTTGTCGTCCGACGGTTCGACACAGGACCTCCAAGGCAGCAGGACGCGACAAATGCATCATCCGAGTTAGCGCTCGCAACCTGGTCGCAGAACCGCCACCAGCCAGTCGGAGAAGAGTGCGCCCGGCAGGAATCGAACCTGCGACCAAGTGCTTAGAAGGTGGGCGCGCCTGGACGCTGTTGTAACTCGCTGATTGAGCGTCCCTCTGACGAGCGAAACGCCTAAAGGCATCCGCTGACTGAACGGCCGATGGTCGGTCGTTCACCGTCAGGAGGACCAATCATGGCAGAGACACTGACCGACGATGCGATGCGCGCCGCATACGAGCACTACCGCTCCGAGGACGCCCGAGCGATCACGGAGCTGACCGCTCTGTACCCACCTGGACCCTGCCCGGTCTGGTGCGTCGTCCTCAGCGGCCACCCGTACACCATGGTCGACGGTCGTGGCTCGGGGCATCCGGTCGTCATGCGGATGCACAGGAGCGCGGACGACCGGACGAGCTACGTCTGCCAGTTGGAGAGGACCTGCGACGGCGAGGTCACGTTCGGGCCGCCGCAGATCGACGTCGAAATCGACGCTGAGTGTGTCGACGCGCTGGGCCTGCCGTTGTTCACGGCTGACGATGCTCGAGCCGCGGCGCAGGACCTGATCCTGGCGGCGAACCTGCTGGACGCGATTCCAGCATCGTCTTAGGGGGACGACGTCGCGGAGGAGAAGTAGCTCACGTGAGCTCGGTGAACTCCTCCTCCGCGACGTCCAAACCCTCGAGCGGCACGATGTGGGGACCGATGGTGCCCGAAATCAAGGCCACGTCGGCGTCATTCGACGCCGATGCCATCGCGAGTCCGTACATATCGCCGTCACTCAAGGTCAATTCGTATCCATTGATCTGAAGCAGGGCGTTGACCGTGTAGACGCCCATCCGTTTGTTGCCATCCTCGAAATACTGCGTAGAGGCAAACCCGTGCAGAAGAACTGCCGCCTTGTCGGCGAGCGAGGGATAGAACTCGACTTCACCAAAGCCACTAGAACATCTGCCGAGTATGCCCTCGACGCCACCGCGATCGAGGACACGATCTGGCCCAAAACGCTCGGCGTGGCGGTCAAGCACAGTGCCTAGGTCGAGATACTCGACGATCACGCAAGTTTGTCTAGTACAACCCTGTACTGCTCGTCGACGCGGTCGAAGGCGGCGCTGGTGACGGCCCGTCGACCCTCAGTGTCCAGATAACCTTGGAACAGCCGAAGCGCGAGCGTGTTTGTGCTCTCACCCGTCAGGGCACGGTGGATCGCCAGTCGCCGGCGCATGTCCTCCGGGACACGAATCGTCAACGCTCGGTCCGTACTCATCGGGGCTACCTCCCTGGTGTCAAGCATTAGTATTGACTTCATGACGTCATGGCGTCAAGCACTACTTCGGCAGGCGGACTCGAAACCTTGAGCGTGGCGGGCCGATTCGGACGACCTCTGCAAGTCCCTACCGGGGTAGCCGCACGACCGGTACGCGCCGCAACGGGGGCAGGCCCGGTCCTTGGTTGACGAGCGCCGCGGTTCGTCCCATTTCGTCGATTACACGCCCTCGGCGTGTCACCAGGTTCGTGAAGAGGCTCATTTCGGTGTACCAACCTTCTCTTTAGCCAGCGTTCGCGGTCGGATGGCCTCTGCACCCGCAGAGAGTGTCTCGCATGAAAGGGCGTCTTCGCCACTAGGCCACGGCTCGTTTCGCCCGGTAGGTCTGGTCATGCCAAACGCCGGCCCAGACACCCCACACGGCCGGCTGGGCGTCCGCCAGCGCCGCGCAGTCACCCTTGACCGGACAACCGGCTCTTGCCAGCGTTGAGTCAGCTGATGCTCCTGACCTATGGACCGGCCATCGTCATCGGAGAGGAGTTCAGCGAGTTCGCCCCGAAGGCGGACGTCCTGATCTTCGGGTCCTGGGCAGCTCGGTACGCGGGCAAGGTCGGCGATGCGCCACATGACATCGACGTTCTGGTGGTCGTCGACCGGATCAGCCGGCTCGCGGTGGATGCTGCCGCGCAGCGGAGTGAGGACCGGTTGCGCATCCCAGTGAATCCGGTCGTGATGACACGCGACCGATGGCGGGAACGAGACGACGAGCTGGCCGCTGATATCGCCGCCGGACCGACGTACTCGGTCTCAACCCTGACCGTCCCCAGACCCGGCCACCCGGCATGAGCCGGTGGCAAATGGGCGAGGCCGTCGTCGAGCAACTGCTCTCCGGCGGCCAGTTGGAGTCCGTCACCGGAGGTCCGCAAACGGTGAGCCCTGGCTGGCCAAGGCGGAGACCACGCTCCGGTCGGCGCGATCGCTCGTCACGCAGGACGCTTCCAGCGCGTATGTGCTCGGGTACGACTCCGCCCGGCAGGCCTGCGTGGGCCTGCTTGCCCAGCAGGGGCTACGTCCGACAACCAGAGGCGGCCACTACGCGGTGGACCAAGCGGCCGTCGCGCAGTTTCGGGATGCGTTCGCGGTGTACGGCTCGCTTCGCCGCGGCCGAAACCGGATCGAGTATTCGACCCAACCCGTCGACGAGATCAGCATCGAGGAGGTCACCGAGGCGCTCGATGCCGTCGCGGCGATGCTTGAGCAGGCAACCACGCTGCTTCCCAACCTCGGGTTGTTCGGCGGAAGTTAGGCCGGACCGGAGGCAACCGTTGGGGGCTTAGCTCATCGAAGGCCAGTCCTACCGGCGGCAACAACGACCCCGACACGCCCGCAGCCCAACTCAACGCAGTTGACCAAACAGAAAAAGACAGACGACCATCACCGCTCGACCAAAGTGGTCCCTAGGTCATGGCAACACCGTGGTCCCATCGAGCTGGCAAGCGACAACTGAGACCAATACGGGGGATTTCCAGTCCGAGCGAGCGAAACTGCGCTGGCGCGGGGCGGGTCACTGTCCGCACGGCTGGCGTCCGCTCTTGACCTTCCGGGTCGCACGGTCCGGCCGCGGCGCCGGGTGAAGGGCAAAACCCGCGCTGTTCACCATTCCGCGCTCTGCTGTTCGAAACCACGCATCGGCGGCGAATATGCCCAACTAGCGGTTGCGATGGTATGTTGTCGAATACCATACGAAATCGGGGGGCAGAAGATGCCGACAGTTGCCACTTCAACCGTGACTGCCGTGCTGACGCTGGCCGTCGTTGGCCTTGTTGCGCCTACGCCGGCTATGGCGTACAACGTGGAGGCATGCGCATATAGCAGCGCGACGGTGCATTATTACGACGGCAGCAGTTACGCGACGGCCACGCGGGACGCAGCCGAGGCGTGGACGGCGACTAGCACACCAATCAACATGGAATCGGTTGGAGATTCCGGGACCTATCAGTTCAGCGTGGTTACGGCGAACTTTGGTTCAGGTCACGATGGCCTCACTTATTACACCTGTAGCGGTGGTTACATGAGCAACTTCCAGACCAGCTACTACAACTCCTTCTACACCAGCGGCTACAGCACCACCGCACGTAAGCAACTAATGGTTCACGAAATGGGTCACGAACTAGGTCTGGACCACGCGGGCACCAGCACCTGTTCGGGACAGCCGATTATGTATCCAAATAGCTCTCGGTACTTTACCTGCAACCACCAGAATCCACAGCCGGATGACATCGATGGGATCAACTCTCTCTACTAGGTGCTCGGACAGCTCAATGCCAGATTCGAGGTTCACATGCGTCGCGTACCGGTAGCCATTCTTGCTGGTTTAGCCTTTGTGACCGGCTGCGCAAGTAACGTACGCGCGACTTCCGATCACCCGGAGCACGCAACTGCTGCCCAAACGCATATCGACGTCAGCCAACCCACTTCTTACTCGACGATCAAGGAGTTGGCGGCGCACTCCTCGGCAGTCGTAGAGGTGACGGCGTTGCCCGACCCGTCGGAGACTCCGGCGGACCAGGCGGGAACCACCAACATTCCCGCGACGATCACCCAAGTCTCGGTAGATCGACTGCTATGGGGCAGCGTCGAAGGAGATAACACGCTCGCTATCCGTCAAATTGGATCACCGAAGGTCGAGGTCAGCAACGAGCCTCTTCTTTCCCCGGGCACAAAATATCTCGTCTTCGTGTCACCGTTCGAGTTCACTCCAGGGACGCCGACTGGCCAATGGATTATCACTAACGACGAGGGACTCTATTCCTCTGCCGATTCCTCCTACACGTTGCTGGATACAGATGACCTCGGGTTGCCCGGCAGCATGACGAGCGCCCAGCTGTTATCACTGTTGCCTCCGGACTCTTGATCACTGGAACGACATGGTCAGGTTGCACCGCGGATAGGCACCATGACCACGGTTGAGATCCCCGCCATCGGCGTTTTGACCAGGGAGGGAAACGCGCAGAGGCGGGTCATCGCGAGTGAAATCTGACAAAAAACGCTCATCATGTTTCACCATCGCGGCAACTCCCG
>CAYNDD010000067.1:0-12692 GCA_964395425.1 uncultured Frankiaceae bacterium
AGGCCGACCCCGCGCAACGATCGTTGTGCGGTTACGAGACGCCGAGGGTCCGAAGATCCACGATGCCGAACTGGGGCTCGATGTAGACGTTCTTCAGCCGGCTGCTGAAGAGGTCGAGCGCCTTGTCGTAGGTGAACGGTGCGTCACAGGCGTCCTTGTTGACCGTCTCGTCGACCTGCTGCCAGAACGGGTACTCGGCAGCCGGGCTGGTCTGCGAGAGTGCCTGCTGAATCAGCGAGGTGATCTTCGGGTCAGAGCAGGCGCCGTAGTTGCTGTTGCCCTGCGGCAGGATCTTGCGCGGGTCGACGATGTTCTCGAAGAACCCGTAAGGTGCCGGCCAGTCCGGGCCCCAACCTGCGAACGCCAGGCCGTACCCGTCCTTCTTGAGGTTCGCCGGAACCCCGATCACCGACGAGTAGTACGTCGCCGGGTCGAACTCCTTGATGTTCGCGGTGATCCCGACCGCCTTCAGGTCGTTCTGCAGGAACTGCGCCTGCTGCGGACCCTTGCCCTGGTTGGTGACGACGATCGTGGTGTGGAAGCCGTTCGGCTTGCCGCACGCGGTCAGCGCCGCCTTCGCCTTCGCGACGTCCGGGCCGTTCTCGGTGCCCGGGTACTCGTTGAAGTTCTTCCAGCCAGCGAGGGTTGGTGGCCCGAGGGTGGTCGCGATCGCGCCACCGTAGATGCCACCACGCGCGTCCTGCTGCTCCTTCTTGTTCATCGCCCACTCGACCGCCTGGCGGCAGTGAATGTTGTTGAACGGCGGGGTCTCGGACAAGATCGCGATGTAGCGGGTGAACCCGGTGATCGGGTCGAGCGCACGAGCCTTCAACGATGACGTCTGCAGGATCTTGGCCTGGGTGGCCGGCTGCACGCCGGTCCCTCCGATGTCGAGGTCCACGGTGTTGGCGACGATGTCGTTGTCCAACGTCACCGAGTCGAAGCTCGTCGTGATGTTGATCTTGTTCGGCAGCGCCGGCCGGGTGCCATCAGTCGTCG
Source organism: uncultured Frankiaceae bacterium (assembly GCA_964395425.1). Classification (GTDB taxonomy): domain Bacteria; phylum Actinomycetota; class Actinomycetes; order JAFAQI01; family JAFAQI01; genus DATAUK01. The sequence goes on from CAYNDD010000067.1 coordinate 1,000, forward strand.
GGTCGTAGGCCGGGTTGCGGACCAGGTCGATGTGCTTGTTCGGCACGTACGACGCGATCTTGTACGGGCCGGTGGCCTGGACGTTGTTGTTGTAGTTCGCGCCACCGGTCTTCGGGTTCTGGTCAACCTTGACCTCGACCGGAGAGGTGCCGAACAACGTCATCACGTAGTTCCACTCCGAGAACGGCTGGTTCAGATGGAACACGATCTTGTTCGCACTCGGCGTCGAGATCGTCGACAGACCGTACACAGCCGCCTTGTTCTTGTACGGGCCGCCGTACGTCGTGCAGGCGCCGGAGGAGTTCTCGCCACCCGGGCACAGGAACGTCGCGAAGTACGACGGGCCACCGTTGATCACGCTGGTCGCGAAGGTCCGCTCGATCGCGTACTTGATGTCCTTCGACGTCACCGTAGTGCCGTCCTGGAACTTGATCCCGGGCTTCAGGGTGTAGGACCAGGTCTTGTCGCCGTTGGTCGGCGTCGCCGGTCCGGTCGCGATGTCAGCGGTCGGCTGGAGGGCCTGCTGACCGACTCCGTCCGGGAAGGTGAGCAGGGTCCGGCTGAACAGCTGGTGAATGTCCCAGCTGAACGCATAGTAGGTCCGCGCCGGGTCCATGTAGTCGACGTCGCCGGCCACACCCACGTTCAGCGTGCCACCCTTGGCCGTCGACGGGTTCATCGGTGTCGAGGCAGCGAAGCCGCTGCCGGTGCCTTGCGCGTTGCCCTGGATGGCGGCCGCGGTCGACGTCGGTGCGGGTGAGTTGGATGGGGTCGTATTACCACCGCTGCTACTGCTGCCGCAGGCGGTGGCGCCGAGGGCTAGAGCCGCAACAGCGACTCCTCCTCGCAGCACCCAGGATTTACCAGGCATATCCGGTCGCGGTTCCTTCCTTGTAACAGGTTCGACGCTCATCGTCGGACCAGTGGTGTCCGCCTCAAACGCTCGTGGCGCTCAGCGGTTGCTCCGTGGATCAAGGGCGTCCCGCAGCCCATCTCCGAACAGGTTGAACGCCATGACCGTGATGAAGATGGCCAGGCCGGGAATGATCGCGAACATCGGGTCGATCTGATAGATGTTGCTTCCGGTCGCGTCCGAGAGCATGTTGCCCCAGGACGGCGTAGGGAGCGGGATCCCCACACCGAGATAGGACAGCGCGGCCTCAAACAGGATGTTGGTCGGGATGATCAGCGTCGAGTAGACGAGGATCGGGCCGTACATGTTGGGCAGCAGCTCGCGGAACATGATGTACCCGCTGCGGGCCCCGATGCCGCGCGCGGCGTCGACGAACTCCTTCTCCCGCAGCGAGATGACCTGGCCGCGGATGATCCGGCCGAAGTACGGCGAGCTGAAGAAGCCGATGATGCCGATCAGCAGCAGGACGTGAGTCCACAGCCCGCCGCCGGAGGGGGTGGTCTCGATCACGGCGGCAATCGCGATCGCGAAAATCAGCTGCGGGAAGGCCAGCAGAATGTCCATGATCCGGCTGATCCCGGTGTCGACCGCGCCGCCGAAGTAGCCGGCGATCGCGCCGAAGAACGTACCGATCACGACGGACAGCAAGGTCGACGCGAACGCGATGATCAGCGAGTAACGCGCACCGACGTCGATCCGGGCGAGCAGGTCGCGACCATTGATCGGCTCGACCCCGAGTGGATGGGCCAGGCTGATCCCGCCCAGGTGGCCGGTCGGAGTCCCGATCCCGGTGTTGAAGTTCAGGATCCCGACGTTGTCGCTGAATGGGTTGACCCCGACCCAACGGTTGATCAGCGGCGCCATCAAGGTGAAGACGACGAGGACGACGAGCACGCCGATGCTTGCCAAAGCAACCTTGTCCCGCTTGAACCGCATCCAGGCGATCTGGCCGAGTGATCGGCCTTCGATCGCCTTCGCGGGTACCCCATCGACCGAGGTCGGTGTGTGAGCTTCGGCGACGTCGCCGGCAACATCAAGCGGAGCCGTCATCGAACCCCTTTCCGTTCGACCACCGGGCAGCGTCCCGGCGGGGCGACTCTAAGGCGTACCACTGGTGTTCAGGAAGCATTGTGCGCATCGCGCGGCCCAATCGTGATCGCGCCGTTATCCGGGTGTCAAGCGGAAGACTGCGCGTCGAATCGCACGATCCGGACAAAATCTTCGGGCAGCAGGCTGGCCCCGCCGACGAGTGCGCCGTCTACATCCGGCTCGGCCATGGTTCCTGCAATGTTGTCGGCCTTCACCGAACCGCCGTACAGGACCCGAACGGCGCGTGCGACCGCTTCGCCGTACAAACCGGCAAGGGTCGCCCGCAGTGCCCCGCACACCTCCTGCGCGTCGGCCGGGGTGGCAACCTCTCCGGTGCCGATCGCCCAGATCGGCTCGTAGGCGACCACGATCGAGCCCGCCTGCGCCGCGGTGACGTCAGCGAGCGCCGCGGTGAGCTGAGCCGTCGTGTGACCGACCTGATTGCCCGCCTGGCGCACATCCAGGGACTCCCCGACGCACAGGATCGGCGTCAGGCCGTTGCGATAGGCGGCCCGCACCTTGGCGTTCACGACATCGTCGGTCTCGTGATGGTGCTCGCGCCGCTCGGAATGCCCGATCACGACGTAGGAGCAGCCCAGCTTCGCCAGCATCACCCCGCTGATGTCCCCGGTATAGGCACCGGCGTCGTACGGCGAGAGGTCCTGGGCGCCGTAGCGGATCCGCAGGTGGTCGCCGTCGACCATGGTCTGGACGCTGCGGATGTCGGTGAACGGGGGCAGCACGACCACGTCGCACCCGTCGTAATCCTTGTCGGTGAACGAGAAGGCCAGCTTCTGGACCAGCGCAATCGCCTCGAGGTGCGTGAGGTTCATCTTCCAGTTGCCCGCCATCAATGGGGTGCGACCCGCCATCAACGCTCCAATGCCAGCAGGCCCGGCAGTTCCCGACCCTCGAGGAACTCCAGGCTCGCCCCGCCCCCGGTCGAGATGTGGCTGAACCCGTCGGCCGGGATGCCGAGCACGCGAACAGCAGCCGCTGAGTCACCCCCGCCGACCACGGTCAGGGCGTCGGTCCGCGCCGCGATGGCTTCGGCGAGCCCGCGCGTGCCGGCCGCGAACTCGTCGATCTCGAACACCCCCATCGGACCGTTCCAGAAGATCGTGCGCGCATCGGCGAGCAAGCCGGTGAACTGCTCGACCGTCCGAGGACCGATGTCGAGCCCCATCTCGCCGGCCGGGATCGCACCCGCGTCAACAATTGTTGTCGGCACGCCGGCGGCCCGCTCCGCCGCCACCACGATGTCGACCGGGAGCGCCACTTTGCCCGACGCGAGGAACCCGCGGCAGGCGTCGATCTGATCGGACTCGAGCATCGAGGAGCCGACCGGCTTGCCCTCGGCGGCCAGGAAGGTGAAGCACATCCCACCGCCCACCAGCAGCCGGTCGACGACCGGCAGCAGGCTGGAGATCACGGCCAGCTTGTCCGACACCTTCGATCCGCCGAGTACGACGGCGAATGGACGTGCCGGGTCGACCGTCACGGCCCGCAACACCTCGACCTCCCGGCGCACCAGGTCACCCGCGGCGTGCGGGAGCAACCCGGCGAGCTCGTCGACGCTCGCGTGCGACCGGTGCATGACCCCGAAGGCGTCGTCGACGTAGCAATCCCCCAGCGCCGCCAGCCGACGGGCGAACGCGGCCCGCTCGCCGGCGTCCTTCGAGGTCTCTTCAGGGTGGAAACGCAGGTTTTCGAGCATCACCACGTCGGCGTCCCCGGCGTCGGACTCCGGCTCGGCGACGAGCACCACCTCGCGGCCCAGCAGCTCGCCGAGACGGCGCGCCACCGGGGCCAGGGTGTATTTCGGGTCGGGAGCGCCCTTCGGCCGGCCCAGGTGCGACAGCACGACGATCCGCGCCCCGGCGTCGAGCAGCCGGGTAAGGGTCGGAACGGTCGCCCGGATCCGGCCGTCGTCGGTGATCCGGTCGCCGTCGAGCGGCACGTTGAGGTCGCATCGCACGACGACCCGCTTGCCGCTGAGGTCACCCAGCGACGATATGTCGGGCAGGTCGGCGCTCACGCGGCGAGCCGCTCCCCGACGAGTTGGGTCAGGTCCACGAGCCGGTTCGAATAGCCCCACTCGTTGTCATACCAACCGACGATCTTCACCATGTCGCCCACCGCCTTGGTCAAGCCGGCGTCGAGGATGCACGACGCGGGGTCACCGACGATGTCGGTCGAGACGATCTGGTCCTCGGTGTAGCGCAGGATGCCGGAGAGCGGGCCGTCGGCGGCGGCCTTCAGTGCCGCGTTGACCTCCGCCGGGCTGGCCTCCCTCGAGAGCGTCACGGTCAGGTCTGTGGCCGACCCGGTGGGCACCGGCACCCGCAACGCGTAGCCGTCGAGCTTGCCGGCCAGCTCGGGCAGCACCCGGCCGATCGCCTTCGCCGCCCCGGTCGAGGTCGGGATGACGTTGATGGCCGCGGCCCGCGCCCGCCTCAGGTCGCTGTGCGGGCCGTCCTGCAGGTTCTGGTCCTGGGTGTAGGCGTGCACGGTGGTCATCAGCCCGCGCTCGATGCCGAAGCTGTCGTTGAGCACCTTCGCCATCGGGGCGAGGCAGTTCGTCGTACAGGAGGCGTTGGAGATCACGGTCTGGGTGCCGTCATAGAGGTGGTCGTTGACACCGAGCACGATCGTGATGTCGTCGCCACTCGCCGGGGCGGAGATGATCACCTTCTTCGCGCCGCTCACGTCGACGTGCTGGCGCGCCTGCTCCGCCTTGGTGAACAGCCCGGTCGACTCGATCACGACGTCGACCCCGAGATCGCCCCAGGGCAGCGCACCCGGCCCGCCCCGCTCGGCCAAGCCGATGATGGTGTGCTCGCCGACCGAAATGCCGTCGTCGGTGACGCTGACCGACTCGGGGAGCGGGCCGAGGATGCTGTCGTACTTCAGCAGGTGCGCGATGGTCGCGCGGTCGCCGACGTCGTTGTACGCCACGACGTCGATGTCGCGCCCGCCGGCGAGGATCGCCCGGTAGAAATTCCGGCCGATCCGGCCAAATCCATTGATGCCCACCCGAGTGGCCACGCTGTCTCCTCGTGAGATCGTGCGGTCTTCGCGAGGCTAACCGATCAGCGTGCAGCCAATGCGGTGTACCCGGCCGCCCGGAGCACCTCGACCGGCGGCGTCTTGCCGGTCAACAGGCGGACTTGTTCGACCGCTTGCTCGACGAGCAGCTCCAGCCCGCCCACGATCCGCCCGCCCCGCTCGCGCCAGGCAGCAGCGAACCGGGTCGGCCACGGGACGTAGATCACGTCGAAGAGCAGGCCGCCGGCGGCCGTGAGCGCAGGTGCGGCCTCATCGGTCGCGCCGGCCGGCGTGGTCGAGATGACCAGCGCGGCCGTGACCGACCCGGTGATCTCCTCCCACGGCTGCACGTCGAGCTCGACCTCGACCCGGTCCGCAACTGCCCTGACGTCGGCGGTCGCCTCCGGCCGCCGCGCCACCAGCGTCGCCGACCGCCAGCCGAGGTCGGCCACCGCGGCCAGCGCCGAACCCGCGGTCGCGCCGGCCCCGATGATCCAGGGCGGCTCCGGCGCGGTTGCCGCGGACACCCCTTGGCCGCGGAGCACCGCGATCATGCCTGGCACGTCGGTGTTGGCCCCGTGCCAGCCATCCGGGCCGAACACCACCGTGTTGGCCGCGCCGGTGCTGCGGACCCGCTCGTCGTGGCTGGCGAGCATCGGGAGCACCGCTCGTTTGAGTGGCATCGTGAGCCCGACCCCGGCCAGCCCTTCGGCGTCGAGTGCCCGCAGGGTCTCGCCGAGCTCGTCAACCGTGCACTCGACCGTTCGGTTGGACCAGCCGGCCAGACCGAGTGCCTCGTACGCCGCCGCATGCAGCACCGGAGACAGCGATTGGTGGATCGGCGAGCCGAGCACCGCCACGCCGATCCGGCTCACTTCACCCCGTTTGCCTTCGACTCCGCGACCAGCACATTGAACCGGGCGAGGGTCGTCGCGAAGGCGGTGTGCCCGGCCTTGTCGATCGTGACGAAGTAGAGCAGCGGGCCGTTCGGGTGGTGCAGGACGGCGTCGATGGCCGCCGTACCCGGGGAGTTGATCGGAGTCGGCGGCAGCCCGAGGTTGGTCCGGGTGTTGTACGGCGACGGGTTGGCGAGGTCGGTGTCGGTGAGTGGGCCGTGGTTGGGGCCGAGGATGTAATACAACGTCGCGTCCGAACCCAGCGGCATGTGCGCCGCCAACCGGTTGGTGAACACCTCGGCGATCTTGGGGTAGTCCTGAATCAGCAGCCCCTCTCGCTGCACGATCGAGGCCAGCGTGATCACCGCGTACGGCGACAGGCCGAGCCGCTTCGCCCCGGCGGTCAACTTGGCCTGGGCCGCGGCCTGGTCGAAGCGGGTGACCATCGCCGAAAGCACCTGGGTGGCCGTCTCGCCCGGCGCGACGTCGTAGGTGGCCGGGAACAGGAAGCCCTCGACGCCGCTGTCCGGCGTGGTGGCCGATGGTGCGGGGCCGTCCGCGTAAGACGGCAGGTGAAGGGCAGCCGGGTTCGCCAGCACCGCCTGCAGAGCCGCTGCGGGGATCGGCGTCTTGGCAGCGATCCGGGCGACGATCGCGGCCGCGGTGAAGCCTTCGGGGATCGTGACCCGGTATGAGACCAGCGACTTCGGGTTGAGCATGAGCGCCAACGCCAGCGAGGCCTGCATGTGCTCGTGCATCCGGTAGGTGCCGGGCTGAATGTCGCGTGAGCGCGGGTTGAGCGCGGCAGCGGTTGTGAACACCGCGCTGCTTCGCACCACGCCGGCCTTGGCCAGGCTCGCACCGATGGTGGACGCGCTGTCGCCTTGATGCACCTCGACCAGCACCGAGCCGGTGCCGTCGCCGGAGTAGTCGCCGTTGCTGCTGCCGAACAGCTGCTTGATCGGTGACGCCAGCGCGACCGCGGCGATGACCGCGACGACCAGGAACAGGATGACGGCGAAGATCAGGCCGCGGCGGTTGCTCGGCGCACCCGGGCCGCCATGGTCCTCGGTCATGCCGAACCCGAGCCCGCTCATCGACCGCTCACTACAGCGCCTCGCCCGGGGCGGTCCCGGTGGCTCGCTCGTGATCGAGCGCGTGCTGGAGGATCACCACTGCGGCCGCCGCGTCGATCACCGCGCGCCCGGCCTTCGACCGCACCCCCGCGGACCGTAGCCCTCGGGCCGCCTCGACTGTGGTCAGCCGTTCGTCAACCAGCCGGATGTTGACCGGCGCGACCCGGCCGGCCAGCTCGACGGCGTAGCTGCGGGCGGCGGCCGCGGCCGTGCCCTCCTGGCCCGACAAGGACTTCGGAAGCCCGACCAGCACCTCGACCGCCGTGCGCTCGGCCACGAGCGCCGCGAGCTCGTCGAGATCGTGCCCACCCCGGCGGTCGCGCCGCAGGACTGCGACCGGCGTCGCCAGCACGCCGGCCGGATCCGATGCCGCGACCCCCACCCGAACGCTCCCGACGTCCACTGCGATCCGGACCCCGGTTCTCAACGCAACGCCGACCGTCGACAACGGCTCAGGCGCCATCGGTGACCTGGCGGCCGATCGAGGCGGGAAGGTCGACGAGCACCCCGTCGAGGGCGGCCGCATTGGTGCCGCCGCCCTGAGCCAGGTCGTCACGGCCGCCACCGCCGCCGCCGAGCGCGCTGGACGCCGCGCGGACGAGCTGACCGGCCCGCAGCCCGCGGTCACGGCCGGCGTCGTTGACCGCCACGGCGATCAAGGGCCGGCCGTCGGTGACCGCAGCCGTCACGACCACAGCCGGGCGCGACGAGTCGATCCGGCCGCGCACGTCGAGCGCCAGCTTGCGAAGGTCGTCGGCGTCCGCGCCATCCGGCAGCCGGTGGGCGACGACCGCCACGCCGTTGTGATCGGTCGCCGAGCCGGCCAGATCGACCGCACCAGCGAGCACCGCGGCGCCACGCATCCGCTCGAACTCCTTCTCCAGCTCCCGGACCCGGCCGACGACCGCGTTGACGCGATCGACGAGCTCCTCCGGGCTCGCGCTGAGGATCCCGGACAGCTGGCTGACCAGCAGGTGCTCGCGGGCCAGGTGGGTGAAGGCGTCGGCGCCGACCAGCCCCTCGATCCGGCGCTTGCCGGCCCCGATCGACGCCTCGCTGAGCAGCTTGACCATCCCGAGCTGGGCGGAGCGCAGCGCGTGCGTGCCGCCACACAGCTCACGGGCGTAGTCGCCGACCTCGACCACCCGCACGGCTTCGCCGTACTTCTCACCGAACAGGGCCAGCGCGCCGATCCGCCGGGCCTCGTCCTGAGTGGTCACGAAGGCGCGAACCGCGAGGTCGGCCAGCAGGACATCGTTGACCTCGGCCTCGACGTCGGCGATGACGCTGTCCGGTACGGCGGTCGGCGAGTTGAAGTCGAACCGGAACCGCCCGGCGTCGTTCATCGAGCCGGCCTGGGTCGCGTACTCGCCGAGCGCCCGCCGGATCGCCTGGTGGACGAGGTGGGTGGCCGTGTGCGCACGCGAGATGGCCTTGCGGCGCTCGACGTCGACGGTCGCGATCACGGCGTCGCCCACGTTGACCTGGCCGCTGATGACCCGGCCGCGGTGCACGATCAGGTCGGCCACCGGGCGTTGGGCGTCGTACACCTCGACGATCGAGCCGTCGCCGAGCTGGAGCCGGCCGTGGTCGGCCAGCTGGCCACCGGCCTCGGCGTAGAACGGGGTGCGGTCGAGGGCGATCTCGACCTCGGTGCCCTCACCTGCGGTGGGCGCCAGCTCCCCGTCGACGAGGATCGCCTTCATGGTGCCTTCGGCCTCGACCTCCGAGTAGCCGGTGAAGGTGGTCTGCCCGCCGTGTTCGAGCAGCCCGCGATAGACCCCGAGATCGGCCTGCGCGCTCTTGCGCTCCGCGGTGTCGCGTTTGGCCCGCTTCCGCTGCTCGTCCATCAGCCGTCGGAAGCCGTCCTCGTCGACCTGAAGGTCCTGCTCGCGGGCCATCTCCAGGGTGAGGTCGATCGGGAAGCCATAGGTGTCGTGAAGCAGGAAGGCCTGGTCGCCGGGCACGGTCGACGTGCCCGCTCGGCGCAGGTCACCCGCGAGCCGGTCGAAAAGCACCGACCCGGTCCGAAGGGTCGACAGGAACGACTCTTCTTCCTGCGCGGCCACGCCCTCGATCCGGCTGGCGTTCTCCCCCAGCGCCGGGAAGGCCGGGCTCATCACCTGACACGCCAACCCGACCAGGTCGGCCATGCCGGCCTGCTCGACGCCCAGAAGGCGCAGGGTGCGGACCGCGCGGCGGATCATCCGGCGCAGGACGTAGCCGCGCCCTTCGTTGCCCGGGACGACGCCGTCGGCGATCAGCATCGTGGAGGTGCGGGTGTGATCGGCGACCACCCGCAGCAGGACGTCGGACTCGCTGTCCCGGCCGTACGGGACTGCGCTGATCTGCGCCGCCCGGTCGAGCATCGGCCGGAGCAGGTCGGTCTCGAAGATGTTGTCGACGCCCTGCAGGACCACGGCCATCCGGTCCACGCCCATGCCGGTGTCGATGTTGCGCGCCGGCAGGTCGCCGATCAGGTGGTCGACGTAGTCGTAGCCCTCGCCCTCGCCGCGTTCGTACTGCATGAAGACGAGGTTCCAGACCTCGAGGAAGCGCTCCTCGTCGGCGCTCGGCCCGCCGTCGCGGCCGTACTCCGGCCCGCGGTCGAAGTAGATCTCCGAGCACGGCCCGCACGGGCCGGGCACGCCCATCGACCAGTAGTTGTCCTCGCGCTCGCGGCGCTGGACCCGCTCGGCCGGCACGCCGACGACGTCGGTCCAGACCTGGTAGGCCTCGTCGTCGTCGCGGTAGACCGTCGGCCACAGCCGCTGCGGGTCGAAGCCGAAGCCGCCGTCGTCCCGCGACATCGTGAGCAGCTCCCAGGCGAGCGGGATCGCACCCTCTTTGAAGTAGTCGCCGAAGGAGAAATTGCCGGCCATCTGGAAGAAGGAGACGTTGCGGCTGTTGGTGCCGACGATGTCGATGTCGCCGGTTCGCACGCACTTCTGAACACTGGCCGCGCGAGTGAAGGGCGGCTGCTCCTCGCCGAGAAAGTACGGCTTGAACGGCACCATGCCGGCGTTGACCAACAGCAAGGTCGGATCGGGCACCACCAGCGAGGCGGACGGCACGATGGTGTGCCCGCGAGCCTCGAAGAAGCGCAGGAAGCGCTCCGCGATTTCAACCGACTTCATGCCGCGGAATGCTCGGTGTCGTCGTCGATGCCCAGCGCCTCACGCAGCTCGCGCTCGCGCGCGGCCGCCGACTCCTTCACGATCGCCCACCACTCCCCGATCTGGCCCTGCAGCCCACCGGCCTGAGCGGCGATGCCTTCCGGCGTCCACTTGGCCGCCGCGTTGCTGACCCGGCGTACGACGATGACACCGACCGTGGCGCCGAAGGCGACGTAAAACAGTCGTCTCATGTCGACGCCTTCTTCGCGGCTTTGCGGGCCGAGCGATCCGACTTCATCTGCGCCTTCACCCGCTTGCGGACGTCCTCCTCCTGCTTGCTCTTCATCGCCCGCCGAACGCCGTAGGAGAACGCCGCGATCTTGATCACCGGAGAGCCCACGGTGGCCGCGAACAGCGAGGTCATCGCCTTGGCGTTGCTGGAGATGTCCTCGACGTTGGCCGCGATCGTGTCGACCCGGGTCAGCTCGGCGTTGACCTGGACCACCGAGGTCGTGACCTCACCGAGCAAGGGCACTGTCTGGTCCGCCACGCCGTTGACCAGCTTCGCGGTCTCGCCGATGACCTTGCCGAGCTTGAGCAGCACATAGGCCAGGAAACAGACCAGCACCCCCCAGAACACCGCAACGATCAGCCCGGCAACCTCCCCACCCGACAACCCGCCGCTCGCAAGGACCGTCATCGCCTACTGCTCCCCGTCGTCGTGTGGCGCTGCGCGGTCGGCAGCGCCGGTTGGTGCCCCGCGCACGGTGGTGCGCAGTGTCTTCAGCCGCTCGGCCGCGGCCCGTTCAGCGCCCCTGTCCGAGGGGCGGTAGTAGTCCCGGCCGAGCACCTCATCCGGTACATATTGCTGCTCGACGACCCCGCCGGGGAAATCATGAGGGTATCGGTAGCCGTCCCCGTGATGTAAGCGCTTTGCGCCCGGGTAGTGCGCATCCCGCAACGCGGGCGGCACCCCACCGGCCAGACCCTCGCGCACATCCGCGGTCGCGGCTCCAAGCGCGGTGGTCACGGCGTTGCTCTTCGGGGCGAGCGCGAGGTGGATGGTGGCCTGGGCCAGGTTGAGCCGGGCCTCGGGCAGGCCGACCAGCTCGAGCGCGTGCGCGGCCGCGACCGCAGCCCCGAGCGCGCCCGGCTCCGCCACGCCGACGTCCTCGCTGGCGAAGATCACCAGGCGCCGGGCGATGAACCGGGGGTCCTCGCCGGCCTCGAGCATCCGGGCCAGGTAGTGCAGCGACGCGTCGACGTCGCTGCCCCGCAGGCTCTTGATGAAGGCGCTGATCACGTCGTAGTGCTGGTCGCCCTCTCGGTCGTAGCGGACCGCGGCCCGGTCGACCGCCTGCTCCAGCACCTCGAGGTCGATCGCGTCGCGGCCGAGCGACCGGGCCGCGCCGGCCGCGGCATCGAGCGCGTTGAGCGCGCGCCGGGCATCCCCGGCGGAAAGGCGGAGCAGGTGCGCGATGCTCTCCTCAGGCAG
>CAYNDD010000067.1:12702-13176 GCA_964395425.1 uncultured Frankiaceae bacterium
CGCCGCCGAGACCGCGCTCGTCGGCCAGCGCACGCTCGATCAGCGACCTGATCGCTTCGTCGTCGAGCGGCTCGAGGGTGAGCAGGAGCGAGCGGGAGAGCAACGGCGAGATCACCGAGAAGAACGGGTTCTCCGTGGTGGCGCCGACGAACGTCACCAGGCCGGCCTCGACACCCGGAAGCAGGGCGTCCTGCTGCGACTTCGAGAAGCGATGGACCTCGTCGACGAACAGCACGGTCCGCTCGCCCTGGAAGCTCAGCCGCTCCTTTGCCGCCTCGATCGCGGCCCGGACGTCCTTGACCCCGGCGGTCACCGCGGAAAGCTCCACGAACAGCCGCCCGGCCGACAGCAGCCGGGCGATCGTGGTCTTGCCGCTGCCCGGCGGACCCCAGAGCAGGACGCTCGTGCTGCTGCCGCCGTCGACCAGCTGGCGCAGCGGCGCACCAGGGGTCAGCAGGTGCTGCTGTCCGACCA